>JARXAH010000044.1 GCA_029865945.1 Bacteriovoracaceae bacterium | reverse complement strand
AAATAGTAAAAGAGGATTTTATGGAATTAAAAGATAAAATTGTTAAGTTAATTTCTGAGACTACTAAAATTGAACCTGCCAATATTCAGCCAAATAGTAATTTTATTGATGATCTCAATCTTGATTCCTTGGACATGGTTGAGTTGATGATGAAAATGGAAGACGAGTTTGGGCTAGAAATTCCCGAGAAAGAAACGGAAAAACTCAAAACAGTCAATGACGTTATTCAATACATCCAAGTAAAAAAAAATAGCTAAATTTAATTTTTTTCCAAGATTTACCTATGAACTTAAATAGCTCAAAGAATGTAAATCGGGTCGTCGTTACAGGTCTTGGGGCCATTTGTGGTCTTGGTCATAACCTTGATGAGATATGGAATCGGGCCACTCTTGGCCAATCTGGTGTGAGATTAATTGAGCAAGCTCAATGGGACCACGAACAAGGGGTACCTTTTTCCTACCCTGTTAAGGTCGCAGGAATTCCTGTTGGATTTTCCATTAGTCCAGATTTACTTGCGGACAAAGAGCGAGACCGCTTTGATCGCTTTATTCATTACGCCTTACATTCATCTCATGAGGCCTATTTTCATGCAGGCCTTGAAAAATTAGAAAATGATCCTTCAAAGAAGCGAACCGGAGTGATTCTTGGTGTGGGGATGGGGGGATTTCCCATTATTGAGACGACCTACCGAGAATTTTTAACGAAGTCCCAGCCTCGAACCTCCCCTTTTTTTATTCCTTCCCTCATTCCCAATATGGCCAGTGGGCTCATCTCCATGAAGTTAGGTTTACTAGGTCCCAACTTGGCGATCGCCAGTGCTTGTGCTTCAGCGGGACACGCCATTGAAAATGCCTATATGCAAATTGCCTTGGGGAAAATGGATGTGGCGATTACGGGCGGAGCAGAAGCGGTGACGAGTAAATTTACGCTCGCAGGATTTCATAGCATGAAAGCGCTCTCCACAAGAGACGTGCCGGCCTACAAGGCAAGCTGTCCTTTTTCTAAGGATCGGGATGGTTTTGTGATGGGAGAAGGGGCCGGAATTTTAATTTTAGAAAATTATGAACATGCCAAGGCACGTGGGGCGAATATTTTAGCAGAATTAGTGGCAACAGGTTCTAGCTCTGATGCCCACCATATTACAGCACCACACCCAGAAGGATTAGGGGCCATTCAATGCATGCAGTCGGTGTTGGAGTGTGCTCAAATTCGTCCAGAAGAAATTGATTACATCAATGCTCACGGAACCTCGACTCAGCTAGGTGATAAGGCCGAGACGTTGGCGATTAAAGAAGTCTTCGGTAAGCATGCCTATGACATAAATATCAACTCTACTAAGTCCATGACCGGGCATTTATTGGGGGCAGCGGCTGGGATTGAAAGTGTTCTCTGTGTTAAATCCCTTTTACATGATACAATTGTTCCAACCATAAATTTAGACCAAGCGGATCCTGATTGCGACTTAAACTACACTCCAAACAAATCTGTTAAGAGAAAAATTAAGTACGCTCTCAATAATTCCTTTGGTTTTGGGGGAACGAACTCCAGCTTAATTTTCAAAAAAATTTAGATCGCAAAAAAAAACAATACCCTAACATAGGAAATATTTATGTCTTATGAAGTCACAAGAGACGTTTCACTGACTGATCCGGAGATCGGAAGAATTATTGAAAATGAAGACATGAGACAACGACTTGGGATTGAGTTAATCGCGTCGGAAAATTATTGCTCGCCTGCAGTCATGGCCGCGCAAGGATCCATTCTTACCAACAAATATGCTGAAGGTTATCCAGGAAAACGTTATTACGATGGTTGCGAATTTGTCGATGAATCCGAACAAATTGCCATTGATCGTTTAAAAAAAATTTTTCCGTGTGAGTATGCCAACGTTCAACCCCACTCTGGGTCGGGCGCCAATATGGCCGTTTACTTTGCGGCCCTGAAGCCAGGGGATAAATTCATGGGAATGGATTTAGGGCAAGGCGGACATTTAACTCACGGAAGTCCTGTCAATTTTTCTGGAAAATTATTTCAAGCGATTCATTATGGCCTCGATTCAAAAACGGAACAAATTAATTATGATCAATTGAGAGATCTTGCAAAAAAAGAAAAACCCAAAATGCTTATCGCGGGTGCTTCTGCCTATTCAAGATTTATTGATTTTGCAGCGATGTCCAGTATTGCGAAGGAAGTGGGTGCTTATCTGTTTGTCGATATGGCCCATATTGCTGGATTGGTCGCGGCAGGAGTACATCCAACGCCTGTTGGCCTTGCAGATTTTATTACTTCCACCACTCATAAAACGCTCAGAGGCCCACGCGGGGGAATTATTTTAAGCAGTAAAGAGTGGGAGAAAAGTTTGAATTCACAAATTTTTCCAGGCATTCAAGGTGGACCACTAGAACATGTGATCGCCGCTAAGGCCGTTGCTTTCGGTGAAGCACTGAAACCAGGGTTTAAAACTTATCAAGAGCAAGTCGTAAAAAATGCCAAGGCAATGGCCAAAAATTTAATGGAGGCCGGAATTGAAATGGTTTCAGGTGGTACCGATAATCATTTAATTTTACTAAAAACCATTAACCTAAATCTTTCAGGAAAAGAAGCAAGTACACTCCTTCATCATGTGGGAATTACTTGTAATAAAAATATGATTCCCAATGACCAAAGAAGTCCCTTTGTAACGTCAGGTATTAGGCTTGGAACACCAGCGATTACGACCAGAGGAATGAAAGAAGGGGAAATGAAATTCATTTCAGATTGGATTGTAAAATCACTGAATAATCCAACAAATGAAACGATTCAAAAAGACATCGCCAAAGAAGTAAAAGCTTTTTGCCGAGAATTCCCACTTTTCAAAGATGAAACGACAACATTTTAATTCAAAGAAGATAAATTTTAGCTATGATGAAGTGCCCCTTTTGCAAAAAAAGTTTAACCAAAGTATTGGATTCCAGGCCACTAGAAGATGGTCGTGCCATTAGGCGAAGAAGAAAATGCATTGGATGCTCGAAGCGAATGACTAGCTACGAATATGTAGAAATTCACTTCCCTAGTATTTGCAAAAAAGATGGCAGAAGGGAAAATTATCAGCGAGAAAAATTAGCGCGTGGGCTAGAAAAGGCGTGCCAAAAATTGCCCATTCCAAAAGATGTCGTGCAGTCGATTATGGAACATATTGAGCGTTGGCTACTAGAATTAGGACAAACCGAGATTGAGTCGCAAGATATAGGAAAAAAAGTCATGTTTTATTTGAAAGGAATCAATCCCGTTGCCTATGTGCGCTTTGCTTCGGTATATAAACGTTTTGAAGATATTGATGAATTTTATTTTGATTTGAAAAACCCAGATAAAATAAAATCGAGACAACAAATAGGTCAACCGACTGAGCACTAAATAAAAAAATAAAACGTAAATAATAAAAAAAAAGTAAAAAGTTTAAAAATGGAAAATGTAACGCTGGTGAGAGGGAGAAGGAAAGCAAGGGAATATGCTTTTTTATTTTTTTATCGTTTTCAAATTCAGATAAATAAACTCGATGGATCAGTTGGGTCCGATAAAATAAAAATCAAAGATTTACGTAAGGACGCGGAAACGACGTTAGGAGTTCTTGAACATGCGCAAGAAAATTTTGTGGAAGAAATTTTTCATTACGCATTAGTTGAAAAAACCAAGCTTGAGGAATTAGTCATCCAAAATTTAACCAATTGGAAAATTGAGCGACTCAACCCAGTCGATCTAACGGCCATTTTATTAGCATTAGTTGAGATGAAATTTTTGAACCCACCCACACCAACTCCAGTGGTCATCAATGAGTACGTAGAACTGGCCAAAACTTATGGCAACGAACAATCTGGAAGTTTTGTAAATGGGCTACTGGAAAAATTAGGCCAACTTGCATGACAGTTGAAACTTACGTTCCCAAATCAGCTAATTTCCTCACAAAAAGACTAAATATTTATTCTCAGGGAATAGTTTTTTTCACCGCGGGCCTTGATATAAAAAATGCTAGCTGGCACGACGAATTTCTTTTTCTCGTATCTGGAATCACTGATATTAATATCCCCAATATTTTCCAGCAAATATCAAAACAAACAGAATCATCTTCAAATGTAAATTTTAAATCCCTTTATATAAGTCATTTTTATTCCAGGCCCTTTCCTATCATTACGATAAGTAATTATTCGGAGGAACTTTTTTTAAAAAAGGAACTTGCCACTGTATTTCAATTGCTGAAAATAAAAGACGTAAGCAATGAAAATTCCTTTGATTATTTTTTTATTTTTGAAAATAAATTAAATAAATTTTCTGTTGAAAAATTTCCATTGGCCCTTAAAGATCAAGCGAAGAACGCCAAATTTATTTTTGAGAGTATCTAAAAAAGTCGCCGAAAAATTTTTATTCTTCGGCGACTAAATTTTATTTAAGCAGATCAGGTTGATTAAGCACGTTTAATGTTTAACACTTCTTGCAACATCTGATCGCTGGTAGAGATCGTTCTTGTGTTAGCTTGAAAATTTCTTTGTGCGTTCATCAAACTAATAAATTCATCAGCAATATCGACATTTGAGAGCTCTATCGACTTGGAGAGAACTTTTCCACGGCCATCGAATCCAGGTGCACCCACGACGACTGGGCCTGACTTGCGAGTTTCTTTAAATAAGTTTTTTCCTAATTTTATTAGGCCTTCGTTATTTTGAAATTTCCCAATGGAAACTTGGGCCAAATCTCGTTGCACTCCGTTGTCATAAGAACCTGTTAACGTGCCTTCATCATTAAAGGAAATACTTTGCATGGTCCCCGCTGAATTTCCATCTTGGGTATGACGGGCCACATTCGATCTTGATCCAAACTGCGTGGCGGCCTCAAAACCATTTCCACCTTCAGCAAGAGTTTTACCAAAATTAAATTTAATTTTTTGCCCTTGCTTTGCACCTTTATTAAAATTAAAAGAATTTGTTCCTTCATCCACTTGTTGCAATTGTCCTTGATCAGAGAAAGCAAGCGAACCTTTTGCCATCTCCAATAATTTCCCAGGTTGTCCACCTTGCGCATCAGCGCCGTCAACCATCGCGTGATAATCCCATTTATTGTCTGCCTTTTTTTCAAAAAACAAATGCACCACGCGCTCAGTACCAACGTTATCAAACACGGTCACGCTTGTATTAAACTGGGAAGTTTTATCAGGGTTGTTGGGATCAAACGGAGCGACCGAGGATCTTGAGTCGAGGTTGACCATTAACTTAACTTCTTCTGAAGCGCGCGCAGCAATCGTGGTGCTGCCCAATTTTATTTCACCCAACTTATTGGTCATGTTCCCTTTTTCATCCACTTGAAATCCCATAATATTATAACCATCACTCGTCACCAGTTTACCCTCTTTATCCAAATTGAAAGAACCATCACGTGTGTAGCTACGACCAAACGGTGTATCGACGACAAAAAATCCATTTCCTTCAATCGCAAGATCTGTCACATTTTCTGTTCGGTTAACTGCTCCCTGATTAAACTGCGGTGTCACTTGAGATAATTTCGCACCAGCACCAATTTGATTACCACCTTCAATACCTTTCATCGATCTCGCCATGAGATCTTGAAATTGCGCCCGCGAACTTTTGAAACCAAAAGTACCCGCGTTGGCAATGTTATCACCAATCACGCTCATGCTTCCGCCTTGCGCCTTAAGACCTGTGATACCAATGTTTAGTGAATTTAATATAGACATTATGCCCCTCCATAGGCTTCGATCTGCGAGAGCTAGTTCCATCAACTATGGAATTTCTAGGACGTCTTCCTAACAAAAAAGGGCCAGACGTAAAACTCTTCGCTTCAGTTAATAAAAAAAATAAAATAAAAAAGAAAACAAAAACAAAACACGACTTTCATTCTACAAAATTAATGTTGAATCAATTTTTGTAAAAACATTATCATTTAAACTTTGTTTATCCATCGCGGTTACCACTTTATTATTTCCTACATCTAAAATGTAAGCAGCTTTATTGGTAATAACGAGGGAATCTTGTCCTCCTTTTGTCCGCAATTTTTGGAGCGCGGATTTTAATTTAGTAAATTCTTCAGCATCTAAAGTTATATTTCGCTCAGTCATTCTTTTTATCGCATGCTGGCTGATGAGAAGATCGCTATCACCATTCTTAGCTGCCACTTTAGCTTCGAGGGGTACTTCCTTGGAATTTCCTTTCAGTACTTCTTCGAAGCTTACTTCTTTTGGTTTACCTAATTCTTCGGCGGATTTAAGTTTATCTAATTTTTCTGCACCTCGAGCAGCACTATTACTTCCTGTGCTCCCAGGGCCCCCCGGGCGCTTGAGATCGCCACTCTTATAAGAACTAAGAATCGATTGTAATTCTGTGTTGATCATAAATTTTCATCCAATGTCATAGGTTGATCGACGTCACTACCATTTGAAGGGATAGGTTGCTGTAGTGCTTGCGCTTGAAGATCTTGCTTTTGTTGTAGTTGCTGTTGCTGTTGCTGATTTTCAATTACTTTTTGTAATAGCGGGTTGGTAGCTTCTGTTTGAAAAGCTTTCAATTGTTTTTCCACTGATTTATTCCCTTCATGAAAACTCTTAACATCTTTTAGTGAAACCTTTCTTCCTTCCACGGTTAACATAATTTCATCGCCATCAAAATAGACCCCTTCCACAAGTCCTCCGACACGCGTTTCAGGAATGATAGTTTTTAAATTTTCATCCCACGCTTTAATGGATACTTGGTATTCTCCAGGGGGGGCCGGGTAACCATCGGTGGCCTTGCCATTCCAATCAACTTCGTGGGAACCACTACCTTGATTGCTCATGGGAATTTCTGCTGTTAAATTTCCACCCTTATCATTAACTCTCACAATAACTTCTTTTGCGTTGCGATCTAGATTGAAGACGATTTTTGCCCCTGGCGGTCTTCCTTCCTGTCCATGAGTGATAGAATTTCCTTCAGTCACAACACGCTTTCCAACAAATTGGGCCGCTGATAATTTTTTTTCTAATTCCCGGTTTCCGGCCCAGGTTTCAAATTTTTTATTCAGGTTGGTCATTTGCTCGAGCTGAGAAAATTGGGCCAGTTCTTGGGTAAATTGTTTTTGATCGGCCGGGTTGAGCGGATCTTGATTTTGTATCTGATTGGAAAGCATTTTTAAAAAATCATCTTTATCTAGTTTCGAAGGATCTTTTTTGGCAAAAAGTTTGGATCGATCATTTCTGGTTGTGCCTGCAATTTTATCCACCACTTCTTTATCAAGTTTTGGCTTAAGGATTTCGGCCTTCATAAGTTGAGATTGCTCAGATGTGACTGGTCTTCCAATTTCAGGCATAAGACCTACGCTTTTCATTTAAAATATTCCACATCTCGTCTCTTCTCTCTCTGCCCTCACTTCCCCCGTAAGACTGAGAACTTTTGGAATTTTCATTACCAAGAAGATCGCTCATCCAAGAAGATTCAGAGGGTGATGAATGATTTTGAAACTGGGATTGAGACTGAGATTGAGAATTAGAATTAGACTGAGAAGAAAAACCTGCGGAAGCATTTTGAGCTAAGTCCTTCACTTGAGAGGGATCAGACAACTGCGCTATCGATCGATCAAAAGATAAAGAATTTAATGATGAATTTTGCTCGACTTTAATGTCTGAGGTATGAATGCCGGCCAACTTAAGTTGATTTTGTAGCTCTCCTCTGTTTTCCATAAGGAGTTGCTGGGTCGCAAGATTGGAAGGTGATAACTTAATTTCAAAAGTATCATTTCCTAATTGGGCAGATTCCATTTTTGAAACGGAGATATCAATTTTCCCTAGAGTAGAATGATCAACATGAAAATCTAATTTTTCCAAACGTTGCGCCATATTCTGCTTAACAATATAATTTTTAATTGTTGCAGTCAGCTCAGAGAGGTTTGAAGAATTTTTATGATTGATCAATGAAATTTGTCCACGATCACTTAAGTTAGAATCTTGATTTTGGTATTGAGAATTATTTCCTAGCATCGGGTTTAAAGATAATTTATTATCCACGATCATCGATGGCCTCGGATTAATTTGAAAATCTCCATTCTTCAAGGAAGTTATTTTTTTGGTTTTTCCTAAGAATGAATTTCTTGAATTAACCCCTTGCGAATCCATCTGACTATAGGAATGATTCTGTTCCGACAAAGGCCGTCCCATGTGATGGGCATTCGAGTGAGCAAATTTATTTTTCAGACTCAACATATCATCCGTTGATAAGTGCCCATGTTGAGAGTTTAATGAATTCATTAACTGGGAATTTTTTAAAGTATGAGCTCCTAGCTTCAGGCGCATATCGTCAGGTGAATTACTATCTGCTCTATCGCTAACTTCATTAACTTCTTGTGTAATCACATCACTCGCACCATTCAATCTGCTCATAAGTTGACTAAGAATTTTTTGACTTGAATCGAAGGAATTATTTTTATCTAAAGAACTTTTTACATCTGCCGATCCAGATGGAGATTGTGACATCATCGCCATTAAAAAATTGTTGCTGTCCAATTCTTCAGAGGGATTAAAAAAGGAATCCTTTTTTTTCATTTGCGATTGATGAGCAAGTGAAGAAATTTTTTTCGCCGTAGGAGAAGAGGAAGAAGTATCGGTTTGAATATTAGCTGATGTAATCTGCGTCATATATTAGATCTATCTTTTCATATCTAGGTACATCTTTTGAAGCTGGGCAGATTTTTCTTTATCCATGACGTTAAAAATTTTTGAAGTTTTTTGGCTTTCTAATAATGAGAGTATTTGCACTGCTAATTCAGGGGTTTGCGTTGATAGTAGTGCAGCGGCCCGGTCAGGTTTCATGGTGCTAATGACATCTACCATTTTTGAAACGCGCACGGCGGAATCTTTTTCCACTTTTTGATTGCAGGCAATAAACTCTTTTTGCCGTTTTTCGAACTCTGCAATCTTGGCATCAAAATCTTTTCCTTGAAATTTTATCTCTGTTTCTTTTTGCTTGAGTTTTTCTTCTTGCTCTCCAATCGCCTGCTCCCGCTTAAGCAGCGCTTGAGTCAGCTCGACTAGACCTGTTTTTTTAATTTTTGTGACCTCTTCTAATAATTTCTTATTCAATTTTTCATCAAATTCAGCTTGTGTATAAATTTTTTCTTGTGCCTTATCTTTAGATTCCGTATTTAGTTCAGGAATTTCTTTGGCCGACAGTGATTGAGAATCTAATACAAAAATAAACATAAAAATAGTAAAAAAATTTCTCATAAAATTCCTAATCCACACTATAATGATTTTTAATTAAATAGTTTTCCTCAATGACCATTTCTTCTTTCTTCGTTAATTCTTTTTTCCAAGCCTTTAATTTTTCGTTTTTAATTTCTTCCACTTTTTCGATTTCACGAGTTACTTGGGTAATCTGCTGCATTAATTTTACCCGCGAATCTAGCCATTGATTTAAATCTATTTTTAGTAATTGAATATTTTTCTTCCGATGACCGAGGTAATCAAAACCAATCAAGAGATTTGTCCCTCCTTCAGGTGAAGCAGAATTTAATAAATTTTTTATATCATCAAAATTATTTTTTATTTCTTCCTCACGCAAACGAATTTCTTCATTCAATTTTCCTAATTTTTGCTCCAATTGAAATTTCGCCAGTTCTTTTATTTTAAGCAGTGGTGATAATTTAAATTTGAATTTTTTCATTTTTATTGTTCACGATTATTGATCAGTTTCATTAAACAACTCGGGATTTACACTTCGTTCACCCTTTCTCGCAATTTCTACCATGAGATCAAAGAGGGATTCATAGTCACTTTTCTCGTCGTAATCTTGTTTTAAAAATTTATCCATATCATCTTTAATCGCCACCGCTTTATCTAATTTAATGTTCGCCCCTTTCACATAGGCACCCAAATTAATTAAATCTTCAGATTGATTATAAATACTCATTAAGTCTCTTAAATGCCCTGATAAAACTTGATGTTCGCGTTTCGCTACTTTATTCATAACTCGAGATACTGATTGCAAAACTTCAATGGCAGGATAAAAATTTCTTGATGCCAATTCACGCGATAAAACGATGTGCCCATCAGCGATTGATCGAATCGAATCAACAATAGGTTCATCGAAATCTCCACCCTCCACTAGTACCGTATAAATCCCCGTGATGCTTCCGGCCTCTTTTTTGGTTCCCATGCGTTCTAATAATTTTGGAAGTTTGGCAAAAACAGAGGGGCCATATCCTTTGGGGCCTGGAGGTTCTCCCACATTCATACTGACTTCCCGGCAGGCCATGGCGAAACGAGTGACCGAATCCATCATAAACATGACATCGTGACCTAAGTCGCGAAAATATTCTGCAATCGTAGTAGCAGTGTAAGCGGCCTTGATTCTCATGAGTGGTGATGTATCAGAAGTTGCCGTAACGATCACAGAATTTTTTAATCCTTCATCTCCCAAATCGTCTTTAATAAAATCTAAAACCTCACGGCCCCGTTCTCCAATTAAAGCAATCACGTTTACCGTAGCGTGAGTATTTCTTGCAATCATGCCCATGAGAACGGATTTACCAACACCCGATCCGGCCATAATCGCAATCCGCTGGCCCTTGCCGAGAGTAAGAAAACTATCGATACTTTTTATTCCGGTGTACATCGGTTCACTTATGGAAACTCTATCTAAAGGATTCATGGCCACACCATAAATGCTGCGCTCTTCTTCGGCCAAACTTTCCAGCGATGGGCCTTTATCAATGGGAATTCCACTGCAATCGACCACGCGTCCGAGGAGCTCCGGACATAATTTTATTTTATTATCCATGTTCTTTAAAAATATTTTGGTGTTGCTATTAATCCCAGTAATTTCAAAGTAGGGAATGCAATAACAAAGTTTTTCTTTGATGCTCACGACTTCACCTTCCACTTTTTCATTATTGTCTGCAGAAAATAGTACACGTGAGCCAACGGTTGCTTGAGGTAAGTAGGTTTCGTACACTTGCCCACGGGTGGACAAGACTTTTCCTACTACTTCATAAGGCAGTAATTGATCGAGAGTTAATGCAATATTATTCAGGTAGGTCTTCATTGCCTTTTTCTCTCATTTTTTCAAAAAGTAAATCAATTCTTTGCATTTGAGATTCGAAGGAAGCGTCGACAAGCACGTTATCAAGTTCGATTTGAAAACCAGGCCTTATTTGTTTTTCATCGCAAACAAATCGGATATGTTTTAGTTCGCCAAACTCTTCAATGAGGGAACGAAGGACATCTTCTTTTCTTAGGTAATTTTCTTTATCTAATTTTATGAGAATATTTTGTTCGGTACCAATTTCATGAAAGGCACGTTTCATTAATAATAAAATGGATTCTTGATCCATGGTTTTATAAACCATCCATTTGGAAATGAGCTGTAATGTTTTCAACATATCACTGAAAGACTCTTCCATTATTTTTTTTCTTAATGACATTATCTCCTGAACCATTTCGTCAATATCATCAAGTTTTGCTTTTACCGATTTAGAAAGTTCCAGTTGAATTTCTTGTCTGGCCAACTCTAGGCCTTCATTATGACCGCGTTCTTTATATTGGGATTCAATTTCTTTTATTTTTTTTTCTACTTT
Source organism: Bacteriovoracaceae bacterium (assembly GCA_029865945.1). Taxonomy (GTDB): domain Bacteria; phylum Bdellovibrionota; class Bacteriovoracia; order Bacteriovoracales; family Bacteriovoracaceae; genus JARXAH01. The sequence continues at coordinate 38,838 of JARXAH010000044.1, read as the reverse complement.
TTCATGGATCGAATTTTCAATAAGATTATCTTCGTACTGTTGATGACCTCTTCGTTCACTCACAATGTGATCAATTTTGAAATGCTGGTCTTGAGATTTTTGATACTCTTGTCTTAGAGCTGAAAAATCAGCTTTTGGGGTAAAATCAAGCATCTTAAAATCTCTTCGATCTTCAGATAAATTGGGAATGGTAAATTCTCGAACTTCTCCCAGGGTCGAAATAGTTCGGTCATCAATTTTAAACGCCTTGGATTTGTACGAAGATGAGGTCATATATATTGCTCACCTTCTCCACCGCGGTTAACAGTGGCCTTACCTTTTTGTTCGAGATCTTTAATAATTTGAATAATTTCTTGTTGAGCTTTTTCAATTTCAGAAATTTTGGTAAGACCAAGATTTTGTAAATCGTCTTTAAGAATATTGGCCGCACGTCCAGACATGTTCTTGAAGAGTTTATTTTTAACTTCTTCTGTGGAAGTTTTAAGAGCAAGAACCATTTTCGAGTTATCCACAGCACGAAGAAGTTCTTGAATCCCCACATCATCCACATGAACAAGGTCATCGAAGACAAACATACGTTTACGAATTTCTTCTGCCAACTCGGGATCTTTTTCTTCCACTTTACTGATAACATTTTTCTCTGTGGATTTATCCATAAGGTTGAGCATTTCCGCCACTGGTTGAACACCACCCAACTGTTTAGCATCCAGAGATCCTCGAGCAGAAAGTTCTACTTTTAAGATTTCATCTAATTGGGAAATCAGATCTGGAGAAACCTTATCAAGATTGGCAATTCTCATCACAATTTCTGCTTGCATCGTCTCAGGTAATCTTCTTACGACGTCAACTTTTTTATCACTCTCTAAGTGGGCAACAATCAGTGAAATTGTTTGAGGATGCTCGTGAATAAGAAAATCAGATAATGTTTTGGTATCAACTAGCTCGAGAGATTCAAGTGAATTGGAACTTCCAAATTCCGCAACCTGACCTAAAAGTAATTTTGCACGATCTTCGCCAAGCGCAGAAAAGATAAAATCTCTTCCTTTGTTGTCTGAAAAAAGTATTTCATTTTCTTCATTGATCTGCTGATAGAAATCTTCTAAGACTCTCTTTACTTGCCAAATGGGAATTTTATTAATGTTGGTCATCGCTGCGATAATTCGCTTAATATCATTATCTTTGAGATACTTAAATATCATTTTGGTCGCGTTGGTTCCCACGGTACTAAGAAGTATCGCCGCTTTGTCTTGCCCTGTGAGGAGCGAGTAGTCTTGGTCTGGGTCAAAATTTTCTTCGGCCATTTTTCCTCGCGACCATTAGTTATTTATTCTTCCCATAAAAATTCTTTACGCTGCTGCATTTGATTTAGATTCTTCCATCGTATGAATCATGCCTGTTACTACTTGGGCAGCTTTCATAGGATTTTGTTCAATGAGTCCCACCACTTTATCTTTTAGCAAGTTACTTTCCACCTTATCAGGATTGAGACGTTCCTCAATGGCAGGAAGAGAATCTTCCAGTCCTGGCAATTTTTGATTTGCTTGCAAAGATTCTAATTCTAATAAAGTTTTTGGTAAAAAATCTTCAATGGAATCCACTGAGTTATCTGTGATCCACTGAATAAACGGTCTCACGATGAGAATAAAAAAGAGGGAAACAATAATTCCAATCACCACATATTTTACTAGATTGCGAATGAATTCCGCTTGCTGTTGTTTCGCCATCCAGTTCTCAGCGTGACTCATATCTTCTTGGGCAAATTCCATATTTTTCATCACGATTTTATCGCCGCGTTCTGGTTTAATTCCCAGTGATGAACTTACGATTTCAGAAAAATTTTGTAGTTCCGATTCCGTCCAAGCTTCATATTTGGTTTTTGGCAATCCTTGAGTATCCAAAACGGGTTTTCCGCTGGCATCTAAAAGGGGGACTCGCTTTCCATCCACCATAACTGCCACATTGACGGCCTTAATTTCGGCCGCAGGTTTTTTTGCTTGGGTTACTTTTGAGGGAACATGATAATTTTTTGTTACTAAATTTTTGTCAGTATCACTGGTTGTCATCGGCGTTTGTGGTTGAGGATTTTCTCCTGGAACATTGCTTTTAGCTCCAGGTACTCCTTGTGGAGAAGGCCTTGCTCCCTGAAATTTTTGAGTATTGGATACTTCTGATACAATCGCACTATTTTCACCGTCATAGGTTGTTTCTGTTTCTAATTTTTCGGTGTAATCCAAATTGACGGAAACTTTCGCCACTATTTTTCCCGAACCTACGACTCTACTTAGAATTTCTTCCACTTGTTTTTCATATTTTGAATTCATGGACGCTTCAAGAGCGACACGATTTGCGGTTTCGGCGGTCATACTATCTGAAACATTTTCTGATAATTTCTTGCCCCCTGTATCTAAGACAACGACAAATTCAGGACGCATTCCTTCAATGGCCGCAGAAACAAGGTGCGAAATTCCTTTGATTTCGTCTGAGCTCATCGTATATCCAGGGCGCACGTCAAGCACGACTGAGGCAGTAGGATTTTTCTTTTCACTAACGAAAGGACTCGATTCTGGAAGCGACAAATGTACCCGTGCCCTAATCACCCCTTTTAAATGAGTAATCGTTTTGACTAACTCTCCTTCAATCGCTCGCTGTCTATTAACCTTTTGAACAAAATTAGTGGTTCCAAAGGCCTGCTTATCAAAAACTTCATAGCCGAGTGTTGTTTGAAAGGAAACTCCCCGCTTGGCAATTTCTAGTCGTAAAACTTCCACTTTATCATCAGGAATTTTGAGCGTTTTTCCTTCATCTTCCACGAGATAAGGAATTTTTCCTTCCTCTAATATTTGAGAAATCAGCGCGGAATCTTCCGTCGTTAAATTGGAATAAAGAGTTTTATAATGAGTTTGGCCTGCCCATATAAAAAGACCAGTGATCGTACAGCCGATGGCGATCAAAGTTGCAATGACTGCCACACGTTTCGGGCCTGATAAACTTGTTAAAAACTCCGTAAAATTTTTAATAATGTCTTTGATCATTTTTTCCAAGAAACCCTCCTAGCTTCTCTGGTCACTTTGTTTTTTGCTTCATCATTGAAGCGAAAACAAAATCAATTTTTTTTGCAATCAATTAAATCTGCATTCTCATAATCTCTCTGTACGCCTCAATCACTTTACTTCTTATTTGTCCCATGGTTTTAAACGCCAACTCTGCCTTTTCTACTAAAAGCATCGTTTCATGGATATCTTGTTCCTCTCCGCTAACTAGTCTTTGAATAGATTCGTTAGCTGAGCTTTGTATTTGATTGACGTCGGATAAAGAAGTTTTAAGAAAACTGGCAAAACTTTGGGGCGTGGCCGCTGTTTGGTCACCGGCCCCAAGAGGCGGATTTATATTTCCTAACTCTAAACTTTGATTTTGAGAATTCGCCCACTCTTTGATTTTTCCCGTTCCAAGAGTCGAACTCATCTGACCCACATTTAAAATACTCATACTCAATCCTTTCAATGAAAAACAATTACTCTAAATTAATTTTTTCCAATCTCCAAAGCTTTGAGGGCCATAGATTTACTAATATTCATCGAATTCACATTGGCTTCGTAACTTCGCTGAGCGTTCATCATGTCGGCCATTTCTTTCATCGTATTAATATCTGGGTAATAGACAAATCCATCCGGATCAGCATCGGGATGGTTGGGTTCATACTTGGGTATAGGTGGTTTATCACTACTTTGAACATCGACGACATGTACTTCTTGAGCATCCACATCTTTTGATTCATCTAAGACATCAGAAAAATTCTTTCTCACTGGTTCCGATCCAAAAACAACTTCTTTACGGCGATATGGGCCGCCTTCAGCGGTCCTCGTCGTCTGTGCGTTAGCAAGATTGGAAGAAATGGCATCGATACGCTTGCGCTGCGCTGTTAAGGCCGATGCTGAAATTTTAAAACTATTTCCTAATTCCATAATTCTTTCCTTTCAAAACTGAAACGTTCATTATTCCTACCTAATATTATTTTTCAGTATTTAACGTATACTTCATGAGCGCTAACTTTTTGTTCAATAAATTTACCGCAGCATCGTACTGAATTTTATTATCGGCCATATTGGCCAATTCTTTTTCCATATCAACGGTATTTCCATCATCTGATTGAATACCATTGGGATCATCATAAATTTCAGGCTCCAAACCCGCAAAGCCACCAGATCCCACATTGAAGTGACGATCATTCGTAGTCGTGATAGACATTTTTCCATCCACATCTAAAGCTCGCCCCAACGACTCCTCAAAATCCATGGTCTTCGCTTTGTATTCTGGTGTATCGGCATTGGCGATATTTGAAGAAATGATTTTTTGTTTCATTTCTCTAAACTTGATCGCTGCTGCTAATGCGTTGGCGGTTTTATCTGTGATTTCCATATTGTTGTCTTTCTCTATTATCTTAAGTTCACAAAATATTGTGTCCCTTCCGTGCGATACTCATTAATTTTATTTCGCAATGTTCTAATGGACACTCCAAGAATCTTCGCCGCTTGGGTTCTATTTTCCGCTGTATGTATGAGTGCTTTTTTAATTAATAATTTTTCAGCGTCTCGCAAACTCATCAATTTCAAAAAATTTTCGTCATCATCAACTAATCTGCCTTCCGCTTTCTTTTCTGCCATTTCAAGGGCCAGAGTATCAATGACATTATGATTGGAATTCATGATGGCGTTTTCTAAAAGATCTTTCAATTCGGTAAAATTTTTCGCCCACTGATTCTCTTGAAATTTCATTAAGGCATCTTCTGTAAATTCAATTTTTCCTTTTTCATACTTACTTGCGAATAACTCGCCGTAGTAGTGAACGATGTCATTGATATCTTCCGTTCGCTCTCTAAGTGCGGGAAGGCCAATCATTGAATTTCCAAAGAAAGTAAAGAGAGCACGGTAAAATCGTCCAGCGGCCACCATCTTGGAGAGATTTTTTTCAGTCGTCGCCATCAGTCTGATATCAATATCGTAATCCGTTAATTCACTGAGAATGGAAAAAAGTTTTTTCTGAAAATTTTCATCCAGACAATCAATATTTGTGAAGACCACCATCCCACCGTTTGCTCGCTCTAAAACACCTTTGATAAATTTGCCCTCTCGATCGCGATGTCCGAGAATTTCTTTTTGCACTTCTAAAACATCAAGTGAACAATCGACAAAAATAAGGGGCCTGTCTTTTCTGGCGGAATTTTGATGAATGAAATTGCAAAGACTTTTCTTACCCGTACCTGCTTCACCGACAATGAGCAAAGGCGCCTTGCTTACAGCGAGGGTTCGCGCATTTTCCATGGCCTTTTGGAATTTAAAATTTTTTCCAATGAGTTGTTGCGAACTTACTTGAAACACTGACATGAAGACCTCCTGTCTTTCGTTTGTCGTTGGCGGCGCAAAGCGCTTACCTTGATTATTATATGTTCGCTGAATCCGTCAGCGAGTTAATATCATTCTTTGCCATTTCCCTTATGTAGCTCGGAGTTTTCGCATTCTTAATCAAATCATCTAAGCTCGATCTACCTTGCTTAAATTTCTTATTTTTGATCAAGGATGAGGCGTAGATATAGTTCATTCTATAAATATATCCTGACTCGGGAAAATTCGATTTAAAAAAATTCCAACTTTTTTCGATATTATCAAAATCTTTTACTGAATCTCTAGCGTAACACTCAGTTAACAAATAGTGGCCTTTTTCAATTACATTTTTAAATTGCAAATTTTCAATCGATATACCTTGTAAGATGGCAGAAACACGTGATCTCACTCCCTCGTCCCAATCAACATTTTCCTGAGCATCAAAATAGTTGAGTAATAAATCGACTAAATCTTGTTTATCTAATTTTGACACTTTCTCCGTAATTAAAATACTTTCGGTGAAATTTTTTCCCTCTGGTAATTTTTTCTCTTCAAACATCATCATGGCCTGTCCCCAGTTCCAGAGTAGGGAATTTTTTGTCAAGCTAGCGAGAGTCGAACGAGCGGCCGTCATGTTTTTTTGCTTAAGATAACTCTTAAAAATAAGCAAATCAAAATCATTGGCACTGTGAAGACGATCCACCCAAATCGGAAAATTATATTCCTGCACAGTTGAAAATTTTTCGATGTACTGTTGTGCAATGTCAGTTAAGTTTAATTTAAGCGCCGATTGCGAAATATAATAAAGGGCATCTTTTGATTTCGCTAAATATTCACTAAATGGCATTTGGTACATCCCCCACCTTTTGAGTACCTTGGCATAATCATTTGCCGTAAAGGACTCTTGCAATAAACCAATTACAATTTCCGTGCCATCTTTCACGAAAACTTCTTTGTAAGAGGAGTCTATTTCATCGAGGGGAAGTGTTTGCCAGTAAGTCATTGCAAGTTCGTATTTCTTTTCCCGAATAAGTGATCGCAATCTAGTCAACCATAGTAATTGTTTCAGATTATCTTTCACTTGGATTTCTTCATCCATTTGATAATCAAAAAAACCCAGGATCGTTTTGTCACTATCATTTGGTGCCAACGTGACTTTTCGGTTGAAAGCGAGCCCTATATAGCGCAGTTTGGCCTCATATCGTGCTTTCGCGAGAGTCGATAAATTGATCGCCTCTAGGTAAGAACTTGTGACTTGCGTGAATGGGTAATCAAGTAAATCCATATTGAGAGCGATACGCAATCGTGCAAAAGAAGCTTCAGAAATGAAACTATAACTTTTTACAAAATCTTTATAGAGCGCGAGGGATTTCTCAAACTCCCCTAAATTAAAGTAAGCTTCCGCGACAGTAAATAAAATGGGAGGATAGAAGGGTTTCGTTAACCCCTTCTCTCGTTTTTCAAATTGATTTGTGATGGCCCCAAAATCTCCTCGCAAATACATGGAGTAAAATTTGAACCCCAGTCCCTCTTGTCCGTCTAACCAATCTTGCACGGAAGGTTCTTCCATAAATTTATCAAGCTTATCGACCTCTCCCAATTTCGCTAGTGCAAACATGATCGTTTTCGAACTAATAAATATTTGAGATTTAATATTTTTTTCTTGAGAGAATATGAAAAAGTCGCGAGCAAATTTAAGCGATCCTACATAGTCTTTCTGATCTATCTTGTATTGAATTATATAGCGGTACAAGGTTTGCTTCATCGTAGAATCAGTAGTTTCTTGTAGTAACTCTTCTAATAAAACGATCGCCGATGCAAAGAGAGAGGGATTACTAGATTTAAAATGAGATTGAATAAGTGAGAGAGCAGATAGATATTTAATAAGCTCCCTTTCATTAGGGCGCAATTTATATCTTTTCTCAAAGAGATCGATACTTTTTTTCATGAAACCAAAGTTTCTTTTTTTATAGAAGTTGATCATGAGCTGGAGGTGAGCTTCTCTTTCTTCTTTAAACTTTGGACGGTCAACGACTGGATATAAAAATTCCGGAGTCTTCACTGTAAGGTCGATATCTTTTTCTATCATGGGCATGATGGGTTCATATTTCCATAAAAAAGATGATCCATAACGAAAATCTAGGTAGGTAGTTTTTTTTTCATTTCTCTGGGGTGATTCACTAAGTAATTTTACGTTCTCAGTAATTTTGTCTAATTTTTCTTTGGCAAATAATAATTCATCTTTCTTTCTCTCTTCTTTTTTCTTTTCCACCACCACTTTATCTGGTTCGATCCAATCTTCTTTTATTTCTATGGATAATTCTTTTTTCTTTTTAATTTTTTCTGATTTTGTTAGTTCCTCAGTATCCTTAGCACTAGCTGAATCCTCATTATTGACCCAAAAATCAATGATGAGCGATTGATCTTCTTCGCGTCTAAATTGAAACATTTCCACATTATCTTTGCTTAGCTGCAAGGCCAACTGATAGGCGCCTGATGAATTGTTCTTTTCCGTTGGAATGATCGACTTGAAATATTCTTTATCCAGCGATTTTGATTTTAATTCCTGGCAGAGGGCTTCATAGATGCTACTATCAAGTGTTTCAATCATTAGGCTTTTATTATCTTTGGAGATGGTAATTTTATCTTTAGAAAATGGTAAAATCCAACGCAAGTAGCGCTCGGTTTTTTCTTGTTTGATACTTGCACTGATTACTTCACTAGTGCAGCAAACGAGAAACAGGAAAAAAATATTCAATCCATGAATGAATTTTTTCAAAATAATGACGCTCATTTCCTCAAAAGGGGAAATAATCTCCTCTCTAAATCATATTCTAATTGTCAGTTTCAAGTTAGAGTGGAAAAAAATGCTCACTACTTAAAAAAAAAGCATAACTCTCAAGCTTTACCATTTTAAAAATATATAAATTATTGAAATCCTATTAATAAAAAAAATAAATTTTCCCTGTCTGGCCCTATTTTTAGCTTAGTGCAAAATGATACTGAGGCAATTAACGAGAGGCCAAGCATGACTTTATTAAATCTAAGGTCTTTGTTATTTATTTTAAGCATTGAAATTAGTTACGCAGAAATTATTTTCAATGGAGAAGATTATGTTCTCGGATGCTCAGTAACAGTGACCCCTCCAGTCACAAATTCCAGTCCTTACACGCGCTCATGGGTAGGAGAAAAATTAACGAAATGGTTTGAAGCCAAATTCAGTAATCCAACTGGTTCTAATTCGGCGAATACTAAATTCGCCTCCACAGATGACGTTTACCGAACTTTTTGGAATTATCATGAGAGCTTGCCTTATCTAACTCCTGAAGAAATTGTAAAAGTACTTTCTTCGAAAAATCAATCTGAGAATGTTAAATTAAATTTCGACCTTTTTGCACAATCCATTAAATTTTATAATACTCAATACTATAACTATACCAATTCTTCCAACGAGATCATTAACTGGAGTACATTAACCGGAGATTATGCGGATTTAATTTTTATAGACCTAGCTAAAATGTATAATTCAAAGTATCAACTGGGTTTCACTCAAGAGCATTTAAAAATTTTAAATTTTGCACGAATGATGAAATCAAGATTCAATTATTTTAATAATTATCTCTTTTTATTCACTCTTATCAATTTCGAAAGCTACGGATTGCAATTTTTTTCAGGATTAGCATCAATATTAAAACTTCCTAACAGACAGTCCAAACAACTATTAGATCAGTTCCCAGATAAGCTTAATCGGGCCTCTCCTAGAAATTTTTTTATTCTCAACAGCGAATTTAATGAAAATGCTAATCCTCCAACACCTTATTTTTTGCCCGTCTTGAAAGATCCAACTCCCCAGCAAATTGCTGACTTAAATGCGAAAGCATTAAGTTTTCTTATTGCCGCCGAAACAGATGATTTAATTATTTTTTATGAACGCCAAATTCGGACCAACAAAGAGCTGGTACGTGGGTTACAAGAAATGCGCGATACAGAAAACAAAAAAATAGACAAAGCGGATGAAAATAATAGCGAGGCCCAACGAACTAGTGCTCTTATCAATTATAATTTTTATGATGCTGAAATTAAAAAAATCAGACAAGAAAATGAATTACTGAGTCTAGAAATAAAAAAATTAGAATAATCCAAACAATAAAAGATCCAAATCAAATCCAACTGGACTTAAATCAACTCAATTTCTTCTTTTTCATTTTCTCAATAAGCGTAGTTCGGTTAAGGCCGAGCAGCTGTGCGGCCTTATGTTTATTCCCATTAGTTCGGCCCATCGCCTGAATAATGAGAGCGTCTTCAAGATCACTAATCATGCTTTTGAGATTAATTCCGGTCTCAGGTAAATATACTTGTTCCTTTAAATTATTAATCTGAACAACTTTGGGTGAATGGATATTGATAGGTAAATCTTCCGGATTGATCACCGTCCCGCCTCGATGAATCACGAGATACATAACGAGATCTTCTAACTCTTTTACATTTCCTGGCCAATCGTAGCGCATGAGGATGTCCATGCATGGCCCTGAAAAAGTAATAAAGTTTGATTTATTAGTACTGGTATATTTTTTAACAAAGTGACCAATCAATAATGAAATATCTTCTTTGCGCTCTCTTAGTGCAGGAACTTTGATTAAAGTGTGTCCAAGGGAGTAGAGAAAATCTTCACGAAATTTTCCCTCCAGCACTAATTTTTCTAAATTTTTCTCGCCTGAAAAAATAAGTTTTAGATCCACACGAGTAGGTTTAGCACCCATTTGTCCGTCGACTTGCTTGGACTGTACAAATTTTATCAAACGCTCTTGTAAATTTTTTGTGAGGTAATCAATTTCTGCTAGAAGCAGAGTTGATTTTTGAGAGGATTCAATTTTTCCTACCGATTGGATATGCTGGCTGTTTGAGGAAATTCTAAAACTTCCAAATAATTCTTGCTCTAAAATTTGAGCTGGCACCAAGCGGCAATTCAGTTGATTGAGCGAATTTTGACCGCGGCCCGAAAGTTTATGAATGACTTGGGCGATGAGGTGTTTGCCAGTGCCCTTTTCACCGCATAAAAATACTGGCGTATCATTGGATGCACTTCGGTTAATTCGATCGAACAACAATCGCATGACGGATGATCGCCCCACAATTCCGGCCAGGGATTCTTCTGAAATTTGAGACGTTTCTTCTTGCTTAAATTGAACGCTAATTTGGTTGGTGTCCCACTCATTTTGCTTGGATAAATCTGCGATCAATACTTGAACTTTTTGAGCAAATCCCTTCACGATGGATTCGGTTAACTGAGGCAACTCAAAAGGAATCGTCAAATAGCTTAGAGAATTCTTTGAAGACACCTCTACTAGCTCTGGAATTTGAGCATAACTGGCAATGGACATGGAGAAAAAATGATATTTTTTTTGCTTTAGCGTTTCAATATAAAGCAGGCCCTCTTCATGATACTGAGCATGGGAGTGAAAGAGAAAGCAAAATGGCCCCTGACTCTCCACCTGAATCTCAGTGGCCAACTCTCCCTTGCTGCCGACAGTCGCTTCTACTAAATCTTTGTAATTTTCGAAGTGTAATACGTTGGCATTTAGGGATTTAGAAAGATGCTGGGTAATTTTTTGAGAAAACTGATTGGAGGTATCAAAGTAGACGATAAGAGGACGTTTACAAAAAACTACTTGTCCGGTTTTCTTTAAGTCTGGGTTATTTAAAGGAGAATTTAGAAACGAATCAGATATTATTTGAATGTCTTCCATGAAAAACGAACCTCATTTACATGTTAGTGGGATGAAAAATTTGTGTCAACGAATGCCCAAAAGTGTAAGAAAATGACTACCTAAACACCATATTGACGGCCTCTTGCGGGCCTCCAGCATAGAAAAAAAAGCTCAAAGCGATGAGATTAAAAAATATAATGTATAAACAGTAATGAAAGATTTTTTTCTTTCCTTGCTTTCGCATGGTCATACCCAATTGACCAGCTATCAAAATACAAGGAAAAGACCAAAATGGGATATAGCGAATGACTAAGTGAAGCAAAAATTCCAACACAACCACACATCCCACTTGGTAAAAAAAAATGATTGGAGTACTAACTAAAAAGGATCGACTTTACCTCATTAATTAGATCACACTTTTCCCACGAAAAGCCACCATCATTTTGACTAGTTCGTCCAAAGTGACCATAGGCCGCTGTGCGAGAAAAAATAGGACGTTTTAATTGAAGTCGCTCGATAATCGATTTAGGACGCAAGTCCATGATTTGATTCAAAGATGAAGCGATTTTTTCATCACTAACTTTTCCCGTACCAAACGTATTAACAAAAATGGAAAGCGGCCTAGCGACACCAATCGCATAAGAAATTTGCACTAACGCCTTCTCAGCTACTCCTGCGGCCACGATATTTTTTGCCAAATACCTAGCAGCGTAAGCCGCTGAACGATCGACTTTGGAAGGATCTTTTCCAGAGAATGCGCCGCCACCATGGGCGCCGTGTCCCCCGTAAGTATCCACAATAATTTTTCGGCCGGTTAAACCACAATCACCCATAGGCCCACCAATAACAAAGCGGCCAGTGGGATTGATATAGTATTTAGTTTGGGAATCAATTAATTCTTTAGGGATGACAGGTGCCACCACCGTTTCCATCACCACTTCTTTCACTTGTGACAAAGTCATTTCTTCGGCGTGTTGAGTGGAGATAACGATGGAATCAATTCGTTTAATTTTTCCTTGTTCATACTGTGCCGTCACTTGAGTTTTACCATCGGGCCTAAGGAGCGGAGCAATTTGATTTTTTCTCACAAAGCTAAGTCGCTCCGCTAATCGATGAGACAGCTCGATGGTGAGTGGCATAAATTCTTTACTTTCATTCACAGCGTATCCAAACATGATACCTTGATCACCAGCGCCCTGCTCTTTATCATTGGCCTCATCAACGCCCATTGAAATATCTGGGGACTGTTGCCCGACAGTAACAATGACACCGCACGTGTGAGCATCGAATCCTTTTTCACTGTGATCATAACCAATATTTAAGACGGTTTCCCTTGCAATCTTTTGATAATTTACTTGAGAATTTTTAGAAGTAATCTCCCCAGCAACAACAATGAGGCCCGTTGTTAAGAGGGTTTCGCATGCCACGCGAGCATGAGGATCAACTTTGAGATGCGCATCTAGAACAGCATCAGAAATTTGATCGGCGATTTTATCGGGATGTCCTTCTGTAACGGACTCTGAGGTAAAAAAGTATTGATCTTTTGTATTCATAACAAATCCTCTTAATTTCTTAAGTCATATTTAGATATTATACAGGCTAATATAGCTCCGCTTAAAAATATGATCAACTACTCTTTAAAAAATCTTTTAAGTTAAGGGGCGAAAAAACTGAAAGAGATCCGGATCCCTTACGGTCCATAAATAGTTTCTGCCCAAGTATTGGCGCCATACAAAACGATTTCCCTTTATTTCAATGACAAAATAGTGTTCATTTTGCCAAAAAAAATCGTAAAGATAACGAAAGCAATCAACTCCTTGTTGGATGCATTTTACTTGCTCGAGATTGGGAGTCACGCTCTTTCCTGGCCTTTCCTCCACCGCAACATAATTATTCCAAATGCGTGTCATATCCATTCTTCCGAGCATGGAGACGCGAGAAAAATATCGCTCTGCTGTCGTTAATCGGTCTGGCTCATCTGCAAATCGAAGTAAGTGCATACTTAAGCGAATATTTTGAACGCGCAATTTTTTAGAGGACGGTAAAGTTTCCGTACAAAATATCTTCGCCGCACTCGGCAAAAAAAAGTAAGTAAAAGAAAATTCTCCCTTGCGAAAGAGTACGTTTAACCACAAATCCAAGGGATTAATCCCTTTAGAAACTAAATTTTTTGTCAATTCTTCTTTGGGGTTTAAATGCTCATAGCCTTTTTTATTGATTCGGTTCATCACCACTTGGCCGACCCAAGATTTTTCTATATCAAGGGGATCAAGTGGACCAACTTCATGAAAGAGAATGGTTTCCATTACAAAAATCATTTTTAGTTCATCTGGCTGGGACGACCAGAATTGATAGGTGTGGGCCAATTTTTCTGTAACAAAGGATTGCAAATCTTGGGTCGCTTGAGAAAAATTTCCTAACACCTCAGTGGATTTTTTAGAATCTTTAAGTAGTACCTCATAAAAATCCACTGTCTTTTTACTGCGATTTAACCAATCTACCAGTCTATCCGTGATCACGGATTTGCTTTGGCCATAGTAACGCAACAAGGCCCCCATGAGATAATCAAAGTCTGCGCGAAACTTGCGATCAAAAAAAAGTGCTTGATTGTCCATCGCCAAGCGAAACGTATCAAGAACGGCACGCAAAAACATATCTGACTGGCCTCGATCACGATCGAGCGCACCGTCTTCCGTAATTTTACGTAGCATGTAAACTTCATCCGTATTTTCACCGGCCGTTTTTAATTTTTCAAATTGCTCTCGGTTTAATAAGTGATCGACAGGATATTGAAAATTTAAAAGATAAAAGATCGCCATTTCAAGTTGCTGATATTTTTCCTTAAAGAGCGCAATTTGGGTCTTGGAAATATTCACTAAGTGAGTTTCATTGTTATCTTTATTATTTTGGGCAATTTGATACTGTAATTTTAGATTTTCATCGATGAGAGATTTTAATTCATTAAGGATGGGCCCTGGGTTTTCAAGGGTTGAGGCAGAATTTAGTTTTTGGATGGTTTGATTTAACCATTTTATTTTTTCTTTCCAGATTCTTATTCCAATTTTCAAAGATTCTTTATTTAATTTTTCATCCTTTAGGGGGATGAACATTCCCTCACTTCTAAATTTTTTAAATAAATCTTTAAATTTTTCAGTATCTCCGGGGAGGCAAACCTGGGATTGAAAATCATTAAAGACGAGATCGTAGCGGGCATGCAGCTGTTTCAAATTCTCAATAGTACGTCCACGAAAGGATTCATTGACGACAACAGTTAAATTTCTTGCTGTAACTTCAGAAGAAAACCAAGCGCATAAAAACAATATCATTATCAATTTCATTATTTTTTTAGCTCTTGAACGAAACTAGACTCCCAAAGCCCCAATACTGTTCTATTACTCAAGACCAAAAGAATTCCTGGAGTTTTTTTCCACTCATCAATTTTGCTGCGAAGATCTTCTAATTTTTTATATTCACGAGAAAAGTGACCAAAGGAATTTAAGTCTTGAGATAACTTAGCATAATCTAAATTTTTCAACTGTGTGGCGTTGGTCGGAACTTGAGGGTTGGCCACCAATACGGAATCAGCTCCCGTAAAACACTCCGCAAATTCTTTTTGAAAGGCGTCACTTCGCGCCGTAGAGGTGATCGCTTCAAAAATGATATGAACGGGTTTATTAGGATAAAGTTTTTTTACGGAATCGAGAGTTAATTTAATGGCGGTGGGATGATGGGCAAAATCATCAATGACAATGAGTTCGCCATAGTGACCTTTAAATTCTTGCCGGCGCTTTACGTTTTTCATATTTTTTAAAATTTCTTTTACCTTTAAGAGCGGCAATTTTTCTTGCACACAAAATAAAATACAAGCGGTTAAATTTAAAATATTTTGCTTACCCACTATATTGGTTTGAAAGGATTCTTCCTTCCCGTCGATTCGCAACTTAAAGGTCGATCCTTTCTCACTTTGCTCAATCTCGTAAGGCCCGCCCTCATATTCTAAACCATAGTAAGCAGGCTTACTTTTGCTGAATTTTTGAAATTCATCTGCCACGACTTTTGCTTCAGGGTAATCATGATTTCCTAAAAAACTCTTTAATCCAGCAGCAACTGGTAAAAATTGATTCGTGATGTCTTTAAGTGTAGGAAAAATATCGGCATGATCATACTCTAATGCCGATAAAACTAAATGTTTTATTTGGTATAAGCGAAGCTTAGAAAACTTCTGAAAGTAACTGGAGTCATATTCATCCGCTTCAATAATGAAATATTTATGGGATCCTAATTTTGAGGCCTCTCGGTCATCAAGAACACCGCCCACCAAGTACCCGACATCTAATCCTAGGCCACTTAAGACTTGGATCATGTAGTAAGTTGTTGTCGTCTTTCCATGAGTACCGGCAATCCCTACGACCTCTCTTTCTTTTAAAATATATTCACCTAAGAGCGCCGGAAAAGAGGTAAAAGGGACGCCGCAATTTTCGATCAGAGTGGCATCTTTTGATCCCTTGCCCACTGAGTTTCCTACGACTATTAAATCATATTGTTTCAAAAGTTCTTCGTTGGTTTGTTCCATGGTAAAACAAGGAATCGCTCGCTTCTTTAAGTAATCCCCCATGGGAGGATAAAATTGCATATCACATCCGGCGACTTGGTATCCTTGGTCTTTAAAGAGTGTGGCCGTTGTTCCCATTCCCATCCCAGAGATGCGGTAAAAAAATATTTTTTTCACTTCTGATTTATGTTTTGCAAGGGATTCATTGTTCCAAAAATTTTGTAAGTTCATGGGCCTTCCTTAAGAATTTTTACTTCGAAATGTATTTACGTAAAAAATTTATTTATCGATGATGTTTAAAGGTAATACTTTTTGCGACATAAAAAAAGCACGGATCCCAAAAAAGGATTGAAAAATGGATATTTCACTTAAATTTTACGTTCGTCTCCTCATCGCTCTCTTTTGTCTTCCGCTTATCCTCTTTTTTTTAGGATTTTTTCATATGACCTATGGCCTCATTTTCACGGCCATTCTTTTAGGCCTCATTTACCGCTTAGATTTTGAAGCTAAAGAGGCGATGAAGCTCCAAATTTCCCTCTCAAAAAGACATTTATTTTTTGCTCTCTTCGCCATATTTTCTTGGTGCTATTTTGCGGGCATCGGACATTTTTGGTACCAAAATTATGATTACACGAAACACAATGGAATTTTATTTGATCTCGTCAATCGCCCCTGGCCCATCTACTACCCAGAAACTTCCAATGGCGGCCCCTTTTATCTCGTCTATTATCTCGGCCACTATCTGCTTGCAGGTTTTGTGGGAAAAATTTTTAACTACCCAACCGCAGAATTGTTTCTCTTGTTCATGACGGTTGCGATTCTTTTTTGTTGCTACCAAATTTTATCTCAACTCTCCTTTTTTAAAATGAGGCCTTGGGTTTGGGCCCTCTTCCCCATCTGTGGAGGCCTTGACCTCATTGGATCCATTTTTTTTACTCAGGCAGCAGATTTACAATTTGGTGAATTACCTGAGTGGTGGTCGGGGGGAGGAAGTTTTCAATATACGGGAAATACCCACGCGCTTTTTTGGGTTCCCCAGCACGCACTAGGGTGTTGGATCACGATGACGTTGTTTATTTTTGCATATCAACATCGGTTGATTTTTCTTCAATATGTTTTGCTCGTCGTCTCTTTTTTTTGGTCTCCCTTTGTGATGATGGGCGTCCTCCCCTTTTCCCTTTTATGTTTGTGGCGTCAGTGGAGTGAACTCAAAAAACAATGGACACCTGCGGTCGTGGGAATACTCGGATCATTTATTTTAGGCCTCGTCTTATTTAGTTACTACTCCACCATTCCTCAGGCGAGTCCCAAAGAGAATATGATTGATCACTTAGGTGGTTTCTGGGAATTTCTACCGCGTTATCTTCGGTTTGTATTTTTAGAATTTGTTATTTTGCTGTCTGTTGTTTTTCTTGGATTAAAAAAAATGGCGAACGTTAAAGAATGGAGGCCGCTATTTTTTGTTTTAGTGTTCGTTTTATTTTTGTGGCCACTTTATTACTACGGAATTTTTAGCGATTTTTCCATGCGCGCCTCTCTTCCTTCTCTTTTCCTCATGTTCTTTTTCGCTTTTGCAGTCATTGCTCAACTACCCAAAAAATCTAAAATTTTTCTTTCTATCACCTTTTTATTAATTCTCGGTTCTTTCTCCTTTGTGAGTGATATTTATAGAGGCTTCGCAAAAAAAGGAGAATACTATCGCCCTGATTCTATGGCCTCATTTAATAAAGATATTGTCTTTCAATATTTGGGTGATCCCCATGCGAATTTCTTTAAAGACTTTTTTAGAGATCCATAAATTATGATTAAAAGTATAACGTTACTTCTTATTTCCAATTTATTTATGACTTTTGCGTGGTATAGGCACTTAAAGAACCTCAATACCAGGCCCTTGTGGGCCGTCGTGTTTATCAGTTGGGGAATTGCATTTTTTGAATATTGCTTTCAAGTGCCAGCGAACAGAATTGGCTTTCAATATCTTACTTTACCCCAATTAAAACTGATTCAAGAATGTATAACTCTCTTAGTGTTCGTTGCGTTCTCAATTTTTTACATGAATGTTAAGTTTAATTTAAATCATCTTTGGGCCGCGGCCTGCCTGTTGGGTGCGGTTTACTTTGTTTTCAAATAGACGTAAATGATTTTGCCCTTCACTCTAAACAAAAAATTATTTGAATCCCTGTATTCATCATTTTTTATTACTTGTGTTCTAGAATTTGCTTTGTTAGTTTTTTATTTTAAAAAGGGGAATTCTATGAAGAAACTTTTACTGGTTACCTTATTGTCATTTTCATCCTTGAGTCTTTTATCTTTTGCAGAATCTAGTGGTACTCCGGATGAGGATCCAGTTGTAAAAAGCTTGAGAGATCGTTTTGAAAAAGCGAAAGCTCCTGAGGAAAGTGACCTTTTCAACAAAATTTTCAAGTGCAAAGAGATTTCTGCGATGAATGAAGATTTCACTCAATATGATATGATGGATTTAAAGTTCTCTAAATTTGATGGATTTTTTGTTTTCGACCAAAAAAGTAATCCAATGCATGGACAATATATGGTCAATAATGGCACAGAGCTAATTGGAGCTGCTTCGACTTCTAATCGCGGCTCAAAAACGCCCCAATATTTTTCTCTCAGGGTCGATGCCAATGGCTACTTAATTGGAGAATACACCGGAACACAAAATAGTAAATGTACTCTCACTCCAGTTGTGAAGGCGCTGCCTTCTAGTCAGCGAGTTATTTCTTATTACATTTGCGTTCAGAAATAGCGATTAATCAAAAATTTTAGATGGCATCCCGAAAAGGTGCCATCACCTCGGCGTTATAAGATTTGCGTCAATTTGTTTTAGCATTTCAAACTCTGATTTTATTAAATAAAGTCAGGAAATTTTTTCCTACAAATAAAATTTCTCAAAAGACTTTTATTTTACCAACAATACCAAGAGTTTCCCAGATATTTTGCCTAAATATTCTTAAAACGGCTTCTCCATCTATGTTTCAATGTTGAAAAGTAGTTCCGCAGTAGATCTAGAGCGGGTTTCAAATTTGAAGTTTTTTATGAGACAATCTTTTCTATCTTAATAGCCAGGTTGACCACCGTCAATTGAAGTGGTATTGGAGAAAGGCCATGTGAGGATAGATAGTCATATTAGCTTGGAAAAATAGGTACAAAAAATGAATTATAACTATATTGAAGAAACAAAAAAAATTATTCACGAGCTTAAAGAAAGCGGCAATTTAGATTTAGCAAATAAGGTGGAAGATATTTTATATAATACTTTTATCCAAATAGAATTATTGGTGGATTTAAGACATTTATTGCGAAATGATGATACCAAAGTGATTTCCATCGCTACTTTTTCTAAGATCAAAAAATTATTGGAATGGATCGATCAAACAGTTGGGCCATATAAAAAAGAGTAAGATTCTGTAAATTTGAAGGTTTAGGTATGCAAAATATTTTTCCAAAAAAACTTGTGGTGGGAGATGAAATAAGAGTAGGTGCTCCTTCTCAAAGTTTAAAAATCTTTACAGAAGACCAAAATTCTATATCGATAAAATCCCTCAATACCCTTGGGTTAATAGTCTCCTTCGCAAAAAATGTTTACGATATTGATTATCTTAATTGTGGATCATTTACTCATCGCTTACAGGATCTTCATGAAGCTCTTCGTTAAATATTTTATTTTCAATCTCTTGGTAGTTATTAAAAACGTCGCAATATTGTAGATCAAGGGCCTTTATACCTTCTGTAACATAAGCGCTTGCGTTAAAGTCAAAAGGTAAAAAATGGATTATTTTACTTGAATCACTATTTTCAAGAAAAACTTGTAACTACCCACAAAATATTTCTTAAAAACCTCATTTTATGCTGGGCCTTCAATCTTTTCTGTGGCACATAATATAAGGTAAAGAGAAAAAAAAATATTGAAACAATTTCCCAAGCAAAAATTGCTGCGAGAGCTGCTAAAGAATCTCTTGTAATAACAAATTTTTCACCTGACGCAAAAAAAGTAATCGAGTCATTAGCAACTTGTCTTGAATCAATGGCTAATGTATTTGCTCTCTTCGGCTCACCACATACCTCATCCTCTATAAGGTTGGTTCAGTCCTAGGTGACTTAAAAAAGCATCCAAGGGTGCCATCACCCCGGCGTTATGAGATTTGCGTCATTTATTTTCCTAATGCAAATATTATAACAAAAAGACCTTGCCAGCTTTTAGATGATCGATAATTTTTATTAGATCCCATTGGCCGACATTACAAATGCAAGCAAATACTTGCTTGAATCCATAAGCAAAAGGGTTTTATGAAAAAATTAATTTTTAGTTTGATGGTTTACGGACCACTTTTCAATGTGTGTCATGCGCGCCCTAGTCAAGAATGCATTTATGCTGTTGAGGATTATGCTTCTAAAATGCAAACGAGTGGTCAGTTGTCAGCAAAACTAGAGAAAAGATTAGAAGAGATAGGATCTCTAGGTAGTCCACTCAAGGATACCCAATATATTAATTTGGAAAGAGAACTCTCTGAGTCTAACCAGCAAGCAAACGCTGCTTATCATGCTTATTTTTCGGCATGCCTGTAAACTGCCAAAAGTGAACATGGATCATCACGCACATCAACAGGTGCCTGCCTATGTTCCTACGTAACGAGAATTGTGTAGGTAATTAATTTCTAACTTCTTCAATCGATTAAGCGCTTATTATTTTACTGTGGATTTATCAAACCTTTCGTTTTTGCAAACTCGCAGTTCGTAGCTGTCTTTGATCTCTTTTCTATTTTTTGAGAGCAAGACATAATTACAATAAAACGTTTATCTTTATTTGGGCCAATTGATCTTGCATATTGATCAAGTACTGCAATTGAACCCTGATCTAGTTTTACATTTTTTCCTAATTGAGACCTTTCTGCCAAATTCTTTATATTACTGTCATCAACTGCACATATGGCTAAACTAGAATATAGCGCACAAATAAAAAAAAACAGTTTATTTAGGCATAATTTTAAAATCATAAATAATCCAATTATTTTTTCACCGAAGGTTCCAGTACTTTTATTTTATTTTTACTTCGCATCTCATTATATTCACTATTTCCATAGTATGAAGCATTATAATGTAAATCAATTTCTTTCGCCGATCTTCGAAGACAAAGCAACGGATTAATGCAGTCTTTTTCTAAACAATGTACCTCTTGATATTTATAATTTCCAACATCATCTAATTTAATAATTGGAGATCCATTTTCATCTATCTTAGGATGTTCTATCACTATATTTCCCGTTCCGACGCAGGAAATGGCAGCACGGCAAAATTTTGGTATTTCCCCAGAAGTACATTTTTCTGCACTACTAACAAAAAGCGGATTTCCAACAAAATCGCACTGGTATTCTGACTCATCTACTTTTGTAAATGGATAATATGAATTAGCGGTTTCATTAATATCGCCACAATTCTTGAACAAGGAATCTAATTTTTGTATGTCTCGAGACCATGCTTGTTTTCCTTTTTTGTCACAATATACGTAGCGGTCTATGGCTAATTCTGATAAATGCTGGTAAGGCTCAGTGGTTTTTGAATCGATGCAAAACACCTTAAGTTTTTTCACCGAACATCCAGTAGCTATTTCTATATTTACATTTTCAACTTTCAATACCTGGCAATCGTCTATTTGATGTTCACCTGTACGCCCATCATAAAAATTCAACAAGTAGTGAGTATCTACTCTAATTGAATCACAAAATCTTTGACTGTAAGAATTCAAAGAAAGAAAGAAAGAAAGAAAGAAAGAAAGAAAGAAAGAAAGAAAATGCATTTCGTGTCATAGTCGGACCCCTGAATTACAAGATAACTCATTTTCCAGATAGGAGGTATGTAGGCAAAAAAATCCCTTTATTGTGTTTTACATAAAAAAAATAAATGAAATATGATGAAACAACTTTTTGTTTCGAATCAGTTAATTTCTTAGGTATTTCATGAAGAATAGTAACTTTTCATATCAGTTCTAATGAAGATATCGCTTTATCATTTACCGAAATTAAGTTATATTTTTCATCCCAACTCCAACAAACAAAACTTAAGATAATGAAGTTCCTTCATCGCCAGCGGATAAGGATGATCAGAAGGCTGATGCCCCCACGCGATAATTTTTGCGCGGCGCTTCGCTTTTGAAACGCTTGCATTAATCACATGCCCAAAATCTTCCAATGAAACATGTCCTGAACATGAGCTAAACGCCAATAAACCATTTTTTGAAACTAATTCTGCACCCATCGCAAAACATTTTTCATACGCCTTCATGGCATTTTCTTTAGCTTTGGCATTGGGAGCAAAGCTCGGAGGATCAATGATGACTAAGTCAAATTTTTCTTTTTTCTTTTTCATCAACTCTAAATATTCAAAAGCATCATTGCAAATATGAGTTCGTTTCGTGTTTAATTTATTTAATACAAAATGCTCTTCGCAATTATCAATCGCTGCCTTAGCAATATCCACACTGATCACTTCACTCGCTCCTCCCCTCGCAGCAAAAACAGAAAAGCCCCCGGTGTAGGAAAAAAAATTAATGACACGGCACCCACTGGTAAATTTTTCGATGAGCAACCTATTATCTCTTTGATCTAGAAAAAATCCCGTTTTGGCCGCCTCTCTTATTTTTGTTTTAAAGATCATTTGATTTTCTTTAAATTCTATGATTTCGGGCACGTCCCCAAAAAGAACTTCACTCTCCTCTCCCTCATTTTCTTTGGCCGAAGTTTTAGATTTTAATAAAATCCCCTCGATAAATGGCAAATCTTCTCGAATGAGTTTGATCCAGGCCTCTAAATTCCAAATTTTTTTAAGCCACGGGCGATCCAACTGAATGACAGCAATATTGGCAAAAATATCAATGACGATTCCTGGAAAATCATCGCCCTCACCAAAAATAAGGCGAAAGGAATTTGTTTTTAATCGCTCATTTTTATCTAAATATCGGTGTCTCCTCTTGATGGCAAGTTTCCATCGTTTCAAAAATTCATCGCCCTCCATCGGAAGCCATGACAAGAATCGATAGCGCAACTCACTAGAAGAATCATAGGCACCCACCGCAATCGATTTATTTTTAAATTTTAAAAGGGATGGGCCTTTGTAGTTTTTTGGGCCCTCACTTAGGGCATCATGAAAAATCCATTGATGACCTTCTCCCAGTTTTGATTGTAGATCACGGGCCAATGATACAGAGGGAAGAAGGGAGAGATCTTTGTTCTCAAAATTTAATAATGATGAATTCATGAGTTTTTCTCTCGGGTTTAAAAGGTAACGACTTAAAAAGAATTGTAACTACCTTAAGGCCCTCTGGAAATTTCGATACGACTAGATTGACGGTCCGAGGCTGGATCAAAGCAAGCCGCAGGTCAAGGAGATCGTAGAGTGTCGAAATTTACGAGGGACCTAAGGTATACCCATCGCACTTTGGTTTTCAGGGTGCGCAAATGATCCAAATCGTTGGATCATTTCCGTCGTCGACGTATATCCATACGCCTTCCAAACCTTTGGTTTGGAACCTCATCCACTACCCTGAAAACCAAATTCCAATGAGTATAGTTACCATTAAAGGAAAATTTTTCCCTACCGATAGGAACCATAGGTGAGTTACTAGACTATGACGAAAATATCAAATCTCCAATCAGGAAAAAATAAGTTAATCAGGCTATGCCATCGTTGTGGTAAATGCCATGAAACAGAAGTGGAGTTGGAGCGCTGTCCTCACTGCCAAAAATCCTTTCTTCCGTCTCTTTATTTCCAAAAAATTCATGATGAACACCAAAAATATCAAGAACTATTTTCCCACGCTCAGGAAATCCAAGAATCTGATCTCATTAAAGGGGTTGCTGTTTTATGGACGCCCTGCGATGAATCTCTAAGTAAAAATTTCACTGATCCAGAATAATTTACCTATCCAAAATTTTCACTAGACGTTAATCCCAACCCCATGATTTATATGGCGCCGAAGTAAAAAGTTGTAAATGTTTCCTACGCAATAGGTAAAAAAGTAATATGAAATTCTTAATTTTATTCATCCTTATTTTTACCGCCAACGTTTCCATATTGACGAATTGTTATGCCACACTCATGGCCCAATGGTTTCCTAATATTCAGTGGAAATGTTTTCCTAAAAAATTTGATTCAGCGAAAAAGTCTGTTTTTTGGGACGGAGAATGTGAATCCATGAAAGATTCCCAAGCGCCAAGATGGAGATTGACGATTTCTGACAATAAATGGTCAAGTCAAATTGGAGAAAAGATCTCAGGAGAAATACTATTTATAGGACTAAAAAATAGTGTAAACTTTGAAACACTAAATTTAAATACCACTCTTTCATTCAAGCATAAGAGCGATATTTGGTATACGACACGCGCCAATAGTCTTTCTACTTATTTTGTAGGTGGAGTAAGCCTTTTAAGCTTGCGGCCAAGTAAAAATATACCTGCCATGAAAATTTATGGACTGGGCATGGGCGTCGGGCTTCAGTCCAATAAAAATCTTACAGTAGATTTTAAATACTTACCTGGATCTCTCAACACCTTCAAAAACAATACTAATATACGAACAGTTATACGAACCGTTTCAAAATAAATTTAAATGAATGCATTAAAATTGAACTGTAACTCTCCGTTTGTTACCCTGGGGAGATGATACCAAATCTTTCCAATACAACCCAACGACCGATCGACTCATCCCCTACGATCCATCCGCTCATCAAAAAAATATTAAGAAATCGCAAAATGACCGAGGAAGAAATTCATAATTTTTTCAATGGCAGTTTGTCCGTCCTCCCTTCTTTTTACGAGATGAAAGACATGCCCAAGGCGGCGGAATTTTTGGCAGGCGCCATTTTAGAAAAAAAACAAATTGGAATTTATGGCGACTACGATGTAGATGGGACAACGTCTTGTGCCTTACTCATCCATTTTCTTAAACTTTGCGAGGGAAATGAAAATATTCATGCCCTTCAGCCAAGTCGATTTAAGGAAGGTTATGGCCTTCATGAATCTTCCATCGATGATGCCATCGCCAAAGGAATTGAAATTCTCATCACTGTGGATTGTGGAATTACTGCCGTATCTCCAGCTGCCTATGCAAAAGAAAAAAATCTCACCCTCATTATCACGGATCATCATCAAGATATTGCGCCCACCTTACCGGATGCCTTCGCTGTGATTAATCCTAACAGACGTGACGATGGCCACCCCCAACTCGGTGCGATCGCTGGGGTGGGCGTGGCCTTTGCGCTGAGCGTTTGCATTAGACAAGAATTAATGAAGCGTGGAAAAACCATTCCTAGTTTATATCCCCTACTCGCTTTTGTGGGATTGGGTAGTCTTGCAGATTTAGCGAAACTCAATTTTGTTAATCGCTTATTAGTAGGTCATGGTCTTCGCGCCATGGAGAAAACACCGTACCCGGGTGTTCGTTTGCTTTATGAAACGTATGGCCCATCAACTAAAGAGTACATAAAAAGTGACATGGTGGGATTTGGCATTGGGCCATTAATTAATGCCAAGGGACGCATGGAGCATCCTGAAAGTGCGCTTAAATTACTAACCAGTCATGACGAAGTCGAATGCCAAAATTTATTGCAAGAACTTCAGATCATTAATCAGCAAAGAAAAGATAAGCAAAAGCAAATGGCCGAAGAAGCGATCAAAATTGTTGAGCGCGAAACAAATTCTGGTGAGCACAGTCACTCTATTGTTGTTTACCGCAGTGATTGGCATGAAGGCGTGATTGGAATTGTTGCTTCCAAATTGGTGGATCATTTTGCGAAACCAGCTCTTGTGTTTGCGAAAGATGCTCATACCCAAGGCCTAATCAAAGGTTCTGCGCGCGCGCCGAAAGGGTTTAATATCTTTCAATATTTAGAATTGATCAAACCGCTCTTTCATAAATTCGGTGGCCACAGTGCGGCCGCAGGAATGACTTTACCAGAAGATTCTCTTCTCGATCTCAAGGTACAATTAAACCAAGTGATCGAAAAAGATTTTCCTACGGGTGTCCCATCCCTCCTTGTGGATCCCGATTTAGAAATTCAATTTGAAGACATTACTTTCGAATTTTTTATGGCCCTTCAAACTTTGGAGCCCTTTGGCAATGGCAATCCAGCGCCTATTTTCAAAATTAAAGATATTGTACTGGAGGATTTTACGATTCTTAGGGGAGGCCATTTGCAGTGGATGCTAGGAAATGGAAAAACAGGTTTTGGTAAGCGTGCGATTAAAGGAATTTCTTTTTTTTATTTATCGCGCCCAGGAAAAATGGGGCCCCAGCAATTACTCGACTTGCAAAACAAGCAAAAAATTAAACTCAATGTGATTGCAAAAATTAGTGAAAATATTTACCGAGAAAAACGTTCCCTGCAATTAGAAGTCATGGATTTTATTTTGCCTGCCACTCATTAAAGTAGCTTATTTTTTTTCCAAGAAAAAATTTATCCCAACCGATTCCCCATTGATATTGATTTTTCCCATCAAAGGAGAATGTTGAAACAAATTCTGCGCCAATCGACCATTGAAAAGGGGAATTAGGAGGCAGTTCACTCAATATATTTTTTAAAGTCTGAGTGCTTAAACACTCGGAAACAATAATCGGAATGAAGGTATCCCACTTAGGGTTCTCACTTAAAGTGGTTAAAATACTTTTCCAATTTTTGGTTGCTTTAATCGAGTCGATGGAAATAATGACTAGATTTTTGGCGACTTCAGGAATGGGATTGATCAATGATATTTTATTAATCACTTTAGTGAGTTCATCAAAAAATAGTTTGAAGCGCTCTGTTTCCGGGAGTTTTAAAAAATCGGGATATTGATTGATGCGTGCTTGAAGCTCGAGAGCTTGCGGGTAAGATAATCCTAGTTGCGGAGAAATTTTTGAAATATCTAGGTAGGTCCAATTATTTTCTTTCTCACATTGGTTAGTGGGAGAAAAATTAATCCAATCGGGAATGGGTGCCAAAAACCAATCCATGGATAAACTGCCAGGCTGATTCGCCATAGTAGGATCAATCTTCTGATAACGTGGCCCACCAGTAGTACAACTTTGAATGAGAAAAAATAAACTCATATAAATCAACTTCATGAATTCAATCTACTTTCGAAAAAAAAGAAAAAATGCGCTTTATTATATCCTCTCTAATAGCTAATTCATCGTCCACGGATTTTTCATCATAGGACAATACCCCATGAGTTTGGTTGGGCATATACATCTGATGGTAGGACTTCTTCATGGTTTGCATGTTCCAGCACCCATCCACACTAAGAACAAGTGGAGGCGCATTTAAATCAATCCAAGGAGGACACTCTAGATGAATCATGAGCTCTTGATGATTAGATAATTTGGCAAAAGATTTAATTTTAAAATTTTCAATTATAGTGAAATTTATACTTGGTTTTTGTGGCGCAGGAATTTTGGCCTTCTCGTAGGACTCAAGTTCATTCCAGATATCGTAATCTTTAAAGTACTTTTTGGCAGCACTATCTTCAAGGTTTTTCTTTTGCTCGAGGAGCTCAAATAGAAAAGGTATCTTTTTTGAAACGCTATCCACCGTGTCCCCATCACAACCTAGAGACCAAAAAATTTGCAATTTTTGATTTTGAACTTTATCCCAAAGGATAGGAAGACATTCATTTATCTGGGAGCTTGTTCCAAGGATAAATAATTTTCTTGAAGATTTTCCATCAATGGAATTTAAAAAGGAATCGATTTCTGTGCCTTCAAAAAATAAATGAGAATGCACCTGCTTAACCCACGCCTCATCGATGGCCAAAGAATTTCCCCCAAGGAATGGGTGCAGATAAAACGACGTTTCATTATTGAATTCGATAATCGCATCAACCGATTCATATTTTTCCATAGGACGTAGCATATCTTTTTGTACTTCCAAGGGAAGATTTCCCCACGCCTCATCGGCCTTGAAAACTTGAGTTTTCGTCACGACCCAAAATAAATCCCTCAAAGGGACCATTTCTATTCCCTCTTCTTCAAATTCTTTTTGAATGCGAGAGATAGGTTCATGAATGATTTTCAGGTAAGGAAAATCTAATTCTTCATTTTTGAGTTGAGGTTTTGAAGTAAACCAAACGGTTTCGATCTCTTGTTCGCTTAGCCATTTGATGATGTTTTGAGTTAAAGAACCATGTCCAATAATTGCAATCTTCATGGACATAACTTAACTAAATAAATTAATAATCGCTACTAGTAGTTCATAGTTTATGGCTAGATAAAATAAAGTTTCTGATTTTTTTCATCAACTCTGGAAAATTCTGCAAACTTATACATAAATTGAATAAACGATTCGACCGCTTTAAAGGAGGGAAGGGTTCGATCGAATTCGCAACCATAATGCCATACTTGATGCTGAAGTTCGGGGTGAGTTTGCTTATCACTTCGCTTAACTTTTAAAATGAGGGGAATAAAACTGCGCTCCGTAAAATAGAGTCTGAGTTTTAATTCGTCTCCTTCCTTGAAGGATTCGCGCAAAAGTTTGTGATGCATTTCCACTAAGCATCCCGTAGAAGAGATGTCGACAATTTGCACTTTGGCCACGGCGTCTTTTCCGTCTAGTACCGTATAGCAACCTACTAAATCACTAAACAACACGCGCTCAAATTGGCGTCGTTTATTTTCGATACTCTGAAGTCGTTTTTTATTGAAATCGAGAACTTTTGCCGTCATGGCAACTCCTTAGAATGATAGTGAGTGTGGACACAAAGAAGGGACGCATCCTGCGTCAGTTATTAGTATGGGACCATTGTTATTTTCGGTAAAGGTAGGGAGGAATTTGCCTTATTCTTAAGTGGTGCAAAAATCTAGGTCAGCGCCACTGTCGAGAGCTGATTGGCCCGTTCGACCACCAACACATCTTCTATGGATTTAATGGAAGAAACGACTTTAAGTAATTCGCTATAATCTTTGACTTCAATTTCAAAGAGCAAACCACCCCTTTGATCGGGTAATGATTTCGCCATGGCACTTCGAATGTTGATGCCGGCATTATTAATATGTTTCGATACCAGCGCCAAAATCCCAGGCCTGTCATTGGTCACCACTCGAATGCTCACGGGATGCTTGAAGGCGTAGAACGAATTCCAAGTCACGTCAATTCTTCGTCCCTGTTCAATTTCTTGCATGCGACTGCAAGAGACTGAGTGAATGGTAATTCCTCGCCCCTTGGTAATAAAACCCAGAATGTCATCACCCGGGATCGGACTACAGCATTTGCCCATGCGCACGACGACATCATCGAGTCCATCAACGATGACGGCATTATCTTTGGTGGCCGATTTTTTCGCGGCCTTCTCAATGGTGGCCGAATAATCGGGAGCTTTTTCTTTTGCTTCCGCTACAATTTTTAATGACGGTATATAAGGTAAAACATCTTTTGCGTGACAACGGTTCGATCCAATGTGGACAAATAATTCTTCTAAGTGTTTTGCATTGAACGCTTCTAAGGCCTTTTTAAATTCGCCACGTTTATCTAGTGCTTTAGAATTTGTTCCATAACCATTGAGTGCTCGGTCTAATTGCTGCTCTCCCATATCGCGGCTGCGATCGCGCTCTATTTTGGCCAAGTACTGACGAATTTTTGTTTTCGCTCGCCCCGTCTTTACAATTTTCAACCAATCTTTTGACGGCGCTTGATTTTTACTAGTTAAAATATCAATCGTATCACCAGACTTCATACGAAATTTAAGGGATACAATTTTGCCATTCACTTTCGCGCCCACGCAGCGATGCCCCACTTCCGTATGAACGGCGTAAGCAAAATCTAGTGGCGTGGCCCCTTGGCGCAATTCCTTCACATCACCATTGGGAGTAAAGACAAAAACTCCTCCCATATCTAAATCATCTTTCACAGCGTCCATAAATTCAGAGCTATTTTTTACGGACTGATTAAATTCCAATAAATCTTTTACCCATGTGAAGGCCTGAGGATCGACAATGCCTGATCCACGTTCTTTATATTTCCAGTGGGCCGCAATTCCTTTCTCTGCGACTTCATGCATTTCGTGAGTACGAATTTGAATTTCAATTCGCTCGGCCTTTGGCCCAATAACAGTTGTGTGTAAACTTTGATAATTATTTTGTTTGGGGATCGCGACGTAATCTTTGAAACGCCCAGGGATCGGAGTGAAATAACTGTGAATGACGCCAAGAGTTTTATAACACTCAGTAATGTTACTTACTAAAATTCGAAAGGCGAGTAAGTCTTGAACTTCATCAAACTCCACTCCCCGATTGTGCATCTTGCGATAAATCGAATAAAAATTCTTCGGCCTTCCCGTCACATCGGCCTTCACTGTATATTCTTCCAGCTTCTCTCTGATCACTTGAATCGTATCACTTATGTAATGATCGCGCTCAGAGCGCTTCATCGCCACATTTTCGGCCATGCGGTAATAGACATCAGGGTGCAAATATCGCAAACACAAATCTTCTAGTTCACTCTTGACGGAATGAATCCCCAGTCTGCTCGCCAAGGGAACATAAATGTCTAGGGTTTCTTGGGCCACTTTTTGTTGTTTCGAAGTTGAAACGTATTGCAAAGTTCTCATGTTGTGCATGCGATCAGCGAGCTTCACAATAATCACTCGCAAATCCTTGGCCATCGCTACGACCATTTTTCTAAAATTTTCTGCTTGGGATTCTTCGGTTGATCTAAATTCAATTTTGGAAATTTTTGTTAATCCCACCACAATAGTAGCAACACTCGTCCCAAATTTGGATTCGATCTCGTGTGGGGAAATATCACAATCTTCCACGACGTCGTGTAAAAATCCGGCCGCAATGGTTTCCACATCCATCTTCAATTTGATCAGTGTGGCGCAAACATTGAGGGGATGAATAATATAGGGTTCACCAGAACTTCGCTTTTGATTGCGGTGAGCATAATTAGCAAATTCAAAAGCGGATTTTAATAACTCGACATCTACGTCCGTGTGATAGGCCTGAACTCTCGAGATAATATCATCGACCGTAATGACGGGTTCATGGGAAAAATCTAATCGATCATTAATATTCATAAGTTAATTCATCACGTCGTTATAATTTCTTTAAAAATTTGCTTAAGCTCTTCATAGGCCTTTTCAACATCTTCATTGAGTACCAAGCGATCATAATCATTTTTTCGCTTCAATTCATTTTGCGCATTACTCAATCTTTTTTGAATCACTTCCGTAGAATCCGTTCCCCGCTTTCGTAAGCGAATGGATAAATCTTCCAAGGAAGGTGGTGTGATAAAAATCGCCGTTGCATCACTTCGGTAATCTTTAAGCAATCGATCGGCCCCTTGAACATCCACATCAAATAACAAAAATTTTCCTTGCTTCAATCCTTCGTCTACAAAAAGCTTGCTCGTACCATAGTAATTTCCGTGCACTAAGGCCCACTCAATAAAATAATTTTTTTCTATTTCTTCTTTAAAAAAATTTTCATTTGTAAAGAAATAATCTTTTCCGTCTACTTCCCCTGAGCGTTGCTTGCGCGTCGTATGGCTGACAGACCACTTAAGCATAGGAAAATCTTGCAATAGTTTTTTGATGAGCGTGGACTTCCCTGTACCAGACGGGGCCACGATGATGATCATTTTTCCTCTTTTATCGTCGGAATTTTTTGACATAACTAGGAATTCCTCAAAAAGGAATTTCCCATTTTTCTAAATTTTTCAAATCGTTGCTCTTTTCTTTGTTCACCCGAAAGGGAATTAAGCTCAGGCAATAAATTTTGAGAAATTAATTTTTTAACGGATTCAAATATTTCTTTGGGATTTCGGTGGGCCCCGCCTGGCGGTTCGGACAAAATTTGATCCACGACGCCCAATCTCTTAGCTTCTAATGAAGTTAACTTTAAAGAATTGGCCGCTTGCTCTGCTTTTTTAGGATCTGACCATAAAATGGAGGCGCACGACTCTGGAGAAATGACGGAATAAATCGAATGCTCAAGCATGATTACCTGATTGGCAATTGCAATTCCCAATGCTCCTCCGGATCCACCTTCACCTATGATGAAACTCATAATCGGTATTTTCAAACTAAACATGAATTCCAAATTATCGGCAATCGCCTGCGCTTGGCCGCGTTCTTCGGCCGCTATTCCTGGATAGGCCCCAGGAGTATCGACAAAGGTGATCAGCGGAAT
Source organism: Bacteriovoracaceae bacterium (assembly GCA_029865945.1). Taxonomy (GTDB): domain Bacteria; phylum Bdellovibrionota; class Bacteriovoracia; order Bacteriovoracales; family Bacteriovoracaceae; genus JARXAH01. The sequence continues at coordinate 7,030 of JARXAH010000044.1, read as the reverse complement.
GTGAAATCGCTCGGCCAAATCCATTAAGCGCTTGGCCTTTCGGTATCCTTCAGGGTGAGGCATTCCAAAATTTCGTAATACTTTATCTTGAGTCTTGCGCCCTTTTTCAATTGAAATGACTGCGACTTTTTGGTCATCGAGCCATCCCAAACCTCCCAAGATAGAAGCGTCGTCCGAAAATTGACGATCTCCGTGGAGTTCATGAAAGTCAGTGATCAATTCTTTTATGTAATCAATACTGTGCGGACGGAGAGGATGTCTCGCCAATTGCACTCTATCCCAAGGTGAAAGATTTTTATAAATCTCCACAATCAAATGGTCGACCTTATCTCGCAGGGCCTTGATCTCTCCCGACAAATCTAGATTCGATCCTTGGTTGGACTCTAATTCTTTGATCTGATTTTCGAGGGCATATACTGGTTTTTCAAATTCAAGAATATAATCCATATCCGTGATACCCCGTTTCTATACTTTAATTCAGACTAATTTTGACGGTTATTGATATTTTGTTTATTCACTAGTGGTGCTGATTCTATCTAGCTTTATGATTTTAGGGAAGCCCCCGGAAGAATTTTAGGGCAAGCTTAGGGATACCTACGATCTTGTTGAACTTCTTTTACTTTCTCTCCAGAAAAATAAAAGGAACGAGCTCCTGTACCCTTCGGTAATTCGTAGGTCCATCTTTCTTCGCTTTCTGAGGAGGATTCAACTTTTTGAGGGGCACCAAATTCATTCCAAACCGCTGACTTAGATTTGTATTCCCAACTATCACGATCAGAAAAATTTGAGCTCCCACTATTATTGTTGGCCACATTGGCGGGTGCTCGTTTAATTCCTTTGTCGATGAGAAATCGTTCTCTTTCTTCCATGGATGTTAATCGCAAATAATAAACTTTTTCTGACTCAGTAGCGAAATACTCTTTGTAGCGGTCATATTGTTCCACGAATATCTGGGGCTGAACTTGTTCCAATTCCGTAACTTCACGACGAAGTTGAATTTGCTCTCTTAATTCTGGAGCTAATCGCTCTGCGGCGGGAGTGCGCTCCATGATTTCTTCTTGAGTGTAGTGACGTTTGCCGGTGTCGCCAGACATAAAGCGAAAATCTCGTCCAGCAACGTAGTATTCTTCTTGTTCAACCATGATTTCTTGAAAACTTCGCTCAGAATTGAGGGCACAAGAATGAATCATCAAATGACTTAAGCATCCAAAAAATAATGTCGAAAACCTAAGCATTTTGCTCATAATTGAAATTCCTCTCACCACCCTTTTCGGCTTGGCCGTCCAAAGGGTAAAAGTAAAAAAGATCGGGCCTTAGAGTGGAGATTTTTTCCACAATGGTCGATAAGGTGAGTATGGAAAAGCTATTGCAAATAATTGAGCGAGTCGAAAAAATTATTAATGGATTTCTAGGAAAATTATTTGCTTCACCTTTAAAAATTATTTCCAAAGAAAGACTTCTCCTACCTGTAAAAAAAACAACTCAAACAATTAATAAACTTGCGACTTCTCTTTCAAATTTTGTGAAACACATCATCCAAAGTTTGAAGGCGCTTGCCTCTCAAACTAATAAAACCCTGAGCTACTATTACAGGTTAGTTTTTCAAAGTTTGTTTATCCTTAAAACTCAAGGATTAAAAAAAACTTTCGATTTTATCTATGTCGAAATCACCGCAAGGTGCAAAAGATTTATTCATTGGATCGAAAATCTTGGGCCAAAGAAATTTTTCTTCCTCTCTCTCCTAGTGTTATTTGCGATCTTAAATGCCTTTCATTTAGTAAGTTCATCTAAAAAATTTGTTGTCTCCCTTCCCTTCATGCAAGAAAAAGAAGCAGAAAACCCCAAAGTTGCCCTGCCTGATTATTATAACTTTCGCGAAAAAAAAATTAGAATGAATGAAGTAAAGTTCCCCCTATTTATGAATGGCCCTAGGAGGATGAAGCACCTTAATCTTGATTTGACCGTGGAATTTAATAATCGTACGGCCCAAATGTACTTTTTAAATAACCGAATTATCTTTCAAGACCATCTTCAACTGACACTGGAGCCGATGGATCCTCAATTCTCTCTCACTGATGAAGGTAAAAATATTCAAAGAGAAAAAATAAAATACGAAATAGACCAAGTCCTTAAGACCAGAGAAATTGCAGGAGAAGTAAAGGCCGTTCACATCGAATACTTATTGGTTAACTGAAAAAAGAAATCCCTTACGATCCCGTTTCACCTAAAATAATCGTCTTTACTGTTTTCTTGCTAATTCCCAACACATCAGCAGTCTGCTGCCAATCTCCATTGCTGAAGTGAAATATTTTTTGAGTATATAAATTTTTAATTTCATCAAGCGTAAGCAAATGATTTTTACCATCGACGAGTGAATTGATGGGAGATAATTTTGAACCAGATAGAAGCAGGCCTTCATCGTGCAAATCAAATTCTAATCTCATCTTCATTTTCTTGGCAGAAATGGATTTCTTAATGAGATGGTCTTTAAGCTGCCTAAAATTTCCAGGCCAAGAAAAATTCTTATAATAAGTTAATAGCTCTGCTGAAATCGTATAGGAATTCTCTTGGCAAAAGTCCATGACATACTTGGCAATTAAATCTTTATCTTCTTTAAGAGACTTCAGTTGAACTTTCAAACCACTGGCCAATCTAAAATAAAAATCTTTTCTTATAATTCCTGCTTCCACAAGCGAGAGCAGTGGACGCCCTGAGGCGAATATGATTTTCGTTTTAATTTTCTTGGACATATTTGATCCCACTGGGCGGAATGTTTGATCATCAAGAAACAAAAGTAATTTCACTTGAATTTCAGAAGGCAGAGAATCAATTTCATCTAAAAAGAGTAGGCCTTGGTGGGAATCTTCGAGCGCCCCTTTTTTGTCATTTAATGCTCCCGTAAAGGATCCTTTTACGTGACCAAATAATTCTGATTCCATTAATGATGGGGAAAAGGATGATAGATTTATGTGGCACCACTTTTTTACATTTTGATGGTGCTCATAAATTTTTTTAGCAAGCCTCGTTTTTCCTACACCTGTTTCCCCTTCAATGAGCAAATGAAGTGGTGATGACCAAAAGGATTCGGCCAATGCTTCTTCGTTAGAATCACTTTGAGATGATAAAGGATCCTGTTGTTTATATTCTAAAAATTTAATGACATTGTGGCCCAAGATGATTTGATCACCCAACTTTAATTCCGCTGAAAATACTTTGCTCCCATTGAGAATAAAACTTTTCTTTTTAATGAGCGACATTGCGAAGGTGGATCCGCTCACTTGATCAAATTTAAGGTGAAGGGCAAAAGGATCTCTGGGCATGGAGGGCAATTCCCATAAATGCCCAAGGGCTGGATCAACGTCCGCACCATGAGAATAAAAAACATAATCTAAATAATGGCCGGGTATATATTTTTTATGTCCCATCATCGGTGTTAATTGCATACTTACTTCATTTAATTTCACTGCTGACTCCATTTGATATAAATTGACAGGAGTGATACTAGCGAGTTAGGTAAAATTAAGTAATTTTAAATTTTAACAAGAAAGACAGTAGGCCATTCATGACACAAATTAACTCTCCCATAGAACGAACGAAGGTAAAATTTATCGCAGGAATTTCAGAAGCTGAACAGTTTCAAAAATGGTGGGAGCAATACCCCAAAGAACATCAAAAAAAAATTCCTATCGGTCTGGCGATGATTGGAAGATCCAATGTAGGGAAATCAACCCTCATCAACCATCTTTTCAAACAAGGAATGGCAAGGACTTCAAAAACGCCAGGAAAAACCAAAGAAATAAATATTTTTGAATTCACTCTCAGCACCAGTCCACAAGAAAAATTTTATGTTTATGATTTACCGGGACACGGACATGCAAAAGTAAGTCACGATCAAAAAAGAAAATGGGATGCGCTCCTTGGAACTTTTTTTCCACTAGTGGAAGATTGGTGTCTGGGCGTTGTGATTCAAGATGCAAGACATTTATCAGAGTCCAGTGATTTGGCCTTCTTATCATTTATGAAACAACTCTCCATGGAACTTATCTTGGTGGCCAATAAAATTGATGGATTAAAAAATCAAAGTGAAAGACACGTATTTAATACTCAATTTATAGAGCTTTCAAAAAATTCCAGGTGGTCGGCAGTTTTTAAATGTTCCCAAGACGAAGTCGGGCTACAGAATGTAATTGCTCAATACTTGGCCAGTTTTTGCTTAAGAAAACTTATGACGCAACGCCATCTTCCCGATTCGGATAGGCCGATTTAAGTTCACTAATTTCTCGGTCCAATAGTTGAATCTTTCCGTCAATTTTCTTTAATTCTTCTTCGCAGCCCTTAACATAGTCGGAATTGATGTCTAGTTTTCCAGTTTCAATTTGCTCAATCAACCACTCGCCTAAATCTCTGTGGATGGTAGATCTTTGATCATTAAGAAAGCCAGCGCCCAACATGGTTTGTCCAAGTTTGGCAGCGCGAAGGAATTCTGATTTACAGGAGGTAAAGAACTGGCCTAATTTACTTTTGTATTTATGGTTGTCGTAGGAATTCATCATTTTTCCTTAAAGAGATAAGATTAAAACATTGGCCTGCATCAGCTTGATGCTTCATCATCAAGTATATGACAAAGAGTGAGGAAATTGGAATATGGACAAAACTTACAACTTGGCCTTACTTCCCGACAAATTAAACTTAAATGAGAAGTTTTCGAAATCTAAGAGTCACTATTTAAAAAACCCAGATCCCTTTGGGCTTGATGTGGATAAGTTTGCCAATACCTTTAGGCTTTTGTTGCCCCTCTATGAACACTATTTTAATGTTCGTGTTTTTGGGGCCGAAAATATTCAAAAAATTAATTCTAATCGCATGTTTGTTTCCAATCACACAGGGCAACTACCTATTGATGGGTTGCTACTCGCCATGGCCACTTTTTTACATTCAACTCCCAGGCCCATTATTTTAAGAGGTATGGGAGAAAGATTTTTAATGGGACTTCCCTTTTTGGGAAAATTTTCCATGGAAAATGGAGTGATCTTAGGTGATCGAAAAAATTGTGAAATTTGCATGAAGCGTGGTGAAAATGTTTTAACTTTTCCCGAGGGAGTGCGCGGAATTTCTAAATCCACTCCAGATTTTTATCGCATGCAAAAATTCTCCTTAGGATTTTTGCGTATGGCCCTTCATCATAAAACGCCGATCCAACCAGTGGTTGTGATTGGGGCCGAAGAAATGTATCCGCTGGTTTGGCAAGCTCCCAAAATTGCAAAGATGTTGGGATTTCCTTCTTTTCCGTTAACTCCTTTTTTTCCGTGGTTTGGGCCAATGGGGATGATCCCGCTACCATCACCAGTGGATATTTATTTTCTTCCCCCGATGGAACTTCCTGATGGCCATCATGCCGCACAAACGGATGAAGAACTCATGCCCTTCGTCGTGAATTTACACAAAATGATGCAAAATGCGATTGATGCTGGAAGAAAAGAGCAACGGCCAACGATTAAATTAAAAAAAATAATTGATGAAATCCCCCCAAAAGAATTTTGGATCGAAACTCTTAATCGATTAAAAAATTCCATAGTGAATAAAAATGAAAAATAATAACGCTGATCAAAATGGCCTAGATAAAAAAAATGTTTTAGTTATTGGCGTTGCTGGTGGCCTTGCCCAAATTACAATTAAGAAATTAATTCGCACTCATCCTCATTGGAAAATCTTGGGAATTGATTCTCGTCCTGTGAGTAATCCTTTTAAAAGCCTGCAAGTGGACTTAAGAAGTATACGCTATACCCTCGGACAATTTGAATCGATCTTTCGTGATTTTAGGCCTGATGTGGTTTTACATCTTGGCCGAATTTCCCAAGCAGGAAGTCAGAGCGCAAAGCTTCTCCAAGAAAGATTAGAGCTCAATGTGATGGGAACAAAAATCGTTCTGGATTTGTGTAAGAAACATGAAGTGAAGCAAGTGCTTTTATTGTCCAGTTATTTGGTTTATGGGGCAAGAAATGATAATCCCCTATTCTTAGATGAAAATTCGCCTCTTCGAGCGAGTTTGGATCATCCCGATTTGAGAGATGTTGTGGAGATGGATCAAATGGGAAGTTCATGGATGTGGCAACATATAAATTCGGTTAATACGATTATTCTTCGTCCTTGTAATATCATTGGCCCACATATTATGAACGCAGTGACTAAGTTGCTCATGTCAAAAAATCCTTGGAGGCCAATTGATTACGCGCCTATGTATCAATTTATTTATCAATCCGATATGGCGCTCGCCATCATTAAGTCCATAACGACTCCTTTTCCGTCAGGAATTTATAATGTGGCGCCTGCAGGGCATTTACCTCTAACGAAGGCGTTAGAAATTTTGCATGGCAAGGATACACTGCCTTTTCCTATTGGATTGTTAGGGCTTATTAATCAGGGTTTGAAATTATTACGAATGGGTGTGCCAGATTACTTAATCGATTATTTAAAGTTTTCTTGCCTCATTAATACTGGGCCATTTGATAAATTGTGTGAACAATCAATTTTTCGATACGACTCAGAAGGTTCGGTTCGCGCGTTAAAAGAAGTTCTTGACTGAAATCACCTTATCCTTAAGAATGGGATTCAAGATTTTATAGTTCACATTTATCCATCAAATTTATGTGCCTTGGTGGCGGAACGGTAGACGCAGCGGATTCAAAATCCGCCGATCGCAAGGTCGTGGGGGTTCGAGTCCCTTCCGAGGCACCATTACGACAAGTACTCGAACACGCATTTCTGCTAAAATCTTCTAACATTTTTGAATTTTCAGTTACTTGGACACCCTCATGAATTTGGGGACGAGAGACTATTGTCTTCATTTCCCGATTAAAATAACTTTTCTCAACGTGGAACGTTACCTCTACCCCATCAACTTTCACATCAATTCGTGACACCAGTTTTTTGATTATTTTGGATTTAAATTCACTGGAACTTTGCGGATCAAACCACATGACTTTCAGTGAGTTCAAAAACTTTTGATAGTCCGTAATCTCAACTGGCGTTT
>JARXAH010000004.1 GCA_029865945.1 Bacteriovoracaceae bacterium | reverse complement strand
CTTCTTTTTCCTTAAGTTCTTCTATTTTTGTAGATACTAATTCATCAAGTCTTGGTAATTCTGTTGCATTATCAATTACTTGAGCATGCAATCTCGCGCAAGTAAACAAGTAAACAAGTAAACAAGTAAAAATTAATAAATAACTTTTTTGCATTTTCATTTGCATTATTTTAATCTCCCAAAATTTCCTCATCATTAGCGAGGATCCCCATCATTCCACTTTCGATATTATCACTACATATCACTTTCAATAATGGTGGAAGAAATTTCCTGCAATCAACCTACCTGCCAGAATCAAATATCTGGGCCGATCTTCAATACAAAACATCCGAGAACAGAATCAGATTGTAATTTTTTCCTTATGTTTCAATCTTGAATCTTTCCGTCAAAACTAAGTGTACAATTATGGTCATCCATGAAAAATCTTATTTTATACTTCGCCGTCGCCTGTTTTTGGAGTGGCTCCTTCATCGCCATCGAACCGCTCGTGAAAATCGTCCCGCCCATCACAGCGGCCGCGCTTCGCATTGCCATTGCCGTGCTATTTCTTTTTTTGTAACTACCCAGTAAATTTATGTGAAAAAACAAGTTCAATTGATTTTGCATAGTTCCTATTTTGTTTTTTTTCAGTAGAGATAAATCCTCTAATCCTAAAAAATGCTTTTGCGCCATGTTCGCTTCGAAATAGTCCCGATATTTTTTGGTGCAATTTCCCCATCCGAATATCTCGTTCTGCTAAATTATTTGTAAATGCTACGTCTGGATCTTTTAAAAATCGTAGGGCCGACTCTTTATATTCTTTAAGTCTTAAGAGCAGATTATGAGAGTCGCTCCGATTTGGCCTTCCCTTTTTAAGCGTGGGGCGCCTATATCCATTAAGCGCACGCGCGATGATTGAATCATATTCCTTTTCCAGGCGTATATATTTTTTAACATCGACAGACGGAGTTTTGTTTTTAATCTTGTGGCACTTCAAAAGAAATTTTTTCATTTCCCCGCACCACTTGTGTTTCTCAGCACTCATACATGCAACTAGTTCTCTTAAAATGTGAGCGTGGCATAAGGCATGAGATGATTTAAGTAAAAAATATGAAGGCCAACAATCATGTATGATGACTCCCTTATAGTCGAAGATAAATGACATCTCTTCATGGGCCTTTTGACCTCTGTATTTTGAAACATGGAAATAAGTTTCATTTTCGTTGCTAATCGAGTGAAGCCAGTATTGTTCTTTGCCAATTTTAATTCCAGTCTCGTCCATGTGAATGGCCTTGCTTGCCATTAATTTTTCAATTCTTGTTGTTTCATTTTCGACAAGGAGAACAGATAACTCCTCTCTAAAATTCTCTATAGATTGTTCGCTTAGCCAAATGTCGAAATTATGCGATAAGTGATCCTTTAATCTTCGAAATGGTAAAAACTGACCAACGGATAATTCAATGGTCGCTGATTTTACAGATGGGCCATACTGGGTTGGGCGAGTAATATATGGAGGGAAGAATGATTCACTTTGCTTTTTACAGCAAGGACAATCTTTAACCTCCGTCACATGATCAATAAATGTTTTCTTAACTTTAATTGAAACTTCTTGCCTTGTTTTACTTTCTATTGGAGCAACATGCGATAAGTCTGTGTTGCAATTTTTACAACTCAACAATTCATGGCGGATTATTTGATCAGGATTTTGTCTTACTAATTTTCCACCACCTTTTTTCTTATTTGTCTTTGGCGTTTTATTTTTTAATTCACCCAGGACTGATCCAACTTTAGAGGATGGGGTATGTGGTGAGCCGAAGAGAGCAAATACATTGGTCATTGATTCAAGGCAACTTGCTAGTGACTCTATAACTTTTTTTGCTTCAGGCGAAAAATTTGTTACTACGAGAGATTCTTTAGCAGCTCTCGCAGCAACTTTTGCTTGGGAAATTGTTTCTATGTATTTTTGTTTTCTCTTCACTTTATATTATGTGCCACAGAAAACTTCAAAGGCCCAGAATAAAATAAGGATTTTAAGAAATATTTAGTGGGTAGTTACCTTTTTTTTATATTGCCGCAGCAAAAAATTTCCTACCGCATTCCTAAAAAAGCACGGGTGATCTTTTGGCTTAACGGACTTTTTGCATTCACCATTCCCTTCTCCTTACTCTTTTGGGGCGAAAAATCCGTCTCCGCTGGACTCGCTGGAGTATTAAACGGAACTGTCCCTCTGTGGGCGTTCATTTTAGGGGCCATCTTCACTCCCGGCCGTGAACCTATCGTTTTTAAAAAAGTTTCAGGATTGATATTAGGCCTCGTCGGTGTCATCTGCATTTTTTTGCCCAAGCTCGCTGGTGAACTGGGTGTAGATCCCTCTTTATGGGGCGGATTTGCCATCACGATGATGGCGCTCTCTTACGCCACTAGCTCACTTATAAATAGAGAAATTTTTTCCAACTATAAACAAATGCACCCATTCACCAATTTGTTTCATCAATTAGTCGCAGGGCTGGTGGGACTAATTATTCTTGCCTTGATGTTCGAAGGAATCCCTGACGTAAATCTCTGGCGGCCATATTCAACAGTGATTTGGGCCTCCCTCTATCTTGGAGTGGGCTCAACATGCATTGCGTTTATGTGTTTTTATCATCTCATAAAAGTTTGGGGGCCGATTCAAGCGACGACGGTCACCTATTTGGTTCCCGCCATCACTCTCCTCTTTGATGTTCTCTTAAATCATACCGTTCTAAAAATGAATGAACTTCTAGGATTAATTTTGGTTACCTTGGGAGTCATTATTCTCAACTTACAAATTCCTAACGCTCTAAGAAAAATCAAAAAAAATTAACTTCTACTTCTTCACGCGTTTACACTTAGTTTTGTAAGCGTAAAGAACTTTATCTGCGACCACAATGAATTCCGCTCTATAGCGCTTTGACCCCGGGCCGCCCTTATAAACCATCGATCCGTAAATTTCTGGATTCGTCGGGTGCGCAAATTTCAAATTATTTGCATAAGTATAAACCGTATCAAAACCAGCTTTCTTAAAAACCACATCGGCAAATCCTGGAAAGACGGCGGAATTCGTTCCGATTGGAAGATTGTAACCATAAACCGATGGATCTTCATTTTGCGACAATACAAAATATTTTCCTCTGCTTGGCCCATCTACAACTCGGCACCGGTAGCTCGCGTAACTTTCCTCAGGTTGCGGATCTTGAATTTGAATTTGAGTTTCCGTTTGTGCGTTTGCGTAAGCGAAAAGCTGCATAAAAATTAAGGCACCAGTAAGTTTTTTCACATTTACCTCCATGAATAAAAATAGATTGGGTTTCGATGATGAATCGTAGCGAAGGAATCATCAACTAACTACAGATAAAATCTGAAATGTTCTGGCCTCAAAGTTTTGTTCAAGACTTTGGATATTTAATCTTGTGTGGAATTTGGCCTTGACTGGTAGTTACTTTTATCTAAACGGTAATAAAAAAATTGATTGTCCTGACGTCCTGTCCCTGGGTTATTTGTTTCTTCAAATCCGGCCCAAAGAAATAAATTTTTGCTGGCAAGATTGGTTTTAAGAACGCGTCCTTGAAGTCGCTCCATTCCTAAAGTAAGAAAGGAAAAATCTATCCATTTTGAAAAAACCTCTTTGCCGTAACCTTGTCCCCAAAATTCAGGACGTAAGTGTATGCTTTCGCTCCCCCAAATAACAACTTTCTTATCAGCTAAGTTAACGGCGCGGCCCACAATCTGGGCCATCCCAATGAGTTCACTTCCCTTGTAAATTCCAAAGTTGATAGTGACATCGGCCGAAGATGGATCGGCCATTCTTTTGTTCCATTCTTGAAGCGTCGTATAAACACCCTTTTTTAAGATTTTATCCACGTCATTCAAAGTTTGCTTATCTCCACTCATCTCTTGAACTTGAGGATCCAACCAGATGGAAGAAACTTTTTGCAACATTTCGGGGCCGAGCTTGATGAGAGTAAGTCGCTCTGTTTTTAAGATCAATTGAGATAGGTCCTCGTTTTCAAAAATTAAGGGATTCTTGGTTATGGGGTGAATAGACGTTTCAACTTTGATAACATTAATCTCGCACGGCCCATCTGCAAGGGATATCCTATGATAAAAAATAAATGTAAAAAACAACAAAAATCTCATAGAATTCCCAGTTTCATCAATATCTAAATATCAAGAAATTTATTAAGTGATGTGGAACATATATCCGGAATTAAAAAATTGAGTGCATTTCGAGTATCAGATAATATTTTATTTGCCTTATCAATATTAGTAGATGGATTAAGCAAACTTAAATTTTGTAATTGTTGAAAGATTGAAACGACAGCAAATTGGGAATTTCCAGTTATTAACTTTTCTTCAAGTCTAATTATATTTTCAATTGTTTGTTTCAATAAATCTTGCTCTTCTTCTAAGTAGGCTTTTATCATTTTAATTTTATCTGAACTTGATATATCTGGAGCAAGAAGCGTGCCCTCTAGTTTAATTAAAGTGAGATAATTTTCTGGTATGGCGGACAATTCTTTTTCCAGACCAGAGTTTTGGTTTGTATCTAAATGAGCAATTTTCGTCTTCAATTGATCCATTGTAATTTTTTCTAATTCTTTATCGCCAGAATTCAGAAGTAATTTTAGAGTTGAAAGTCGCTCATTTAAGGCAATTATAGCGGTATAGATCATGTAATCAATTCTAGATAAATAATCTAATACTTCAGTTAGTTTATTTTGTAATAAACTCAAATCATTTTGATAATAAGATGGATCTAAGTGCCCCTCGTTAAGAATTAAATATTTTGTTAACCCTTCTACTGAAAACTTCCAACTAAGAGAAGTTGCTAGAATTTCATCTAGAGAAAATGATTGGCTGTAACTAATATCATCCCAAATCATTGGCCGATAACTTTGAAAATAGGAGGGAGAACTTACTCGTAACGTATGAGGGAGTAAGCTGATCCCTACATAAGTATTTTTGATTTCATAGCTGTATAACGTGGATTCTGCTCTAGATTCTATATACTTCATGATATGTACTAATTCGTGCATCTCAAAGCGCGAAGCGATGGTCGGTTTATTTATGAAATCGCTACTTACAAACAAAAACCCAGGCCCGCTTTCAACCACATTATTTTGAATTGTCGACCACTCTAATTTGGGAGGAAAAAAAGAAGCATGCGCTTTTCTCAGTTTGAGTAGTTCTATGTCGTATATGACCACAATGCCCAATTTGTTAAGTTCATTGGCAAAATGATTGACTCCAGAGGAACTAACATGTTCTTCCTGCGCAGAAATTTCGTAGGCCTGAAGATAACTTGCTCCTCGCTTTACGCGAGAATTTATTTTAATTCCCCAAACAGTATAGTTCACACCATTTTCTTGGTACTTAGAAACAACAACATATTTTTTACCTTCACTCCCCTGGGATTTTGCTCCCGGTATAAAAAGAGTAAAGAACATAAAAATAGAATAAAAAAAAACATTAAATGAGATTAGGTTTTTCAAACTTGTACCTCATAAAAATTTAGAAAGAAAAATTCCAGGCAACCGTGATAGGAATAGATTGATTGCTTGTCGTTTTTGAAGCGAAATCTTGTAAGAAAATATTTTTGCTGATTGCCGCTTCTTCTTGCACGGGAGCATCCGACCACATCCCATTGGGCCCCAATGCCTGACGGTAGGCAACGTATATTACACCCACAATAATCCCCACCGCAGCACCGGTCCAAATGTGTCCTAGATCATCAGAAGGTTTACTGGAAAAGGAAAGTGTTGATAGTCCAAGAACCGCTCCCCCAACACCTGCGGCAGTAATAATATATAAATCACTTTTTGTTTGATCTAGAAGCGAGAGAGAAGTTTGCGGCCCAGGTTCATCTGGGTCGTAGTGAGATTGGCCGTAGACAATATTTTGGCACCCAAAGAGGATGAGCAGAAAAGTACAAAATGACTTGTGAATCATTCTAAAATCCATTAGTTTGTTCACTACTACACCTCACTTTTACCTAACTAACAGAGAAATACTCTGATTAATGAGCACCTGGCGGCCGTCCATGGCCAACCAAAAGTGCTTAAGAATAATTGTAGAATTAACTCACTTTCATTGCGAGCAAAATATGCATGAGGCAAAGAAAAACATAATAAGAAAAAATCCAGCAAAAAGTATAAAAAATGAAACGCCCCTCACTCTCCTCTCCTTGATCGAGAAAAAAAAACGCGGCAAAGAATTAAGTGCTGAGGAAATTTCTTTTTTTATCGACTCAGTAACTGAGGGAAGCGCTCCAGATTATCAAATCGCGGCCCTGCTCATGGCGATTTTTTTAAAAAATATCAATAAAAAAGAAACCTACCTCCTCACCAAAGCGATGCTGGAATCCGGACACGTCTTTGACGTTTTTAATCAGCACACCATCGATAAACACTCTACCGGGGGAATTGGCGACAAGAGTTCACTGGTACTGGCCCCCTTGGCGGCCGCTTGCGGCGTGACCGTTCCCATGATTGCGGGACGAGGGCTTGGCCACACGGGCGGAACAGTAGATAAGCTTGAATCCATACCGGGATTTAATACGGCGCTCACTATTGATCAATTTTCGGATCAGCTTAAAAAATTTGGCCTAGTTCTCATGGGACAAACAGAGAGCATCGCACCCGCTGATCGCAAGCTATATGCTCTTCGTGATGTAACAGGAACCGTCGATCACATCGGGTTAATTACCGCATCCATCATGAGTAAAAAATTGGCGGAAGGGGCGGCCGGCATTGTGATGGATATCAAATTTGGCAGTGCGGCCTTTATGCCGGATAAAAAATCGGCGCTGAAACTTGCAAAATCCATTAGCGCTATGGGAGCGGCCTTCGGGAAAAAAGTCACATGTTTCATTACTGATATGAACGGGCCCACGGGTGTGGCCATGGGAAATGCGTCTGAAGTATTAGAGTCCTTACAAGTGTTGCAAGGAAGAGGGCCAGCAGACTTAAGAGAGCTTTGTTTGGAATTGACGGCAGAGATGGTTTTCATGGGAAAACTTGCCAAGAATAAAAGGGACGCTCGTTTCAAAGTTGAAGCGGCGCTCGCAAGTGGACTCGCGTTAAAGAAGTTTGATGAATTTATTGCTTTGCAAGGCGGGCCCAACGAATTCTCCCAACAGGCGAAAAATTTACTAAAGATTGCGCCGGTAAAAACTTTGGTAGTGGCAAGGAAAAAAGGTTACGTACAGTGGAAGGATGCCTACAAACTGGGGGAAATTCTCACAACCCTGGGCGGCGGGAGAAGAAAAAAAACTGATCTCATCGATCACGCCGTGGGAATCCAAGTCAATGCACGAATCGGGGATAAAGTCCAAGTGGGCGATACGCTGATGATCATCGAGCATCACGAACATCAAAAAAACTTAATTGAAAATATTTTAAAAGAAATAGAAAAAGATATCGTAGTGATCACGCCTAAAAAACCCACTTCCTCAAAACTTATTTGGAAAATTATATGATCAACTTTGGTAATGAAAATTTTAAAAAAAATGTAGAAAATATTTTTCAGCATGCCCAAAAACTTGGACTTAAAGGCCCTTTTGAATGGTCCATTATTTTGGGATCGGGACTAGGGCCCATGGAAGAGCTTCTTGAAAATAAAATTAACGTATCCTACCAAGATTTACCTGGCTTTCCCAAGGCCTCCGTCGAAGGACACGCGGGAATATTGAGCGCTGGAACGATCCATGGAAAGAGAGTATTGATGTTTCAAGGGCGCGCTCATATTTACGAAGGGCACACGGCCCAGGAATCTGTGACTTCCATTTATTTATCAAAACTTTTTGGATGCCATTCGCTCTTTCTCACCAATGCTTCGGGGGGCATCAACGCAAATTTTCATCCCGGCGATTTAGTTTTGATTACTGATCACATTAATTTAAGTGGCAAAAATCCGCTCATCGGCCCCAATACCGAATTTGGGCCACGCTTTCCCGATATGACCCACGCCTATGATGTTCAGTACCGCCAGCAGCTAAAAGAGATGGCGAAGCAGTTACAAATCACGCTGAAAGAAGGCGTTTACTGTTACACGCTAGGGCCTTGTTATGAAACACCGGCCGAAATTCGTATGATGGGAATTTTAGGAGGCGACCTGGTGGGCATGAGTACCGTTCCAGAAGTGATCGCGGCCAATCATTGTGGATTAAAAGTGGCGGCCATCAGTTGTGTCACTAATTATGCGGCCGGAAAGTCGAGCGAAAAACTCAATCACCATGACGTCAAAGAAGAAGCAAAAAAATCTCTCTCGAAGATGAAGCAAATAGTCGCTAGAATGATATACTGATGCGGTTTTGATTTTCCAGTGCGTCGAACTTCGGGATTCGTCGCTTGCGACGTGCAGGAGCACGTCTCAGCGTCTCACCGCTCGTTCTCCTTCTTGAAAACCAAACCTGCATCAGTAGAGAACTCTCTCACTAATAATTATTAATTATGGGATAAGGATTTTATGCCCGCAAGCGTTCCCTCTAGCACTTCAGCGCCCCTACAACATTCACCAGACTCCAAGGATACAAAGGATTCTCTTTTTCACGACGTTTGCTTTAGTGTGATCGATCTTGAAACGACGGGCGGCAATCCCAAAAAAGATCGCATCTTTGAAATCGGGATTGTGAAAATAAAAAATTTAAAAATCATTGCGGAGAAAGGCCTCTACATCAATCCACAAATTCCCATTCCGGAATTTATCCAACACCTCACTTCCATTTCCATGAGTGATATTCAAGACGCACCCATCATTGATGAAGTGATTCAAGAAATTAGAGATTTTATTGGCGATGATATCGTGGTCGCCCACAATATCAATTTTGATATTCCTTTTCTTAACGCCGTCTTAAAGAAGCACAAAAAATTGGCCCTCAAAAATCAAGTGCTGTGTACTCAAGTGATGACCCAATATTTAATTCCCGACATCATGAATTCTAACCTCCCCTACCTCTGTGATATCTTTCACATCGAGCATGAAAAGGCCCACCGCGCGCTCTCTGATGCGAAAGCGACCGGCCATTTGCTCATCTATTATTTAAAAAATTTTTTGGGCCGCGGGATTAAAAAAATTAATCAAATTTATTATCCCAAATATAAATTTGAGTTAGATAAATTTCACGTAGATAGAAAACACATCAACAATTTGTTGGAATTAGGTGAACGATTAAAAAAAATTCACTCTCCATTTACGATTACGTTAAAGCAGGCGTCAGGTGAAGTATCGTCTTTTTTATGTTTTGAGAGTTATAAACATTTTCAAAGTGCCCTTGCTTTGATGGAAGAATCTTGGAATTCATCATGGGATAAATTGACGATTAAGTTGCATGGCTCTTATCTTGAAACCATTCTTACGCTACGAGATGCTTATCCCAAGATGCGCCCTCAATCGAGAAAAACTTCCTTGTCCACATTAATTGACATGCAGGGTGTGGGGCACTCCATGCGAAGCAATCATACGTCCCATTTGCAAAACAAAAAACGCTCCGTCGACGAAAATGAACTAAAGACAGTTGAAGGAGATTCACAAGAGACGCTCAATCGTTTCATTAAAGATTACGCTTTAATTGCGACTCATCATCTCATAGATGGGCAGATTGTGATTTATCACGCCCCCTATTTTTCCCTCAAGCATTCATTTGTGGTTAAACTCCCGTCTCAAAAGCGAAAAATTGTTCAGTACATCGAATCCCTTCAAAAGAAAGATTTACACAGCTTTAAGTCCTACTGGAAAAATTATTCTGGAGTTGAACTCATTGATACGTTGGCCCAAGCGCTGAGTATTTTCGCAGAGAATAAGGGCGAGTATTTATTTTTTAATCACCAAGAAATGGGCCAGTCATCAGAATTAATTGCCAATAAAATTGTGAAGTTTTCTGATCACAATAAATCTAAGCACCGCTTTCCCCTTCATCATTTATAAGTGGAAGGTGAATTTGATTTTTCTTCCCAAATTTGTACGAGATGAATAATCGTTTCCGCCGCTTTTTCTAAATCTTGTACAGAAACCCATTCGTAAGGCGAATGAAACGCATGCTCACCAGCAAATAAATTGGGACACGGTAACCCCATGAAAGAGAGTCTCGATCCATCAGTACCGCCGCGAATAGATCGCAAGATAGGTTTTTTAAAACCAGATCGCTTTAATGCCTCAAGGGCAAACTTTACGACTTGTGGATTTTTCTTCAAGATCTTTTTCATATTGCGATATTGTTCTGTGATTTTAACTTCGGCCTTCGCCTTCTTATATTTTGCGGTCACGGCCTTTACGATTTTTTTTAATAACACTCCGTGAGCTTTTAGTTTTCGGTCATCAAAATCTCGCAAGATAAATTTAATGGTACACTTCTCAACTCCACCTTCCATCGAGGTGGGATGAATAAAGCCTTGCTTTCCACTAGTCAATTCGGGAGACAATTGATGGGGAAGTTTACTCACAATGAGGGACGCAATTTTTAAGGCACTCACCATTTTGCCTTTCGCAAATCCAGGGTGAGAAGGTACTCCGTGAATCGTCACTTCTGCGCCATCAGCGCTAAATGTTTCATCTTCGATACTTCCGGCAGTTTCGCCATCAATGGTATACGCAAAGGATGCGGCCAATTTTTTCACATCCACATTGTCTACACCGCGGCCAACTTCTTCATCAGGCGTAAAAATAATTTTCACATCTCCGTGAATGATGTTGGGATTTTTCATTAGAATATTGGCCGCATCCATAATGGCCGCCACTCCACCCTTATTGTCAGCGCCAAGTAAAGTTGTCCCGCTCGCCGTAATGATGTCGTTTCCAAATTGCGATTTCAGATCGGGGTGTTCTTTCATTCGAATAATAACGGATGGGTCATCGGGCAATTTAATATCTTTGCCTTGATAATTTTTATGAACGATCGGGCGAACATTCGCCCCTGAACAATCGGGAGAAGTATCGACGTGAGAGCAAAACGCGATGGCCGGAACTTTCTTCTTACTATTTGAAGGGATGGTCCCATAGACAACGCCATATTGATCCAGGTGGGCATCACGAATACCCATTTGCAAAAGTTCTTCCACTAGCACGCGACTTAGAATTTTTTGTTTTTCTGTAGAAGGAGAAGTTAAACTCGATGGATCGCTCTGAGTATCAAAAGTTACGTAGCGCAAGAATCGATCTTTAACAGTGTGTTCCCATTTCGCAGTGGATTTTGTTTTCATAAAAATTTCCTGAATAAAATTTAATTTTAGATGGTAAAAAAATAACTGAATGAAAATTGATAGTAAATTAGTTTAAAGAAAAATTCTATTGAGTACTACTGATTGAACCGCTGCTATCATCTTTCTCGCCAAACCCTCCATCTTTATTGTCCCGATAAAGTTTATCCGTGCAATCATTACTTGAATTAACTTCACCGACTCTTTGAGCTGGAGGCAAACTAGCTTGTAACTGCTCAATGACCGATTGCTTTAGTTCTCCATTAGTTTCAAAATATTTCGATGCTTCATTATTGGCCTGGTCGCAGTTATACCCTATTATGTTATTGCTGCCAGGTGCGGCAGAAGCATACACGGGCTGCTTACATTCTTGTTGTAATTTTCGAGCGGCGCACGCGTCAAGTGCGGTGCTTTGAAATGTTTTGTATTGGCCTAACGACGCCTCCCCGACATTTTTAGTCAAATCGTCGACTAAAGTCGTACAAGGAAGGGTTTTTTTGATTAGAGATTCATTAATTGCATTAACAGAACTGCAAAAACGTCTGTACTTGGCCCTCTCTTTTCGCGCTTCGTCCCTCGCTTTTTGCTCCGCCGCTTTTTTCTCTGCTATGCCCTTTTCAAAAGCATTAAAGGCCTCACCGCACGCAGCAATATATTCATCAATTTTTCCTTTCGATTTCTCTGAAACTTCTTCCACCGCCGCGGCCACCTTTTTCGTTCCTTCTTCAATCTCTTTTTTCAAATTGTCGTATTGGTCAATCATCGCGGCCGTCGTTTTTTTAATATTGTCTTCGATATTATCTAAATTTAGCACCGCAGGATCTACATTGGGATAAGTTGTTTTCGAATCCATTTCCTTTGTTGGCCCAAAATCAACTGCTGTTCCCATTTTTTTGATATCTGGAAAGAACGCTAGTGGAAAACCCAATTGCTCTAGGACCGTCGTTTCATCTTTGATATCTTTATTATTTTTAGCATTGATATCTGATATCCTATTTCGCACGTACTTATTGATTTCATCGCGCTGAGTATTCAGTTCCGTTTTTTTGGCCGTATAATACTGGCCAATTCTCATGCGACATTTATTTAAATTCTGTGCACATTTTAAACTATTAGCATAACAAAAATTTGCTCCTCCCACAGAAAGAGAATCGGCCGTACATTCCTTAGAACTTCCATAGGTTGTGGGAATAGGATTGTTGACGCAATTGACTAATTTTTTATTAATATCCTCAAACATTCTTCTCTTATATTGCTCTTGTAAAACTTTTATTTTTGACCCAATCTCTTGAACTTTTTCTCTCACCGCATAAAGGCTACGTCCGTCTTTTTTCCCTCGACTCGCGCACGAGTGAGCAAAACTTCTGAGATAGGCCGCAACGCCAACGGCCCCACCTGAAACGATTTTGGTTGATATACCGTTGGTATCTAGCAGCATCTTTCCGGAGGTCGTTTTATTTTTTTTTAATTCTGCCTCAAATCGGTCTATTCGCTTTTTCCAATTCGCAGTATTGGGAGAATCCGGACTCAAATATTCTTTGATTAAATTTTGCAAATTTTCCGTTTCTGAATCCCCGATGACGGCCCTCCCTTTGCTTTCTCCTCTTTTCTTATTCATCGTCACTTTGACTCTTCGAACAATTTCATTAGTGAAACTAACACTATCGGTCACGCCGTTCACCTTGTGATCACCATAAATACAGTTGGTAATCGAATTATTCTCCCAGGCCGTCATGGCATTTTGTAAGTTCACTCCGGGCCGACTCGCAATGTTCTCGAGTAGAGCACCATCATCAGCATTAGCGGGATCTAGATAAACTTCTAATTGTTCTTTCAATTGTTTATGTTCTGCCGAAAGTGCCGTTCGAACTTCTTCTGCAACGTCCCCTACTTTTTTTGCCACATCAGCATTGGCCTGAGTTCCCAAGGGAACATTCATCTTGCCACTTAAGAAAGAATTAAAAGTGGGAATATTATTCATCGCTGTTATGATGGAATAATTTAATTGTCCTGCAACATCCGTATTTAAAAATTTAACGGCTTTTTGAGTCGTAGATTCTGGTTTTAACATGGCATCATTTAAATCTTTTAGCCCCTTAGATTGTCCAGAACCCATCAGCATATCTCTGATCCCATCATTATCATTATAAGCAGTACACTCAGAATTATTAAAATTGAGATAGTCGAGCATGCCATTCATCGCCGCATCATCAAGTTTGAAGAGTAAATTATAAGTCGGTTGAAATTCGTCTCTAATTTTTTTATCAAAGGCGGCCCGCTCTTTGGTAATGGCGTCTAATTTTTCTTGCAAAGCTTTGGTGAGTTGATTTTGACGTTTTTGCAGCTGGTTGTTATAGCCTGTCGACATACAGTTGATACAACTTACTCCCGTAGTTGAACAAGTTCCCGCGCCGTTAGAAATTTGAGAATCAGGATTGATCATGGTGTCGTAAAATTCTTTGGTCTTCGTGGCCATGGAGATCACATTCATATAGGAGCCTTGGTCGATTCCGGAGCAACCTTTGGCATCAAATTTTCCGTATCCAATCACTTTGGCCGGCACTCGGCATGTAGGAAACATCCCACTATAGGGAGCTTCCAGTTGGCCGGTATGAGTCATTCCTTGAAAATAATTTTTTGCCAATTCCAGGCCCGTATCCATCCACTTGTTAAAACCATCTTTGCGCATTTGGTTTTTGTAGTTGGGATCGTTGGTGTTGGTAGTTTGCGACTGAGTTTGGGATTGCACTGTAAAGAGGGAGAAACAAATCATGCTTCCGACAATAGACCAATGAATGAACCAATGATTAATCCAGCGAAGAAATTTTTTTATCATGCGATTACTTTCATCCTTAGCTCAACGCCTATCTCTATTCTCACTTCTCACTCTTTCTTTATCGTAAGAAAGGTTACTTATCTAAAAATTTTCATTTTGCTTTTTATATCGGCATAAAGTTACAATAATTTAAACGATCCCATCTCTGTTCCTGAGTTTGGCCGATAAAAACAGTAGGACAATTTCATGAATGAAACGGTAACCCAGATTTATGTACAAGTAGTCGGCGGCCCCGCTCAAGAAAAAAAACTCTTGGACTCTTCACTTACGATTGGATCCGACGGTACAGATATCATCATCGATCACCCACACATTTCTCCCTTACACTGCACACTCTTTAATCGCTCTGGGATTATTTCTATCATTGATCATAATTCTGATTATGGCGTGGCCATTAATGATAAGCGCATCGCACCCAACAAAATGATTATGTTGATGAAAAATGATCGCATTCAGTGTGGGGAACTAGAAATTAAATTTTTTGTAGATACTCTTCATGCTCAAAGCACAAATTCTTTGATCGAAGAAGACGATAATACTCTTATCCTTAATCGAAACAGTGATGGAACTCTTACCTCGCTACGGGCAGCGAACGAAACGAAAACTAAGATTAATGAAAATCTTGAAAGCGACGATGAGATACAAATAACAAGTACACAAATTGTTCCCGCGGGTTTCGTTCCTCCTGGATCCACCAATGCGGACTCCTTGGTTCAGTTTATGAACGAACATGATGAAAAAGAAAATGCAAAGGTCAAAACAACAGAAGAGGACGAAAAAACTCAAGTATGGTCGCCAATGAAAAATAGCAACACAACCACCGGAAAAATTGAACTCGACACCGAGGAGGAGCCGATCCAGCAACCCACTAAATCATCTGCCATCTTAAAAATAGACACAGATGAATTAGATCAATCAAAAGAAAATACAACGCAACAAAATACTGAACCTACTAACACGAGAACCAACACTGTGAATGAATTAAAACCTGAAAAAGAAATGGAATTATCAAAAGCATCCATCAAGATTGGAAATAAAATCCAAGGATCCAAACCGGCCACAAACTTTCAGTCACAGAAACTTTTAAAACCTAGTCGACGTAGATGGTCTAGTTTCGTCGATTTTAACTCTATGACATTTCCCGTTAGAATGGCCGCCTTCCTTATCGATGTGATTCTTAGTGTGAAATTAGTCCAATTTTTAATCCAAGAAAATATGCTAGATGAAATTCAATTAGTTCAGAGTTTTTCTTTTTTTGGGATCGATTTTTTTTTGGAGCAAACAAAAATTCATTTTGATCCCACCTATGCTCAATCCGTCTTGGGCCCTTATGTAGCAGCATTTCTTATCATTAGAGTCATCAGTTCATTTATTTTTGGTGTAACTATTGGCCAAGTTTTGTGCGGCGTTCAGTCTGAAGGAAATATTTTCTTTAAGAGAATTTTTGCGGTGGTAAGAGAAATTTTAGGTATTCTAACTGGCCCCTTTCTCATTTTTGATCTCCCGGCGCTCTTTGCCAAAAAAACAATCAAAGAAATTCTTAGTCTCTCAAAGCTCTATCAATTAGACAGATCCTCTTATGTATTAATGTTAATTATGCCTCCGATCATTTTTGCACTTTGCTATTTAGGGCCGATGCTCGAGGGAGAATCCCACTTTCAAAAAATTGCGATGGATTTAAAAACAGAAGTAGTCTCTGCTAAAACTGGCAGCACTAATCCAGATGAAATCGCACCACGCCTTGTGAATGTTAATTTTTTACAAACCCAATTTCCAGTGGGGAATCAAGAGCGAACATTGGCGATGGGTTTACAAAAAACTTACTTAGAAAACGTGACTCGTCCTTTTCCTTCTATGAAAATTCTCTTTTTAAATCCCTCGCTGGTCGTCAATTGGCAAAAAATTAAAAATATAGATTTAGGCACCATTCTTGCGAGAGCTGTGAATGAAAAAAATGGTTGGCT
>JARXAH010000003.1 GCA_029865945.1 Bacteriovoracaceae bacterium | reverse complement strand
ATCGGGACTATTTCGAAGCGAACATGGCGCAAAAGCATTT
The DNA here is from genome assembly GCA_029865945.1 of Bacteriovoracaceae bacterium. Lineage (GTDB taxonomy): Bacteria > Bdellovibrionota > Bacteriovoracia > Bacteriovoracales > Bacteriovoracaceae > JARXAH01. The sequence continues at coordinate 12,760 of JARXAH010000003.1, read as the reverse complement.
TTTAGGATTAGAGGATTTATCTCTACTGAAAAAAAACAAAATAGGAACTATGCAAAATCAATTGAACTTGTTTTTTCACATAAATTTACTGGGTAGTTACCATCAGGTGATACCACGTAATGACAGAAAAATTGTCAGTAGTGAGATTTCACCTCCTGAAACTATTGTTTTTGAAGATGGGAAAAAATACGAAAACGCTGAAAACGATGTTACTTTCACCGCAAATTATTCCAGCGCTAGCGTTGGTTTAGGAAGTAGCACTAGCATCATCGACAAAATGATCGGAGGTTCAATGGGGTCAATTTTACCAGCGAACCTTGGATACGGCGTCACCTTTGCTAGATCTCACAATAATGTTAACTCGCAGACTAACTACTCTTCTGCTAAATTGTCCAAGGACGTTACCTTTCGCTTGGCCAAAGTAATGACTCATTTTGATGCTAGAGTAACAAGTTGTTTTGCTGTTCGCTCCATGAAATTTAGTTCCGATCCTACTCCACAAAATGGTGGCGAATATATACGCTCCACTTATCTTGGGTTACAAAAATTGTATTTTTTTTGTTTATATGGAAAAGAAAATGAAGAATATATTCACTTTAATGAAAATTTTTATTTTTCTAGAGAAAGTAGGAATTCTATCTATCAAGAGGAAATAGGGTCTGGAAATTCGAATGAGTTAGGTTTGATTGTTGACTTTAGAGGGGATTCTAATTTGATCAACTACCAAAACTTACTTAGAAACAACAAGGGCTATATGAGTTATTTTGATGCAGTTAATAGCGTCAATGAATTATTAGGATTGCCTTACTACAAAAAGAATAAGGCCGGTGATTACGTCTCCATCACGAATGAGTTTTACAGGTTTAATAATTACGATCGAGTGATCAAGGCGTTTTAACGGTTTTGTAGTCGTGCTGTATTTCCCATAAATGGGAAAAATGAGCTAGAAAATCTTAATTCTTGTATTCTTCCTATGATGTTTTCTCATCTTATGTTATTAATGGGAGTTTCAATTTTGGTAGGGAAGTCGATTATTCCTATCAAAGAATTTGTCTGGGAGTTATTGCCAATGTTTTCAAAAAAGCAGAATTCATGAATAATATTTTAAAAATAATGATCACTACTTTCTTATTTTCCCCAAGCTTAAAAGCAAAAAATTATTGGGAAGAATTAGACCGCTACGCTTTTGATACGATCGATCATCGCTCGACTCACGCTGTTTTGGTTTTACATAAGGGACAAATCGTTTTTGAAAAGTATGCTTTGGGGTGGACTGCTAAGAAAAAACATCATTCTTGGTCGATGGCAAAATCAGTTTCGTCTCTCGTTCTATTGGCAGCGGTGGAAGATGGCTATTTAAATTTAGACAGTAAATTGTCATCGCTCAATTTAGGTCAAGAAATTTTAAATTGTTTAACGATCGATCCCTTAAAAAAAACGCTCTCAATATACGATCTCTTGACCATGTCTTCTGGCATTAAATTTAGTGAACGCTATGAGACGGGGCCATTTTATTCCAGTGTCATCAATATGCTCTATGGAAGTGGTCAATCAAATATGGGGCAGTATGCCTTGTGCGCACCTCAAAGAAGCGAACCAGGGCAATTATTTGAGTACTCGAGCGGCGATACCAATATTTTAATGATGGCGCTTAGATCTTCCTTGCCGCCCTCCCTAAAAGATAGTTATCCATGGAAAAAAATTTTTGAACCAATGGATTTGAATGTCACTTGGGAAACAGATGCAGCGGGCACCTGGGTGGGTTCATCTTGGGTTTACATGACGCCCAAAGATTATCTTAAAATAGGGGAGTTATTGCTGAATGGTGGTCGCTACCAAGATAAGCAAATCATTTCTAGTGAAAATGCAAAATTATTTTTTACTTCTGCAAAGGTGAATGATCAAGAACAGACCTTGAAAAAATATGAAAATCATAAATATGTATCCCCCATGCTATTATATGGACATGGTTCTTGGTTAAACAAATCCCTCACCTCACAAAAGCTTAAGGCCACTATTCCTGCTCCTTATCCGACCATCACCGAAAATTTAGCGTTTTTCCTAGGACACCGAGGACAAAGTATAACGATCATCCCTGAATTATCCTCCGTGATCTTGCGCTTGGGTGATGAAGACAGTAAATCCTTCTCAAGAGAAAAATTTTTATCTCTAGCGATCCAATCCATCAAGGAATATAGTGATGCGAACCCTTAAGAAAATGAAATGGCCTGTCATGATTATTGTTTTATTTATTTGTTTGGATTTGGGTTACGCTAAATTAACGAACACCAATAGTATTTTATCGACCTTTTCCAATCTATCTAATTTTCAAGCGAAGCAGATTTGTTCATGCCTCTTTGTTGAAGAAAATAACGAGGATTACTGTAAGAAATGGGTGTCCCATGATTTTCCGCTACTTTCTTTGAAGATCGACCAAGCAGGAAAAAGGGTATCTTCACTGCTTGGCGACAAAAAATATTTTTTTAAAAATGAGAGAGCGGGTTGCTCACAAGATTGACTAATTAGTTAACTAAGTTAATTACATCTTGAGATTTGAGTGGCCGTTAACTCTGTTCCATCTCCTTGCGGGCCGTAATCTGAAAGGATGAGAACTTTTTCAGATTTTGAATCAAAGTTTTCCCAAGCACCAATCGCTCGTCTATAACCGTTATCAATATAGTTGGCGCGCGAATCTATGTTGTTTTCAAAAAATTCTTCAGGGTAAGTAATAAATTTCTTATCTAGATATTTGATACCTTGAATTCCTTGATCAGGATGAAGCAAGGTTCCCATTAATTGCTCAGTGATGGTTTTGACATCTTCGATTTTTCCTCGGTAGCACAACTTAGGTAACTCATAAAAATAAGCATTCCATACATACAATTCTGTTTTTCTGCCGAAGGCCTGATTGAAATTTTCTAAATTTTTGACAATAGTTTCAATTTTCGCTTGCACGACTTTTTTTGATTCATCTTTTTTAAAAACTAGTTTTTTATCAAAGGGGGGAAGATTTTTCTTCTTAAGTTCTGGGTTGAGAGACGCCATTTTGATTTCTTGGTAAGCGTGATTGATTACTTCTCTACCTGTAAGAGTAAATTCAATACTTGAAGTTTCTGCCTGTGTGAATGTTGAGATCAAAAAAAATGGTAAGCATAATTTTCTAAACATGGGCCGGCCTCCTTTGCTGGTTAGGATTAAATGATTAATAAAAGATCAGTTGTAGATAAAATTAGTAGGACAATTGAAGGGGATTGTAAAATTAAGTTAAGTTTATTTGCGCTATTGGTTGACAGAAATTGTTGGCACTCATGCCACCCATTTATTTGGCCATGTTGGCAGTAATGCCATGATCTTAGAGAGCAAAATTAACCTCCCCTTAAGGGCCGAAGAAAAGTAAGTTAAAATCATAACTACGATGGTTAAGCAATTCGCATTAAAGATTTTATTTTTATTGTTTCTTACTTCATTGATGTCAAGGCCATCTCAGGGACAAGATGTTCCCTACCTATTTGTTAATAGTAAATTAGGGGCCGAGATACTTACCCATCTTTCATCCGCAGAAATTTATGAAAGTTTAGATAATGGCAGTGTCAGTGTCATTAAAATTAATCCACTCGATTTAAGTAAAGCTCAGCAAATTATTGAAGATACTCCAGGTCTAGGATGTGGAAGACATAAGATAAGTTATGGTGTGGCTTCGGCCGAAAAAAGAATTCAGTCAATCAGTGCGATGCAAAATTGGCAAGAATCAAAAATGTCTTTTACCATGCTAAATAATACTATCGATCAGCAATCGCTCGTAAATCCCATGCTTAATGATATTTCTTCCTCTCATTTATTGAACTTAAATTTGGGCCTATCAGCGTTTCGAAGTCGATACTTTCAGACCAACTCAGGAGTGAGCGGCATGAAATGGATCTACTACCACTGGCGCAGCATGACGATTCATCGCAATGATGTTCAGGTGCAATTATTTGAACACTCTTGGCCGCAACCTTCTGTGTTATTAAAACTCGAAGGCAGTGATCCCAATCTTCCAGGGATTGTCCTGGGGGCCCATGGTGATTCCACTAATGAAGATAAATTAGATTTTGCGCCAGGTGCCGATGATGATGGATCAGGGGTGGCCTCTCACACAGAAGTTTTGCGATTGATGATGGAAAATAATTTTAAGCCCAAGCGAAGTATTTATTTTTTTGCTTATTCCGCAGAAGAGGCCGGCTTATTAGGTTCAGACGAAATTGCCATGAGGTTTAAGGGATTAAACATACCGCTTAAAGGAGTTTTGCAAAGTGATATGATCATTTACAAAAATCCTAATACCCCAAAAATTATTTATTTGATAAGCGATTTCACTGATGTTGCTCAAAATAGCTTTATGGTGGATCTCATAAATACTTATGTGGGTGTTAGTTGGGCCTATATGAAGTGTACCTATGCTTGTTCCGATCACGCGTCTTGGAATGACCTTGGTTACCCATCTTCCTTTCCCTTCGAATCGGGCCCGAACTTAAATGACAGTAATCCAAACATTCACACAATCAACGATACCATGTCTTTTTTAAATAATTCTTATGATCACGGAATTCATTTCGTAAAATTGGCTTTGGCCTACGCGGTAGAAATGAGTAATAAATGAAACGTTGTGAATTATTTTATTTTTATTATTTTATTTTTATTTTTTTTCTATTTCAATGCACCCCACCTGGAGTCAAACAAGTAGAAATACTTAGTAATAGCGTCGTCCCTGGTGGTTCCTTGAATCCAGCGCCAAATATTATCCCGACTCTTCCTGCGGGGACACCCGCTCCCACCGCCGCACCTTTCGTTGACCCTGATGGAACGGTGATTACTTTTGTATCGAAGCAAGGCCCACAAACAAAAGTGTTTCGTTGGAATGGAAGTAACTCGCAGTTGAGCGAATTATCGTCGCTTGGAAATTCTGAAGAAGTGGTCCAAGTCATTAACGGGCAAGATACTTGGCTACTTTTCACTTATGAAACAAATCCCGTTCGCACAAGTGCTCCACTCGGGAATGTTTGGATCATTAATAAAGCATCAGGCGCGGCCTCAAAATTGGAAGGTAAGCATGGACTCTCTTTCGGCGCCATTTTTTATCAAGGAAATTATGTGGGATCATTTTTTGATTCTACCAATGGAACAGAATTTTTTAAACTCACTGAGCAAGGACAATTAACGTTAATTAAAGATATTGATCCTGGTGCCAATGATTCTTCACCCTATGGCTTTACCTTATCAAATAACAAAGTTTATTTTTCGGCCTATACAGTAAATGGGGGATACGAACTTTACGCTTGGGATGGCCAGCAAGTAAAATTGGTCTCAAATTTAGCAAGCACCACAGGAGTTGGCTCGCATCCGCAATATTTGGTGAACTATCAAGACACACTCTATTTTTACACCTTTAGCCGAGTGCCGCCGGCCGGATCTCAAAATAGTTCGCTACGCTCCATGGGAAGTAATGAGCAAATTCAAACGGTAAGCACAAACACCTATAATCAAAAATATATGTTGGTTTGGGAAAATTCTTTGTGGATGAGTTGTTCGTCCAATTCAGTCTCCAATAGCGAATTATGTAAGGGATCTAAACCTGCGAGTGGTGGTGTTTTTTCGCTATCCGTGCATTCCAATATTGAAACGACGCTGGGAGGATCAAACCCTAGTAATTTTTTAGCTTCTAGTCATGGCCTATATTTTTCTGCATTCCAAAAAAATTCTGGTGTTGAGCTTTGGAAAGTTTCCTCCGGACAATCGGCCACGGCAGAAAGAATAACAGACTTAATGCCAGGGCAAGAGAATTCAAATCCCAAACCTATGCTCTCAACGAACAGTGGAATTTATTTTTCGGCCTTTCATCCGATCTATGGTGAGGAATTATTTTTTTACAATAAAAATTCTCAATCGATTAATGTTGTCTTGGATTTATCTGCCGGGAAGTCTTCTTCCTTTCCTCAAATCTTGCCGTAAAAAGAAGAAAGAAATTATTTTGTGCTATTAGAACTAGACGATAGAGCACCCATGGATCTCAAATCTATAAACGGAGTTGCGCCACCAGAAACTTGGGGCAAAGTTCCATTCCATTTATCGATCGCCTTACTTTGAATTAAATTTTGACTTAAAGTGGATTGTAAAAGTCGATTGGCCTCCGCTTGAGCTTTGGCGCGCACTAAAATTGCCTGTGCTTCACCTTCTGCCTTTGCCACCTCCGCTTTTGCTAACATTTGTTGTTTTTGAAGTTCAAATTCCGCTTGTTGGGCCTGTTGTTGTACCGCCATTTTTTGTTGCATTTGGGTTTCCAAAGAGGCAGGCAAGTGACTTGCTCCCAAGTTAACTTTATCTAGATGAAATCCCATTTTTTCAATTTCAGCAGACAGATTTTTTTGAATTTCATTTTGCAATTCATTTCGCTTAGCAGAGATAACTTCGGAGAGTGACATCTGCCCCGCAACGTTTTGCGCAACCGTAATGATTGTTCTTCTGATAAAGGTGGCCTCAATATCGGAAATGTCAGCGCCGCGAAAAGCTCTGAAGACCTGCGCCGCTTGTTCTTCTGAAGTGTTAAAGGTAACAGAAATATCTTGTGTGATGTGTTGTCCTTCTTTCGTGGGAAGGTCGATACTATCATCACCGCGAGAGGCACCTTCTTCGCTGCGCCTTACCATTGTATAAGTTCTAAGCGCCGTGGGATAACTCTGTACTTGGGTGATCCAGGGAAAGCGCCACGCGATCCCTTGCGGGACGGTTCTTAATGATCCTGTCCAAATATTAAAGACGACACCAGTGTACCCTGGTGAGATGACGGTGAAGGAACTATAGGCCGTTAGTAGGACAAGAACAATTCCCAGGCCGATAGAAATTTGCTTGATAAATTTGGATACGAATTCAGGAGATTCAAAATCGAACTTCATGGGATTGGCCTTTCTTTATTTTTATGGGAATACAACACTAGCATCAGATTTAAGTAATGGGAAATTATGGGCCAGGAATCAAAATAGCGAACAAATGTTCAGATAGCTCTTGATTGATCTCAACCTTTTGGCCAATATGCTTAAAAAGGTATAGACGCTCACTCCAAACTTTGATGCAATTTAAAAGAAATTGATAGGGTAAAAAATAATCATTCCATGAATAATCGAAACAATAATTGCCCTGACGAATTGCGGATTGCGCCTCTGCCAGTACCAACGAGTTCACCGCCCACGTCGCGAATAGGAAAGTGGCTATTTCATCCTGAATTATCTGAGATCCAAAAAAAAATTATCAAACATGAAACGAAGCCTTGGTATCAAGTCATCTGGTTAACTGGTGTAGACTACTTTTCCACCCTTGGGTACCAACCTGGGATTGCACTCCTTGCTGCGGGCGCCATTTCTCCTTTGGCCACCTTAATATTAGTTTTAGTGACCTTGTTTTGTGCTCTCCCAACCTATTCCCAAGTCGCCAAACGATCCTACAATGGAGAAGGTTCCATTTCGATTCTCGAAAATTTATTAAAGGGATGGTCGGCGAAATTTTTTGTGTTAGTGATGCTGGGTTTTGCTTCTACGGATTTTATCATCACGATTACTCTCTCGGCAGCCGATGCGGCCTTGCACTTGGCAGAAAACCCCTTGGCCCACGCTTTTTTAGGTGACTCCAGAATGGCGATAACCATTGCCCTCATGGCGTTGCTTGCGGCCGTCTTTTTGCGCGGCTTTAAAGAGGCCATCGGCCTAGCTTCTCTGATTGCCATTCCCTACATTATTCTCAATTTTGTCGTTCTCTTTGTAGGCTTCGATCATATTCTTCATCAACCAGAATTAATTTTTCAGTGGCAATTAGATATTACCAAGGGAACCGATTGGACAAGTTTGTTTATCGTATCGGCGTTGGTTTTTCCTAAGCTCGCCCTGGGAATGAGCGGATTTGAAACGGGAGTTTCGGTCATGCCACTCGTCGAGGGAGATGATCATGGAGTGGAGGATCATCAAAAAATTCCGCTACAGAGGATAAGTAACACGAGAAAACTTTTAACTTTTGCCGCTGTCTTAATGTGTTTTCTTCTCCTCATATCAAGTTTAGTGACCACAATTCTCATTCCACCCTCGGCCTATCAAGCAGGCGGAGAGGCCAATGGCCGCGCGATTTCTTATTTGGCCCACCACTTATTGGGAAATGGGTTTGGAACGGTTTACGATTTTTCTACCATCTTTGTTTTGTGGTTTGCGGGTGCTTCGGCCATGGCCGGCATGCTCAATTTACTTCCTAAATATTTGCCAAGATTTGGAATGGCCCCCGATTGGAGTGCTTACCGCAGGCCACTTGTGATTGCGCTTTTTATCATCACCGTCATTGTGACATGGATTTTTAAGGCCGATGTGGATGCCCAGGGTAGTGCCTATGCGACAGGGGTATTAGCGCTCATGTTATCAGCGGCCGTTGCTGTGGCCTTATCGTTATGGCGCGAAGGAAAATTCCAAAAATTAAAAAGCTTATATTATTTTGGTGTCGCGATTATTTTTGCCTACACCTTTTTAGATAACGTGTTTGTTAAACCAGATGGTTTATTTATCGGATGCGTTTTTATTGTGATGATTTTAATCATGGGAGTCATCTATCGTTGGCAGCGATCATTAGAATTTCGAGTTGAGGATGTTTTTTTTCAAGACGCAAAGTCTAAAGAAGTTTGGTCCAAAATTGCGGATCAAAAAGTTCATCTCGTTCCTGTGGCCAGCAATGAAATGGCGAGCCGCGAATATAAAGCAAAAGAAGTGCGCAAGCATTACCGGCTGGATGGAAAAATTGCCTTCTTGAATGTTCATTTATCTACCAATCGCAGCGAATTTCTATCTGCTTTGAGTATCAAGGCAAGAGAGGATCTCAATGGAGATGTGATGATTGAAGTGAGCGGTGCCATTGCCCTCGCCAACTCGATTGCTTATATCAGTGAACTCCTTAATCCCGGAAGTTTATTTATTGGATTAACCAGAACCAATTTAACTAGCCAGGCCTTGAATTATTTAATTTTAGGTGAAGGGGAGACGGGATTGTTAGTTTACCGAATTTTACTTCGCTACTGGGAATGGACTTCAGAAGATGATGTTCGGCCGTTAATCTTTTTGATGAGTGATTGAGTTTTTTTCTTTTCGATTTCTTTTTCCTTTTTTAATTTTTTGGTTTATGGGTGTCGCAAATTCTTGCGACACTTTGTCGCATCTTCTATTGCAGAATAATTCTTATCCAGGTAAGTTCCCTTCATTATGAATGAGCAACTTGCAATTCAAAGTTTATTGCGAAGTAAATTAGCGGAACTTCAAAACAAGAATTCTAGATATTCGTTGCGTGCTTTCGCAAACAAAGTAGGTGTCCACGTTGGGGCGCTTTCTTCGATTTTGAATGGCAGGAGAAATATTTCTCGCAATCTTGCAGCGCGGATTTCTCAAGGACTTTTACTTGACCCTCAGGAGCGCTCTGAGATTTTGGGACTTTTTCCTGATAAGCGTGCCAATTCTCAATCAAGAAACGATATTGATTTAGATTTATTGGCACCTAGATATCTCGAGTTAAACGCCTCTCATTTTAAAATTATTGCTGAATGGGAGCATTTCGCTATTTTGTCTCTCCTAAAGTGTGCAGACTTCCAGAATTGTTATCATTGGATATCTAGGCGACTGGGAATCACAATGGCGCGCACCAAAGTGGTGATGGGCCGATTAGTTAAGTTCGGATTAGTGGAAGTCGACAACGAGGGGATACTTAGACGATCGAAAATGAGTTACCGAACTGCTGATGATGTCGATGATTTGGCGCTTAAAAAAAATCACGATCAGTCGTTTGAACTTGCTCGTAAGTCACTATTTCAAGATTGCGTGAATCAAAGAGATTTTACGTCCATGACAATGGCCATTGGTCCAAAAAAATTGAATATAGCGAAGGAGCGAATTAGAAAATTTCAAGATGAACTTTCTGATTTGTTGGAATCTGGTCACCAAGTTGAAGTGTACCGTCTTTCCATGCAGCTTTTTCCACTATCAAAAAAAGAAAAGGATAAAAAAGATGAAAAATTTTAGAAAAATTCTAACCATGCTGTTGATCGGACTCACCATTGGTGAAGCTTTGGCAGGCGAAAAAACGGGAAATGGAGGAGTTGTCTTTCTTTGCCCAGAGCGAGTAAAGCTTGTTGACTACTGGGAATCAGAGGATCTTCAAAATCCCATGACGGTTGGCAATACCGATGATTCCATTGAGAATTTAGTGGATGCTTATCTTGAACGCATAGAATTTTTTGATGAGGATCGAGCAGCGGGTGCGAAAATTTTTGTTCGTGATGTTGTGAAAGATTTAAACGCACTAAAATTAAATCCGAAGGCCGAAACTAAATATGTTCGTTATACTAATGGCCCACTTAATTTTTCTTTAGATTCCGATGAAGTAAATGCTCCACCCTCGTGTGAAAAGGCGCAGGCGATCACACAAAAAGAACCGCAAATAGAGGGAGAAAAACTACTCACCATCTACCGGCCCATCTGGGATTTGATGGATAATGAAATGCTAGTCTTCACTCTCTTTCATGAATTCCATATTCAATCTCTAATTGAACTAAAAAGAAAACAGGCATTGGCCCAAAAAAAAGAATTAGTACCCCTCACATCGACTCGTCCGGCGCGATTGTTAAATCAGTACTTAGGTTCACGGAGATTTTTTCAAACAAAGACGATTTGTGAATACCGTCAAGCTATTTCAAAGTTTGGAATTTTAGATTGGAGTTTGAATAACTACGGAGGATTTCAGTTAGTTCATATTGACCCAGAAAACTTCAAATGTGATCCAGTGACTCGTCGCCCGGTCCATGCCTTGAATGCTAATAAAAGTATAAGACTGGGAAATCACTCTCATCATTATTTGGGGCTAAGCTCTCCATTTTTCGATCCAGAGACTTCAAAGTGGATCTCGGCCACTACTTCCGGCATGTCTTTAGAAGAAGGCCATTATCAGTATTATGTGGATGAAAGTTTTTTCGATTCTTCATCATCAAGTAGAAATCAAGTAGTCACTAATACTGGTAAGGCAAGGCCCATGGAGGATGGATCCGTGTTTGTTGAGGGACTCGAAAGACGACGTGATCATTCAGGAGTTGGTATGATTTTTCGTTCTGGAACCGATCGTTTGATTGGTCGTGCGAGTCTAAGAATATTTCCAGATGGTAAATATGAATTTATCGTCCATGAATAAATTAACATTTGAGAACTTTAAACAAGGGAGATGATATGAAAAAAATTTTAATGGTTGGATTTTTAATTGTTCTAATGAACAGAGTTGTGGCGGTACCTCTTGAAAAAATTGATATCGTAAAGCCGTTAGTCACATTAGTGGAAACCAAAATTCCATCTACTGATTATGGCAATGGTATTCCACCGCTTCCACCGATGAGTGGTGCGAATGTAGTTGCGAAAGTTACAGGATATTTTCAAAGTACATTTCCCTCAAAAGATTCATGTCTTGCGTGGGCAAAAAAAACTATCGTTATTGTTAAGAGTTCACAAAAAATAATTTTTTCAGCTAGTTGTTCTAATCAAGATTTAGCTCCTGCATTTCTTGAGGTGGGGCATTTCGTTGGATTTGTGGCCTACCTCTAAGGTAGGCACATTTATTCAAAATAAATTTTTCTCTTAATCCATTTTTTACTAACTTTCTTTTCTGTGGATTTTTTGTAACCCGTACGACTCGGACGATAGCGATGATTTTGCGGAAGCTCTGTGCAGGATTTTTGAAAATCACACATTTTTTGAAGCAAATACAAAAAATTTTCATGGCCTTTATTTTCAATTTTTTCAGCCCCCCATTGATTGAGACATTCTAGCACTTGATAGAGAGATTCAATGGTGGAGAGACAAAGGGAAGTGGGTTGTTGCTTGATATAAAACTGTGATGTCTGTTTTGAATCAAAACTGATACGAGGTAGCTGATGAAGGATGGTGCTATCACGCATCATGGATTTGGCACACGACCACGTTCCATCGATAACGAAGATGATATTCTTTTGGCCAGGGATTTCATAGTTCATTAGTGGATGTAAAGACAAATTAAGATTGTGTGAATTGGACCCGGGATAAAGAATGAAACATTGGTTTTCAGAGTGCTTGATGAGGGATTTAACGTCCTCGTTGCCATCAAAATTTTCTCCAATAATAATTTTACTATTGATAAGGCTTAAGTGTGACAACCTCCCTGTTCCGACGCGTTCTTTTTTAGCTTCCTTCGGGTGCATGAGAATAATAAATTGTGTCTTAGTAAGTAGTGGCAAAATTTCAGAACATAGACAGGATTTTTGTGAGCGAAAACATTTCAAACACCGATGTGAGTTTACTTGAACTTTATTGGCAAGGTTTTTGGGTATGAGTTTTTTATTTTTTAAGTACGTTTCTAAATTCATGTTTTTTTAATTTTTTTTCTCTCTTTCATATCAAAAAACTACCTTGATAGCAAAGGAGTAGAAATAAATTTCGGTACTTCTTTAGTTTTTTCTCTGCTACGATCGAAATGATATCTACCTGTTAGGTATTGATAAAAATCCTAAAAATTTTACGGTTAATTTAGGGCCGTAATTTTAATTTAAAAAGGTATCTACCTACGTGGTTTTGTAACTACCTAAGGCCCTCTGGAAATTTCGTCACGACTAGGACGACGTTTCGAGGCTTGCTCCTGGCAAGCCGCAGAAAAAGGAGTCCGTAGAGTGGCGAAATTTACGAGGGACCTAGGT
>JARXAH010000097.1 GCA_029865945.1 Bacteriovoracaceae bacterium | reverse complement strand
ATCGGGACTATTTCGAAGCGAACATGGCGCAAAAGCATTTTTTAGGATTAGAGGATTTATCTCTACTGAAAAAAAACAAAATAGGAACTATGCAAAATCAATTGAACTTGTTTTTTCACATAAATTTACTGGGTAGTTACCTTTAATTCAGATATTGCATCAAAGGGTAAAACTAAAATGGGCAAGTGTCCTGAGTTCATAGTTGGTGAGATAGTTGTTAGAAGCTGAAACCCAAATTCTTTAGTAAAATCTTTTTGAGAATAGTTAGACCATCCATCGCGTTTAGGTTTACCCGGAAATACAATTGCCATGACTGGATAAGTATCAGGAATTAACTGATACTCTGGGCAAGTCTGTGTACTTTCCTTATTAATTATCCACGCTGGACAACTTATTTGTGTTTGCGCTCCTGTTTTTTGATTAAAAAAAATCAAATAAATTACGATAAAAATACGATTCCAAAAAATTTTATTTATTGCACTATTTTTCATAAGAAACTTTTAAAATTCATAATCCGTTCAGAAAGATTAAAACCAAAGTCGCCCGCCCACACCGAAATTAAAATCCATATCTGTTGACTCTAACATATCCACAATCAAAGCAACCTCAGCAAATAATTCGATCGAAGTTTTCGGCATCACGTACCCAAAGCCGGCAGGCAATCTTAATCCCAGGCCGTAGCTTTCGTTATCTTTATGGCGGTCATAATGCTTAAACCTTGCCCCTAGGCCAAAATAAGTGAACATGGGAACCTGATCAACTCTGAAACTATCGGCAAATTGCCAAAGAAAATCTCCATGAATATGAAACGTTTCATCACTACGTAGTGAGTAGGCCAGGGCAAAATCAAAAAATTGGATTCCCTGCAAATGATTTTTAAAAGTAAAACCTGTGGGGCCACCAAGGATGACCCCGACACCCATACGTTTTTCATTCGCCTCACTTAATGAGTTTGCTCTAGAGGAGGCAGTAATCGGAGATCGATGGGACGTTCCCTTCGATCCCCCGTCTTTGTGATTAGCTTTTGCGCGAGTATTTGCATTGGCTTCAACATTGAAACAAACACAAATCAACATCATGCCAAGAAAAATTTTCATGCAACTCGTTTTACATTCCAATCTCAGCTTGAACTCCTACCACATGTGCATCGGCTAAATCTTTGTTACCAGAGGGATCAACGATGAATTGATAATTAGGCTGAATGGCAAAATCTTTCCAAATGGAAACCCGGTATGTGACTTCAAAGGCCGTCTCCCGTATTCCCATTCTCTTACCTTCATCACGCTCCTGTGCTGTTCGGAAACCAGGAGATAAAAGGACATCAGAAATTCCTACACCAAAAACATCTTCTTCTCTGGAACTAAATGGTGCGCGGTAGTTGAAACCAACCGCAGTATTAAACATAATGGCGTTAACTTCTTTGTTGGCGTATCCCACGCGAATAAAATAGGAAAATTTTGGGGAAGTTGTCTTATCATAAATACTGTACACTCCAAAATTTCCTTGAGCGGCCTCTTCACTTTCAGAGTCGATGGGATCATAAGACTGAGTGAAACCCCAAATCCCCACACCAAATTTAGAAAATACATCTGGTGCCTTCTCACCCTCTTTGATTGGCTCAGTTGTTCCGACTTCTGAGATCATGAATAATCCGTCACTTGATTGCCACCTAAATCGATTACTTCTAGGACTATTAGGATCACCGGGAATCCCATCAAATACCCCCCACAAAGCGTAAATCTTATTGGGAAAATCAATTTTTGCCCTTGCTCCAAAAGATGTATAGGGATAAGTAGATGGGCCATTTAATCCCGCGTTGGCAAGTTCAGATCCCATTCCAAAACCACTGTTTAAAAAAAGTACTGAAGTGTTGGTTAAATTAAATTCCGTGTTCACTTCCAACACGCCTACAAGCAAAGAAAATAAATTATCAAACATTTCTTTTTCTACCCAGGCCTGATAGAGAATAAACATCGAAGGTGCATCAATGTTCGTGGAGTACTGGATATCTCCGACTTTTTCCTGCAGTGAACTACCAAATATTCCCGCGCCGTTCACAAAACCTTTAAGGCCTTTGCCCCACTCATAGCGATCTAAATTTACTTCAGACTTTAAGTCCAAGTAAGAAATTTCGTTAGTGCCGACTTGCACTCCCCCATGGGTATTTCTAAGCAATTGATATCGATAAAGAATCTCCCAATCAAATAATTTTTTTTCTTGCTGCTGTTCTTCTTGATCTTTTTGATTTTTTTTTATTTTTTCAACCAATTCTTGATTATATTTGTCGTCCCTAATTTCTCGTCTGGGATTTTTGAGAGAACGTTTTACTTTTTTCTCTTTACCACCAACAGAAACCGCAGTTGCCGTTGAAGATTTTTCGTCTTCGGTCTTCGTTTTACTTGCGGATTCTTGAGCGTTTGCGAGTGAACTATGTAGGATAAAAAAAACCAGATAAAAATAGGCCACTACCTTACCTCCCTGTAAAATAAATCAACGTATTTGAATATTATGCTCAATATTTTGATAAAAACAAACGAGAAGTACACAAGAAATAATAATTATTTTTTCGCTCGGAGAAGATCATGGAAGGCAAAAACACAAAATCTATAAAGCGATCCTTCGCCACTCTCACGATTTTTTTATTGCTGATTAGTGCCATCGAAATGTTTATCTCCATTCAAGGATCTCATACCCTGAGCACCAATTTAAAAAATGTGACAGATGTTCAGATGCCATCCCTGAGACTTATTACGCTTCTAGACATGCTCCACGATGGCCTTAGGTCTGTTGTCTATAGTGCCCTTTTAGCATCGGCCTCCAAGAATGAGTCCGAGTTAAAATCTGTTCAGGCCGAATTAAAAGAATTTACAGATAATTTTAATGAGCACCTATCAAAATTGAAACAACTTGATGTTACAACGAACATCAAAGAGGCCATAACCAAAGTGGAAGGGCCACTCAATGATTATCTCGCTAGTTCAAAAAGTATCGTAGATATTGCTTTATCAGATAAAACCAAGGAGGCCACGGACGAACTTCCTAATTTTCTGGCAAGTTTTAAAAAATTAGAAACAGAACTGGAAGTCTTGGTAGAGCTCATTGAAAAAGAGTCGGAGACAGGAAAAGATCAATCGCTAGCTTTTGCTCAGCGCAATGACACTATTTTAAAAGTGACTGCTTTTCTCGGAGCACTCGTTGGAATTCTGTTCTTTTTCTTTATTAGTCGCTCGACAAGTAAGCATTTGAAAAACATTACAGGGCTTCTCACCCAAAATTCTCAAGACGTGAACTCACTCTCGGAATCCCTTGGCGAATTGAGTTCCCATTTATCGACTTCAAGTCAATCGCAAGCATCCAGCATTCAAGAAACCGCAAGTTCGCTTGCCGAAATTACCTCGATGATGGAGAAAACGAAAGACAGTGGTAACGCCTTAAAAGAGGCATCGCAACAAAATTTAAAATTAGTGGAAGAAGTAAATGAAAACGTCAAATAAATGAATGAGTCTATTGAGCAAATTTATCAAGGAAATCAAGGATTGTTTGGTGAAGTGGAAAAAAGCAACGCCAAATTTCAAGAAATTTTAGAATTAATTAAAAATATTGAATCCAAAACGAAAGTGATTAACGATATCGTCTTTCAAACCAAGCTCCTTTCGTTTAACGCATCAGTGGAAGCCGCTCGCGCCGGAGAAGCAGGAAAAGGTTTTGCGGTTGTCGCGGAAGAGGTCGGAAATTTGGCATCGATGAGTGGTAAGGCCGCCTTTGAAATTTCTGGACTTATCAATACCAGTACACAAACGGTAGAAAAAATCGTGGGCGATGCAAAAAAATTTCTACAAGAAATCATCGTTAAAAGTAAATCTGAATTGGATCAAGGGAGAAGCTCAACTAAAAAATGCCAGACGAGCTTTGAGAAAATCCAAGACTCTACTAACGAGATTGGCAAGAATTTAGAAGAAATGATTTTTGCTATCAATGAACAAAGTACTGGGGTTGTTGAAATTAATAAGGCCACGCAAGAGCTAGATAAAAATACCCAAGTGCTCGCTCAGGAATCTCATTCTCTCGGCCAATCCATTATCCAATTAAATGAAAGTGCACAGTCGCTGGAAAGTAGTATCCAAACTCTTCATCAGTTAGCTGGTCAATCAGCTCAAAATGACAATCAAGATAACAACTTCGCTCTCAGTGTGGATTCAAATAGCGAAAGTGATACCATTTCTTCAGAGTCAAAAATACTTAGTTTTTTGAAGTTAAAATCTAAGACTTTTAGGAAAAAAGATAGTGATCACGTTGCTTGAAATTTTTAGGCAGATTTCTTATTTTTTAAATATCCTTCAATCAATATCTGAAGGTCATCTAAATCGACCGGCTTAGATAAGATTTGTTCAAATTTATATTCTGTTTCAAGATTGATATCTCCAGTCACTAAAAAGATTGGGCATGGATTAGATAAAGACTGCGCCACCTTATCTCCATTTGTTCCAGGCATTCGGTAATCAAGAAAAATGAGATCGAGGGTACGTTGGCCAGCGAAAATAATTGCTTCTTTGGGATCTGAAAAAGTAAACACTTCAATGTCCGGCGAAGCCAAAAAATCTTTATAAATTTCACAAATTTCCGCTTCGTCATCAAGAAACATGATTGCTAGTGCCATGGTACTCCCCTATCTATTCTCTATAATTTGTCTCATCGTTAAATGAGGGTAAAAAATGAGTGAATGAACTATTTTACTATGAAAAAAAGGAGTTTTTAACGCAATGCTCCTTTCCCTTTTTGCGCTCTCTATGACAACATGCTGTCATGTCTTTACAAAATCTTAACAAATCATTTTACCAAGTTTCCTCAAGATCTAGATCTATCTCCAGATCTGTCTCTATTGTAACCCTTGCGGTTATTTTTGCATTTACTTTTTCTAGTTGCATGAATTCTGACCAAAATGATTCCTCTCCCGGCATAAAAGACCTCAATCGATCTAATGAATCCGTTGTTGAAAATGTTAAGTTTCAATGTTCTCCAGGTGCCTGTCCGGAATTTGTGACCATCATTCCTTCCGAGACTGAAACCCATTGTCTTGGTTTTTATGTGGCAGAAAATTTAGTAATGACCAATGCAAAATGCTTGCCCTCAGGATTTAAAAAATCGCTGGAGGGAGAAAATTGTCCTTGGAGCGAAATCTATGGAATCTCTCGCAACAAATTAGTGAGACGAACTTGCCGAAAAATCTATTATGAAAAATCTGATTACGATGAAATGGTAGCTCGTAGCAGTGCTCTCTCCAATTCGGTTAATTCAGAAAAAAGCGTTCTTATCGAAGTGGACTCTCCGGCCTCCATGGATTATCTCTACGAACCGAATCAAGGAACAAGACACAACTATGCAACCAATCAATATCAACTGGTTTTTAGATCCAGAAATGATTGGTCCCTCATTGCCCAGTCTACGAAGAGTATTCCTTTTTCTACTTACTTTTCCGACTACGAAAGTCAATTTTCTCCTGTTGCCTATATCAACACCGATGAATTTCCACCAACTACTGGCTCACCGGTTTTGCAAAATGGAGTGATCACGGCGATGGCCGACCCAGGGCCCAAAGAGTTAAGTTTTCATTTATTCAAGGCCATTAATCTTCCATGCCTACGCAAAAATTCTTATCCAGAATTATTCAACGGAAAGGAATGTCGAATCGAAGCGCAAAATATTTTAGATCAAAAAATGAATTATGAAAAAATGTTGGCGGTGTTTAACTTAACTCGGTTCAATGATGAATATGATGATGTATGGCCTGCCCAGAATTCTTCTGTTCTACCAAGTATTCTCATGGTGGGTGAAAAAAATTATTTAGTTACGCCTTACTGCTATAAAAGTGTGGATGAATTTTATGAGTACATTAAGAAGAATTTGCAAGGACGTAAGTTTAGAAAGAAAAGTAAGTACGAATTAGAGGAAATAACATTAAGCATGATTCATGCCACGCATTCTTTTAGTATTGGCAGCACTTTAATGTCCCTAGAAGGAAAAGAAAAGATCAAGGCGTCCATCCTTATCGATATGACTAAATACAACGAGAGTTATCTATACTTAAACAAAATTCCTATGAATGTGACCTACTACTACCAGAATGAGGCCCACACCTTCGGCCAATCTATCTATCAGTGCCCAGAGGATGATAATAAATTTTTGCCGATTGAAGTCGACCCCACCATAGTGATTAATCCTTAGTCGTAGATAGTCCTAACGCATTCCAACGCAGCATTCCTCCGCCTAAGTTATACGTATTTTGAAAACCTAACTCCCGAGACAGTAACGTTGCCTGGGCCGACCTGGCACCGCTGCGACAAATGAAAATAATTTCCGTGTCCTGAGATTTCGATTCTAAAAAATTCGTCAAGGCAGGGCCTAGTGTATAAAGTGAAGCATTTTCAATGTGGGAAAGCTCCCCATTAAATTCATCAGGACGTCTCACATCTACAAGTAAAACTTCTTGGTTATTCCAATCATTTTGTTTCATAGTTGAAGCGAGATTCTCGCATGAAACAGTGGGTACTCCATCTAGGATATCGCACTTTAAATTCACATTAACACCTTGATAATCTGATCTTTAGGGAAGCGAACTTTTTTCGCCAACTGATACTTATCTTCACTTGATCGATACCCAAGAGCGACCGCCGCAGCAGAAGCGTAAGGTGTATTTTCTAAACCTAAAATTTTATCGTAGGCCTTAGGATCAATTCCTTCCATCGGACAAGAATCAATTTTCAGTAGCGCAGCCGAGTGCATAATATTTCCCATCGCTATGTAGGATTGTTTTTGTGCCCAGTGTTCGATCACTTTTGACCGAGGGCCTTGAACCAAATCCCCAATAATCATTTTTTGGTATCCCATTAATGAGGCCACATCCATATGACGAGTTTCTGCGGTCGATTGAATAAAGGATCCGATGTAATCTTCGGTGATTGTCTTTAAGGTGGCCAATACGACATAGTGCGAACAATCTTCCACTTGCGTTTGATTCCAAGACGCTGGCGTTAATTGTTTGCGCAAGGCCACATTTTGAACAACTAAAAATTTCCAAGGTTGTAGGCCGTAAGATGAGGGAGAAAGAAGTAAAGATTCTTCCAAAATTTTCCAATGTTCTTGCTTGATTTTTTTTGTCGGATCAAATTTTTTAACGGCATATCGCCACTCTAAAGCTTCGATAATTTGATTTTCGATAGACATAAAACGCCCTCCCAGTAAATTCGTCAGTTAATTAGTATTCATCAAGTATCTACAAAAATCTGACGATAGGCCATATGAAGTGTTGGAGAAATTCCTCTATGAATCATTTTACTTTCAAATTTATTCCCTTACTTTTAGTAAGTAGTTTTCAATTTTTGGGTTGTAGTAAGGAAGAAAAAAACGAGAACGTTTCCTCTGATACGGCCGCCGTTAATAGCACTCCGAATATTGATTATTCCTACCCAACTTCCACTCCTACCACCAATGCGGCAGATCCCAATGGTTGTTCACCTGAAGATTGGAGTGGCGATTGTGTACAAGGTATCGAAGTAGGAACGCAAGTGTGCGCAGGGGTCACAAAGCCAGTAACGAGAACTTGTGGAAATGGAATTTTTTCTACGGCGACTCCGACATCAACGTTCACACCAACAAATACGCCGACGAATACACCTACGTCGACAGCAACAAATACACCCTCTCCCACCAAGACACCTCTTCCCTATAGCACAATCAAGGGGCCATCAACGCCGACACCGACGTCAACACCATCGAGCGTGGGAATAAAGACAATCACGAAACAGTTCTTTGATTTTTCTCAAGGAACATCAACCAACGTATTTAGTATTGCATCTAATGGAGACTGTCAGTTTCAAGAATTTACAATGCTCAACGAGCGTGAGCGAAATGCATTTAAAAGTAAAAGTTGCCAGGGAGAAGTTGCACTTTGTGTTCGCGCAAACAAAGAAACATCGACCTACAACAACAAAGATTATGCGGCCGTTCCCGTCTATTCCCAAGAGGTTCCTGGTGTGACAAAAAATTCTCGTGGAATTATTTTTTATGGTTATGAAAAAGGAATATTACAGCCAAGCACTAAACCGATAAAAGGTTATGTATTTGAAATCTGTTTAACGAAATCCCAAAAATTCGTAATTGCAAACACCACAGGCTCGACATCAAAATTGGAAGTGTTGCCGAGCTGGGATCAGGGAAAATACAAGTACAGTTTTGGCCATGTTTGTAGCAAAACAAATGGATCTGCAGGTACGTTAAAATTTCTTTGCCAAGATGAAACGAAAACTTTTAGTAAAAAACTAAATTTAAGATTGACCTTAATTAAAAAAAATTCGCCTACCTCCCCTGCCCCCACTCAGGTGATCATCAAAGGCCCAGGGGAAACCGGGCCTGCTCCTGAATTAGCGTTTTTAAGTCTCATGGATTTGACTCGTGGATCTGATAATTTTTCCTATGATTGTGAGTCTAGTCTATCGGCCAACAATCCCGTCTGGAACTGGCAAATTGGAAGACAGAATGGAAAAGCGATTTGCGCAAACTGGAACATAGCAGAGAGAAGAAAAAATCTAAGTTGTAAAAGTGCCGCGCTCACTTTTTATGGTCCTCAAGGCGAAATGTGGTGCCTAGAAGATCATCCAAGTTTCAATTTTTACAAGGCAGTAAGGCCAACTAATCCTAACTTTGTAGGAACGATGTAAATGCAAACAATAATGCAATCGCGATCAATTGCTCTTTTTTTTATCACTCTATCTTTCCTTTATTTCGCGGGATGCGACAGGCAAAATGCGAGAAGAAGCACTACCGATAGTGTGTCAGGAGCGATTGCTCCCACCTATAATCCAGGATTTGTTTATTATACCGCTACACCGACGCAATATAATGGAAATTCTTGCGTCAATGTATCTTGGTCGAGTTGTTATAATGGGAAAAAAGATAAATATTGTAACGGTGTTAAAACGAATCAAACTGAAGACTGTAGTAGTGGAAGTGCGACGGCCACTCCGACATATACGCCAAATGCGACTGCCTCAGCGACGAATACACCAACGCCTACGGCAACTCCTAGCACTCCTTCAAAAATTGCGGTTCGCTCTTTACTAGATTCTCTACCTCTGACTAATCAAGTTGCTTTTGATACGGCCACGATTGGAAAAAAAGGGAGTTGTAACTTTGCTGAGTTTCAAAACTTACACACACCCGAGAGAATATTTTTAAACTCCAAAGGTTGCTCTCCCAATAGTTATGTCTTGTGCGTAAAACATAGATCTGGCGACATTGTTGATATCGGAAGAGATTATGTGGGGATACCGGGAATCGCGGATAATGGTAATAATGAATATTCAAGAAGCTATACGGTAGTAAGAGATGGCCCGACAGTTGTGTCCGCTATGTATGAAATATGTTTAACAGATCAAGAATATGAAACTCATTTTAAAAATTTCTCGGGTGAGTTAAAACTTGAAACAAAAGTTTCACCTGAACAAGGTATTATTCGCCATATCTACGGCGATTGGTGTGACAGAAACCGAAGATCTAATAATCAAGCAAGATGGGATTGTAGAACATCTTGGGAAAATATTCCCAAAGCGACCATCGTAAATATTACACGTGTCAACGGAGCATATGAAACTACAACTATTCTCGATTTCCCGACGTCTAATAGTACAAATACAAAAAAATTAACTTTCTACAGCGGCCTTGAAACCACAAGAAGTAATGATAATGGCAATTATGGCTGCGAAGTAAGATGTGCAGGCAATTCAAAATGGAATGGGGCCCTATGTATCATCGACTGGAAGAAGCCGTTGGGAGGTGCTGGTTGGGCGCCAAACGATAATTGGTATTGGCAGGTGGGACGAGCAGACGACGGACTTCCTGTATGCGCGAAGTGGGCGAAGTCGGAGCGGTGCAGAGCTCAAAGTTGTCCGACAGGAAATATCTATATTGATGTCAATCGACAGCCATGGTGTATTGAGGCCACCGTCAACGGAATTCACCGAGTATGGAAGGCAGGCTACCCAGCAATTGAAGGCATCATTTGTAATAAATTCTAATTTTCAATCCTAGTGACCACTGACATTAGATTGTTTAGTATGGTTTGGTGAGAAAAGTTACCCTCATTTTAGTCTACTTTTTAGTCCCTTTTTTATCTCAAAACATTTGGGCCCAAGAGATTGCACCGCCAGAGGCCAAACCTTGGCCAACCGAGATCTGGGAAACCATCGAACGTCAATTTAGTAAAAATGAAATTCAAAAACTTGGTATCAAAATTGAAAATGCCATTTTTGATCAAATTGAAAATATAAAATTGAGACATAGAATCAATCGGCCCGTCTCTCTCGATGGAAGAATTAGCCGCCGCATATACAGCAATTGGGACCCACGGAGTCCTCCGAAGGATGGATTTAGTTGGAGTGTGGTTGATCAGTTTGGACTCACCACTAATTTTAGTGCGCTGGATTTTCCCATTCCCATTATTGGTTCGCCCATAACGGCCTCTTTTTCTGTGGGGTCGTCTTTTAGTTTGGACCTCTTTAACATTAGGCAAATTTACGACTGGAACTTGAAAACGCAAAAAGAGTTAGAGGATAATTCTCTTATCGAAACTAGTGCCAAAAAAATCGATGAGAACATGTCGATGAGCTACTTCCCTGAAGAGAGGGCAAAGTTAGAACGAATGGCGCGAAGAAAAAGAATTTTTAATCTTCTGGCCTTTCCCTTTCGTTTTCCTCTCAATCACAAACATTTCAAAAGAATGAAGGTGGGAGAAATTTTTGCTTACACAGGCAAAGGTACCATCAGTGCTGGCGTGAATGTAGGCGTCGTGCCCTATCATTTTCCCTTATTACAAATCAATAACAATGCAAGTATTAGTACCTACGTCTCTGGGAATTTTCGAATTTCCCTTTTTAAATTTGCAGATGATCGCATTCGATTAAAAATGACAAGAGGAAGAGAAAGGGGTTGGAATGGCGGTATTGCCAATAGCAACCGCGCAACTTATTTGAATGGTTTTTTTGTCCTCAAGGCCGGAAAATTTAAAGGGATTAAAGTTCCTGATCAAACGTTTGAAATTATTCCTTTCAGTTTCCATCAAAGCAAAGCCAACAGTGAATTCACGGAATTTGTCTATGAGTACCACCTCGATTCTCCAGTAGCGATGTTGGCCATTGATTTAGCGCTCAAAGGGGATCTCTCGGTTTCCCAGTTTTTGTCCACTCAAAATGATGACGTCAAGGCCATCTATAAAAAAACGCAAAAGCAAATAACTCGCAATCGTGCCCAGAGATTTAAGCTGGGACCACTTTTTGAGGCCACGAATAAATCAGGAAAAACCACGACAGAATATAAAATGGAATTTCCCGATGGCAAGGAGAGCGAAATCTTTGAAGTGGAGCGAAATTCAGCGGTAGAGATGAAAAATGATTTAGCTTTTAGAGAAGTGCAAACCTTTTCAGCGGTGGCAAGTCTCGATCAGAGCTGCATTCGCAATGGAAATGAAAAATGCTTTCAACTGCAAACCAATTACACTTTATTAGATTCCAACACCAAATATAGAGAGATGATGGAAATCGTCAATTTCTCAGAGCAAGTATTGAGACAAGATATCTTCCCTAATTTCTCAGAAGAGTTTGAAGAAATTCGCGGGGAAAAACATTATAAGAAAAAATATTTCTGGGGAAAAACAGAAATGCAAATAGGTCAAATTGTGGGCCAAGAACAATTAAAATCTCTGTTTGAGATTGATGATGATACCATGTGGAAAAATTTGAGTATTTTATTTGCACCGTCAGGCACGCCTGACTCTTGGGACAGAGCTCAAAAAAGATTTTGGTACATGCTAAGGAAGCTCCCCCATCAATTTTGGGATTTAATTATGACTCCATTTATTCCCTGGAAAAACGGGGGAAAAGAATTGAGTCATGCCAAAAGATTTTTTAATTTATGGAAACAATTAAAAAATAAATACGAATTAAATTCAGTTACCTTTTTCCAAGAGAGAGAGACGGTGACTTTAATGACAAAATTATTTAATTCGCCCCGCTTCGCAAAAGAAATGATGACCATTCTTAAAGACATGCTTCCAGACAATGGGCCTTATACGTTTTTTGATTTTACCAGCACCAGCTTGGGAGCTGCACGCATAATGCAGAAAAATCCATCTATACTCAATGAAGACATAACCAATAATTTAGAATTAACCAACTACGATATTTTCCCCAAGACCCTCAACTACCGTCCTACCATCAATATTCACAGATTTGTTTTTGATGAAAATAGTAAAATATTTTCTATCGATTTTGGTTTGGCAGTAGGACAAATTCCTAAATATTTACAATTTGAATTGCATCGATCCGCCGGGAGAGCTTTCGGCTCAACGGTACCCAGGTTTAGGCAGGTGGGGGGGGCCGTTTTTTATGAAAATAATCAAGGAAAATTTGAGAATTTGACTAAAATTTCGCTTGCAGAAATTAAGAATATTCAAGGGGTGGGAGATCTTTTATCGATGATCAAAGGCGATCACGATTTTTATCTTGCCATGAGTTACAGTTTAAATAAAAGTGAGTGGAGTGCCAAAAAACAGGTGGTCATTTCCCGAAGAAGGCCATCAACGCGAGCGCTTCCTACCCCAAATGGTGAGTATGAAAATAATGAAGAGGGTGAGGAAGGCGTTGGGAATTAATTTTTTTTCAAGGGCTTTATGATGATCATGTTCAAATTATTTTCCCTCCTCTCTTTTAGGCAATACCTCACGCATCCCGTGCGACATCTCCTCACAATTTTTAGTGTCTCTCTAGGAGTGGCGCTCTTTTTTGGAATTAAACTCGTTAATCAATCCACGGTGGATTCTTTTCGCAACAACATTACATCACTCACTGGAAAATCAGACTTAACCATTACCGGCGATACCACAGGGATGGATGAAGCATTAATTGATCAGCTCTCAGGGATGCCCCATTTTGAGGCCGTCGTTCCCATGAGTATTAATTATGCTTACACCAGCACAAAAAATAAAAATGAATCTATCCTCATTCTGGGAGTGGATCTACTTAAAGAATCTACCTTGAGGGCCTATGAGGCCAAGCAAACAGATATCATTGAAGATCCGCTGGTATTTCTCAACCAACCCGACAGTATTGTGGTGACAGAAAAAATGGCGGCCCAGTATCAGCTTGCTCTCGATTCAAAATTGGAACTTTTAACATCGATTGGGCCAAAATTTTTTACGGTGCGTGGAATGCTCCAAGAGACGGGGCCGATGAAGGCCTTTGGAGGACTCGTCGCGCTCATGGATATTGATGGAGCGAGGCAGACCTTTGGGCGTGGCAATCACGTAGATCGCATTGATTTACTTCTCAAAAATGCTAAGCAAACCCAGGAGGTTAAAAGTTTACTCATCTCTGCCCTACCTCATAATTTAAGAATTGAAACGATTGAAGATCAAGTCAGTAGTTCCCAAGATTTAATTCGCTCCATTCAAGTGATGACGTCGGCGATGAGTTTCCTATCCCTGTTGGTGGGAATGTTTATCATTTATAACATGGTTTCGATTTCTGTCTTTCAGCGCACCCAACAACTAGGAATGATGCGGGCCTTAGGCCAATCGAAGCGCTCGCTTTTTTTTCTTATTTTACTGGAAAATGGAATCCTTGGATTTTTTAGTGCGCTGTTGGGACTAGGTCTTGCCTTGCTACTAGCAAGACAATTAATTCCCTACTTTGGAAATACGATTTCGGTACAACTTTTTATTCCCATTCACATTGATTCTATTTCTTTATCGGCCTTTGATTGGGTAATGGGGCCACTTTGTGGTGTGATTATTTCAATCATTGCGGCTTATGTACCTGCCAGACGGGCCACTCGCATTTCCCCTTCGACGGCCTTAAAGCCAAACGTGATTCAGTACGATTCCCCCTCTAAAGAAAGCTCTAAGTGGGGACTCATGGCGCAAATCGGTGCCTGGATTTTTTTGATTTCCCACGGCCCCAAATTTTTTGACCACTATTTTACGTGGTATAAAATTCCTGAGATCCAACCGATTTTTTTGCTTCTCGGTATGGCGAGTGTCATTATGATGTCCCCTTGGTGCGTCCTTAAACTCATCTCTTTTATTCCAAGGACGCTTACGGAAAAATTTTTATTTTTGCGTTTGGCCAAAGATCAACTTCTTCGATTCCCTAACCAAACGGCCAGCAATTCTTTAAATTTAATTGTGGGGCTTGTGTTAGTGATGGCCATTTCCACCATGCTCATTTCTTTTAAAACCACCATTCTGACTTGGACGAAAGGGTTAACACCCGTTGAAAGTATTTTAGTATCTTCTCAAGGATCCGTGATCAGTTTACAAGTGCAACCTTTAAGTGAAAATTTTAAATCAGAGCTCGTTAAGCTTCCCCATTTAAGTAAAAACCACGACTCTCCGGTCATTGGTGTTCGTATTGTTCATACTCAATATCAGAAACAACAAGTGGTGCTTAAAAGTTATGATGATCCAGGCCGTTTAAACAAATATTCTTTTTTAGATGTCCGAGGTGGCGGCGATAATGTGGAAACAGGAAAAAAACTTTTTAATGGAGTAGAAAAAACAGTAGCGGTTAGTGAAAGTTTCTCCTTGTGGTTTCATAAAGATGTGGGAGATATGATTGAACTTTATGGATCTAAAGGTACCCCCCATCAATTTAAAATTATCGGAATTGTGAGAGATTTTGGTGGCGCCAAAGGTGTCCTCTATATGGACCGTCGATGGTATCGAGACATTTGGGATGACCACAATGTGACTACTTTTTCTCTCACCCACGATAAATCCATTACTAATGATGATTTTAGAAAGATGGTTGAGAGTACGATTGGCGTAAAATATAAAATGACCACGACGAGCGGAAAAGATTTTAACGATCAAATGGAGACCATCTTGAATTCCAGTTTTACTGTCTCAGAGGCCGTGGAATGGATCTCTTTATTTGTGGGTCTGTTGGGATTACTGAATTCTTTGCTGATAAGTACGCTGCAGCGAAAAAAAGAATTGGGTTTGTGGAGGGCCCTGGGCATGGAGCGCTCGCAGTTAGTTTTCACTTTGCTTATGGAGTCTTTCTTGCTCGCATTTGCAAGTTTGCTAGTGGCGATCAGCATGGGATCCGTATTTTCCTATTTGCTGTTAACTAAAAATATAAACTACTACATTGGGTGGGTGATTGATTTTTATTTGCCGCCGGCCTCGATCCTTGTCTTGGTTTTTGTTGGACTGGCGCTTACTTTGTTAACCGCCTTGGGCCCTGCGATCTACTGCGCGAGGCAGAAATTGCGAGATGGGTTGGCGTACGAGTGAGGGTGAGGACTGAGGGAGGAATTAATCGTACCTTTTTAGTATCTACCTACGTAGTTTTGTAACTACCTAAGGCCCTCTGGAAATTTCGTCACGACTAGGACGACGTTTCGAGGCTTGCTTCCTGCAAGCCGCAGAAAAAGGAGTCCGTAGAGTGGCGAAATTTACGAGGGACCTAGGTA
>JARXAH010000100.1 GCA_029865945.1 Bacteriovoracaceae bacterium | reverse complement strand
TATACTGATGCGGTTTTGATTTTCCAGTGCGTCGAACTTCGGGATTCGTCGCTTGCGACGTGCAGGAGCACGTCTCAGCGTCTCACCGCTCGTTCTCCTTCTTGAAAACCAAACCTGCATCAGTATATACTTCGCGCTTTTGTTATTTAAATTCCTTCGTCCATAATACCGATGATTTAACTTTTTCATCAGGGATTAGACAAGAAAATTGATGATTTTTGAATTCACTTGCAACTGGGCCTGTTTTATACTCATAAAGAAGCCTTCCCTTACCTTTAAATCCATTTTTTTCTGGATTACTGATTATTACTAATCGAAGTTCTTCAGGATTTTTCAAAGTCTCTACATAATATTCATTACTGTCTTGGTTTTCGTAAGTCAAAAATTGACAGGCCCTCGTTCCTAGAGATATTAGGTGCTTACTTAAGATTTTATCGGCATTTACAGACTCCAAATTCATCAAAGTGCATTCAAGTGATCCATTATTAATTTTTATTCGTAGGTATAAATTGGAAGTACTCTGCTTAACATTTTTTTCTTCGATGATTTCTTGGCAAAGAAATTCTTTCATCGGTGCTGGTTTTTCATATAAATCTGTATCGATAGGCTTAAATTTTATTTCTATTTCAATATCAGATTGTTTCTCAGTATCAGAAGATTCACGCGTCCCATCTGTACTAGCGGCCGAATTTTTTAGATCTTTATTGGAATTATCCCACTGGATTCGGTGAGTTGAGTCAGAGCAAGAAAAAATAAAACAAACTAAAAAAAAGAAAATAGATTTTAGAATTTTCAAACTCATAATGCCTCAGATAAAAAATAAGTTTTAAAATAAAATTTACTTGAAAGGTATTTTAACACTCCTTTAGATTTTCTTCTTATGGATAGTAAAAAAATACATCGTGTCTAAAAACTATTCATTTTAAATTGAGAAAATGATTTTTAACTTCTCTCTACCTTTCCTTGACACTACGACTCTCGATCAGCTACAAATCGGCTCAAGGAGTAATTATGAAACTTATTGATATGGCCATTAAATTCTTTGCCTTTCTACTTTTTTTCGTTCATATCTCAGCTTATGCCCAGAATAATCACTTCCTGTCGGCCGATCAACTACTGAGTAATGTCACTACTTACCCTGGCAGGCCACTTGAGGAAGGTCATGGACTAGAAATTAAAAAAATTACTTTTATCAATATCGCTGCGACTAGAACTACGAGATCGGCCGAAGTCCAAGTGGAACTAAAATTTGAATCCAATATGTGTCCCTTTGAAGGTATCGTTTACGAAACGAAAGCAAATTCCACGCGCTTCTATTATTACACCACAAATCCTGATGACGTTATCCAATACGATCAAGGCCGACTTGCGTGTGCCATGTGGGGAGGAGATAGCTATGGAAAATTTATCGTAAATTTTTCCATCGAGGCCAGAACCAAGAGAGCATTGAAGAAATTAATCAGATCCCAAGTCATTCTAAAACACACAATAAAATTTACAAAAAATGAATACCACACGTTAAAGGCCATTTATTCTGAGGATGGTGAATGGATTGTAGGACGATAAACCTCAATATACCGGTCCTGTTTTAAATTTCCAGTGGCATCTTCGTCGTCCACGTATCGAAAATACGCTCTCCTCCTCAGCTACTCACTGGAAATTCAAAACCGAACCAGTATATGAGAAGAACGCGCTCGCAATCTTTCATGGTTCAAACTTTGCCACATTCAAGAAAAACAATCCTATGACTAAATGTTATTCACCCTTAAGGATTGCAGACCTTCTTCCATCGTGATCTTAGGACGATAAGCAAAATCGACGTAAGCTTGGGATTGGGAAAAATAATGTGAGGTTCCCAGTTGCAGCGCTACAAAACGAGTCAGTGGTGGTTCCCAATTCCTGGAAAGAAAAAAATAAATTCCTTCCATGATGGCACCCAAAACATAAGCAAACTTGAGCGGAATTCCCACGACCTGAACCTGAAGATTTCGTACTTGAAACACTTTTTCCAAAAACGCACCCAACGGTATCGGACGCTCTTGTCCAATAAAATAGGCCTTTCCTCCCCGCTCACTATCTTCACTTAAATATTCCAAAGCTAATAAATGCGCGTGGGCCGCATTAGTGACATGGGTCACATCTACTAAATTTTGACCTTCTCCCACAAACATGAGTTTTCCGCCACTCGCCTTTTTTAGCAATCGCTTAATTAAATGGGGATCATTTGGCCCCCAAATTAAATGGGGACGAATCGCTAACGTTTGAAATATTTTGGACGCGTGTGATTCCAAAACTTTTTGTTCGGCCACAATTTTGCTGGCCGCATAGTGAGTGAGCGGATTTTTGGCGTAAGGCAAAGTTTCATTGCCATTTTCGATCGCCTCTTTTTCAAACACGACACTGGGTGTGGAGGTATAAACGAAACGCTTAATCTTTTCTCGCCTTGCCCATGCCAGTAATTTATCTGTGGCAACCACATTAGAATTCCAATAATCAGATTTCCGCCCCCAAATGCCTGCCTTGGCCGCGGTATGAATGATCGTATCAATTTTGAAGCCGACATCTTTCAAGACGCTCTCATAAGTCGAATCCTTCGCAAGATCACCTCGCAAAATCTCCACCCCCCATTCTTGCAATTCGGGATAATCATTTCTTGCGATACCAAAAATTTTACTTTGAGGGTATTTTTCTCTGAGTTGCTTGCAGATTTCTTTTCCCAGAAATCCACCCGCCCCCGTTACTAAAATATTCATTGAAGATGTTTTTCAACGTAATCGAGAGATTTTTTAAAGGCCTCATCGACATTAGTGTTTCCGGTTGAAATTAATTTTGAAGTAAGATCACTTCCCAATTTGATGCGATCAATTTTTATATTGTGACGAGTATCAACGGGCATTTCTGTGCAATAAAGGAAACGAACTGGCCAATCGGCCTTAGCGATCAGCGGCCGCAAGTACTGGGCGATGTCTTCTTGAAAACGGCGATCTTCCTCGAGCGGCAAGGAGGCCCGTCGATCTTTTCTTAAAATAGCAAAGAGGGGCCCAACGCCGTCCGTGATGAGGGCCGAAGATTCCACCAAAGGATGTTGATTGATCACCGGTTCTAATTTCTCAGAATAGTAAGCTTGGGATTCTGTTTCCACCATGTGAACTTTTCTTCCCGCAAACCAAAGTCTTCCCCATCGATCTAACTCTCCTAAATCTCCCATGAAATACCAATCGCTATTTCCTTTCTTTGTTTCAGAACTGATATATCCAGGACTGGTATATTTGGACTTAACCCATATCTCGCCCGTCGTTTCGTTTGAATCCTCTTTTAATTTAGAAAAGGATAATGGCCTAATTTGAATTTCTACTCCCGCGGCCGGGTATCCCACACAGGTCCCTTGTCCGCTCAAGGTTCCTTCAAACGTTTCTTCTAAAACTTCTCGCCCAGAGATAAGTGATACGGGCAAAGATTCGGTCGCACCGTAAGGCGTAAAAGTCGTTCCATTAGTTAAGATGTGAGAAAATTTTCGGTGAATGGATAAATTCACAGGCGCCCCAAACATGATGACTGCGCGCACGTTCGGCAACTTGATTTTTTTTCTCGTGCAATATTCCGAAACATTTTTCCAAAGGGCCGGCGAGCCTGTCGCAAAAGTAACTTTATGTTCCTGCATGAGCCTTACAATTTTTTTCGCCGGAACTTGAGAAGGACGAATGAGATCCACATTGGGAACAACGACTTTCGCTCCCATTCCAATAGAAAATAGCGCAAATAAAGGGAAACAAGGGAGATCAACATCGGCGGCCGTTATTTGAAACATTTGCTTAAGGCCAAGCAATTGTTGAACAAACATTTGATGAGTATAGATGACCCCTTTAGGTTCACCGGTACCGCCTGATGTAAATAAAATCGCGGCCCAATCTTCAGGGCGCATATCTTCACTTTCAAAATGATTGGATTGTCCTTTGGAATGCGAATCCAGTGAATCCGCACCGAGCGCCGCTCCCGCTACACTAATATTAATATTCGTTTCCGGAAAATGTTGCTTGCGAAGAACTTTTAAATGAAAAATTTTACTAATTCCGATGAGCGCTTCTGGTTGAGAATTTTGCATGCACTTAATCATGGATTCTACACCCATTCCAGGATCAATAAATATGGGAATGGCACCCACCTTAAAGAGGGCATAAATCACCGTGACGAAGGAGAGGCCTGGGCGCAAAAACACTAAACAGCGCATCCCCTTGCGAACGCCCAATGACCTTAGCGTATTAGCGTAAACATTGGAGCGCATCTCTAATTCATGAAAACTAAAACTTTCGAATTGATTTTTAAAAAAAGGAAGAAAACTAAGGAGGCCGCTGCGATGAGTTTGCAGCGCCACTCGGTTGGGAGTTTTATTCGACTGCCATGTCAAAAATTCTGCAATATTCATATGATCCCATTGTTCACCATAAATGAGTTTATGTTATCACAAACTTCGTTTGGTTTATCTTCTAAGAGTAAATGGCCAGCGTCCTTCCAGCTAAATACTTTTGCCTTGGGGAAAAAACTTTTAAGAATCTCGTAGTATTTTACATCAAAACAAAAATCTTTTTCTCCCCATAGTAATTGTACCGGGACGCGAATAGAAAGCAAGTGGGCCTCCAATTCTGCCATGGACGCAAAACTTTTATCAGACGAATCAAGTGGAATGTCGCGAATAAAATCCGCCACCGCTTGTCGACTATTGGCCCCAAGGTAAGGGAAACTCAATCCCGCTTTGGCTGTGCTCGATAATTTTTTCGCCGATCCAAAAATGGGTAGTCCCCAATTAAAAATGCCTGCGTACTTTACGATCGGTTGCAGTGGCCCTCGGCACCACTTAATGCGATTAGATATATGGCGCGCTTTCGTGACCGCCGTATTTAGGAACGTGACTCCCACAAATTCCAAGGGAAATTTTTCGTCTAGTAATCG
Organism: Bacteriovoracaceae bacterium; assembly: GCA_029865945.1. Lineage (GTDB taxonomy): Bacteria > Bdellovibrionota > Bacteriovoracia > Bacteriovoracales > Bacteriovoracaceae > JARXAH01. The sequence continues at coordinate 19,189 of JARXAH010000100.1, read as the reverse complement.
CTTTAAACTGAGAAGACCGATAGGCCCTCCCCAATCATGAACAATGAGATAAATGCGACGCAAATTTAAATGACGAATCAACATCATCAAGTGATTCACTCGGTCATCTAAAGTAAAATTTTTATTCAAAGGGCGAGAAGAAATCCCCATACCGATGTGATCCGGAATGATAACACGGGACGCTGAAAAATGTTTTGCGATACTTCGGTAATAAAACGACCAGGTCGGATTGCCGTGAACGCACAAAATAACCGGCGCATCTTTTGTGGAATTACTCTTTGTATCCACATAATTCATCTCCATTCCCTCAAGATCGAAAGACTTCAAAGGAAATGAATATTCATGACTCCTAAGCTTTGGCCAAATTTCTTTTTGGGATGGGTGCTGTTCAAAATATTTAGTGAGAAAAGAATTATTTTTAGGAGAGCTCATTCGGTAACTCGCTAGAAGTTGTTGTGGAAATAAATCCGTATTGATTGGCCATGGTAATTCCACTGAGCATACTGCCCACTATTCCCGGAGGCCCTTGATCGGCACCAATGATATACAGATTTTTCCACGGGGAAATTCCATCTTTCCACTTTTCTCTTCCCCCATAGACAGCTCCACCGTGGTGGCCGGTATATTTTTTTATCGTTCTGGGAGTAAAAGCATCGTGGCCTATGATTTTTTCTTTAAGTCCAGGAAAACGCTCATCAATTAATTTCATGGCATAAGATAGCAATTCGTTTTTTTGTTGTTGATAAGTCTCTGCCTCAGTCTTAATCCAGAAATTTCCATTCGCAAGTAAACTCAATTTCAAAAAGCTCACCTCTTCTTCATCACCTTTATTCTCGTCTGGATCTAAATAGTTCGCACTGCAGCTCCAAATTAATAAATTTTGATCAAAGGGATCGGTAGGTATTTTGTATTGAACTTGGTCTCCAAGGGTTTCAAAATGTAACGTCCACGGAATATAGGATTGCAAATCTTTTTTTGAGATCACTAAACACACTTCCACAAAAGTAATCGGGTCTTCCAGATTTTTTTGATCTTCCACCAAACTTAAAGAGGCGATACCAGACGAACAATAAACTTGTTCTCCCAAGATGGTTTTTTGATTGCTTAACTGAGCGCCGCAAACTGCGCCCGCTGAATTAAATAGATATTTAGTGACCGCAGCACCCGTTTCAATAGTGATATTTAAGTCTACTAATTTTTCTGTTAAAGGCCTAAGAATTCCTTGAATGCCAGCTTTAGGCCGAGATAACCCTTCGATGAAGATGCTACGAAAAAGACAAATAAATAAATTCCAATCTAAGGTCATCTCTCTGGCCGAACCATAACAAAGGGGGGCAACTAGCAGCACATCAATGAGGCGAGATTCAGTAAAAAATTTACGCAACTCGTCTCTCGCATCAATAAAGGGGGCCTTAAAATTTTCCTGGGAAAATTCATCATAGGATTTTAAGAATTCGCAAAATTGATCGATATTATTCATTTCATTGGGAAAAAAATTTTTGAGATTTTGGAAAAAAAATTGCGAATCATTATTGAAACGAAAGCTCCCCCAAGGGAAAGAAATTTTGGATTCTTTTTGAGGACAGAGTTTAAAGTCGTTATAGCTTAGACGCAACTGACGGATGACTTTACCTAGCGGGAGATGCCGATCTTTTGGCCCACAAAAATTGGTAAGAGCGTGCAAACCTGAATCAAAGAGAACTTTTCGGTCGTCAACCTTTCTTGTGTAGTAAGAATTTAGGCCACCAAAAATTTTGTGTTTTTCAATTAAGATGACTTTTTTTCCCATCATTCCCAAACGGACAGCGCAAGACAATCCGGAAAAACCGGCCCCTACGACGATGGCATCATATCTTGGATCCATAAAATAACTTATAAGTGGCTCACTGTAGGTTCATTTTGGGAGTTAAATATTCAACGCAGCCAGCGAGGGTCGCTAGGTGAGGATAATCTTCCGCAGGTACTTCCACTTTATGACGACGACGCAGTTCCATGACGATATCTAAAAAATCCATAGAGTCTAAGGCCAGTTGATCGCGCAAACCTTTTGTCGCATCCAAATGAGATAAATCTTCATCGGGAGCGATATCAGAAATGATATTTAAAACAATAGACTTAACTTTTTCTTGCGTTTCTAGCGACATGATAGCTCCTAAGCCGACAATGAGTGTAGCGTCGTATCTTAACTGTTTACGTACTTTTTTACAACCAAACAGGAATTTATTCCCAGCATCCCGAAAGAATTGTTCATGATATATTCAACCGGTCGCTGACTTTTCACAGGCCCTTGATAAACTAAATTTTCAATCGCACAAGACGGATCTAATTCCATCGTACCTCGTCCTGGGTGGACAAAATGATCTTGAAACGAAGGAAGATTCCCCGCCAACTCAATGGCACCGGCAGCTCCCATCGCATGGCCTAGGTGGCCTTTTGAAAAATTTATATACGGGCGCTGATTGACTCCGCTAGGACACTGAGAGAAGGCCTTCGTGACCGCTTGAATTTCATTTTGATCTCCCGCTCCCGTTCCAGTGGCATGAAGGTTCACAATGTTGATTTGCTCAGGCGAAATGTTCGCCATTTTCATGGCCGCTTGCATGCACTCAGCTTGGCGCTCGGAATTGGGGTTTACGAAATCGAGAGCGTCAGAATTCATGGCGTATCCCACAATTTCTGCCAAGATGGGAGCTCCCCTCTTCTGGGCATCTTCCAGTCGCTCTAAAATAAAGACACAACCACCTTCACTGATGACGGTTCCTTTACGATCAATGTCTAGAGGACGAATCGCCATTTTGGGATCATGACAAGGCGCAAGCGCTCCTTGAGCTGCAAAACCAGCAAAAATTCCAAACGACTGCGGACTCTCAGAAACACCTCCCGCAATCGCCACATCCACCACTCCGAGTTGCAGCATTTGCAGTCCTTGAATGATTCCTGCATTTCCTCCTGCACACGCAGCTCCAATGGTGTAATGGGGCCCTGTAATGCCTAAGCTAATCGTTACTTCTCCTGCAGGAGCATTGGCGACGGTTCTTGGGTTGTGATGGTGAGTCCAAAGTTTGGTATCGTAATTATTTTGCGAAAGAGCGTAAATTTCTTGTTCCGTCTCGACGTTTCCGTGCTCGGTAATTCCGAGGTAAACGCCGGTTCGACTTTTTGGAAGGGTACCTAGCGTCCAATGGGCACTGGCAAGAGATTCTTGAGTACAATAGATGGCCACACTTCCGGCGCGAGTCCCACGCCTTAGGGCCTTTCGGTTTTGGTATTTGAGTTCATCAAAGTGACAAAACCCAGCGACTTGATCTCCCATGTAGCGAATGTTCGCAATTTCAAGGCCGCACATACTTTCCATCAAAAGGGTGCGCAACTCTCCAATATTATTAGCTCCTGGCGCGGTTAGCCCCACTCCTGTGATCACAATTCTCATGAATACCTCTTAATCTCTTAACCTAATGACCTCTTGACCTCTTGGGAATTCCGATATCTTTGCATCATAAAAGTATTGCCTCTTTTTCTCAAGTAAAAGATTTTACACCAAAATTTTACAGCAAAAATTTACAGTGTAAGTTAGACCTTTATGGTAAATTAAAATTCAACTCACTCAATGAAAGGATACACTGCTATGACGACATCCAACGAAGCACCCATTTTTCTCGTTACTTCTAAAGTAAAAAATTTCATCAAGGCCAAGCAAGGTCTCAATATTTCTAAATCTTTTTTTGACCCCCTAAATAACGACGTGGAACAAACTATCCTTGAGGCCATCAATCACACCAAAAAAAGTGATCGCAAAACCGTCATGGCCAAAGATTTTAATTTTTATAAAGAAAATCCGGGTGTCAGCGAAATTTTAGTGGTCGCTTCAAAAGTGAAGAAATTCATCAAAGAAAAGTCTGACTTAAATACGTCTTCTCAAGTGCTGGAACAACTCACTTTGAGAATTGAGCGCATTTGTTTAGATTCCATTAAACGCGCCATTGATGACGGAAGAAAAACGGTGATGGATCGGGATTTTGTCACCCCAACAACTCACCAACAAGAAGTTCCCAGTGAATGGGGAATCAATCCTTGAGACGATATTTATTCCTTTTTTTATCGTGCCTAAGCCTGGCCAATTCCGCACCCCTCGATTTACCCAAAATAGATTTTGTGAGTGACAATACACTCACACTCTTTGTGATCCCCTCTCCCTACCCCATTAACTGGACGTCTCCCCGGGATCTGCTTGCTTCTATTTCAAAAAATTATTTTTCTTTTCAACCCAACTTTATGGGACATGTTCAAGTGGGAGTCAGTTGCCAAAATAGCATGGGAAAAAAAGTAGAATTTTTTACGGGCATGGTGGCCAAAAGTTTAACGGCAAAAACGGAATTGATTTTGCACGGGGCAGGACTTGGAGTCCTTTTTCATAGCTTTGAAGGCCGAGTCGAATTCCAGGGAGAGGAAGCGAAAGAAGATTTTGAAAAGTTAAAAGAATTCTTATCCAACCCTGAGAGTAATCAAGGGTTGAATTTTATTTCCTTTAAAATAAATTCCGCCCAATGTGACCGCGTCAGTGAATATCATGACACTTACTTAAAATTTAATTTAGGTAAATATTATGGACTACCTAATGATCCAAGAAAGGGCGAGGGATCGGGCTGCAGTGCCTTCGGAGCAAGTTTTCTTGATGCCCTAAATTTACTTACTGATGAAATGAAATCTGCTTGGTCTGGCGTGAGGTTTGTTCCTAAGAAATATGCAGGCCCACCAGTGAATGAATCCTACGTCAATGTTTTATCCCTCCTTTGGGATAATCCTGCCTGGGGATCGAGTGAAGATGAAAATCACTTAAAGATTTTTTTCTATGAGCCTGGATTAATGTATCAATGGATTGAAAACCAAATCAAGAATTTCAGAGAGGGAAATAAAAACTCCAGCTATCAGGTGGTAAAACTTTATGAGCGAAAGGGAATTTTGATTCCTTATTCCGACAAGAATAGTGCGCCAAGTACACCACTTTACACAGCTGGCCACTTACCATGGGTAAAAGATTTTGACAAAAATAATCAGTCTTTTTACCAATGGATTCAAAAACCCTTTTTAAGTTCGGAAACGCAAGCAAAGTAGTTTCTCAGTCATATTTCTTTCGCCTCTTTCTGAGTTTCCTTTTAAAATAAAATGATGAAATACATATTTTTAATTCTTTTGCTCATCAATTTTTCTTGCGGCTCTGCTAAAAAAAGGGCCGACCGATTTGATTATAGTGAAGCGCCTAATAAATGGACGAAAACTTCCCTCACCCAAGCTGACGAAAAAGTTTATAGTGAAACAAATAATGATAGCAAAGATAGCTTAGAAGAATCAGATGAATTAGATTTAGAGCACCAAGTGGCCCCAGAGGAATCTCAGTACACTGAAGTTGATAAATCTGAAGATGTGATTGAAAAACTTTTCCAAGATGACACTGTTAAAGGGGGAATAGAAAAAAGTACGGTTGAGCGAAAATTTATTCCTATTAGACTAAATACGACAGTTAAAAAGTGGATAAATTTTTTTACAGTAAGAGACCGCGCAAGGTTTCAGCGATTCATTGATAATGGGGCGAGATACTATGAAGATATATGTGAAGTCCTCAAGCAACATGGGATGCCGCAAGAATTATTTTTTGTTGGCCTCATTGAAAGTGGATACTATTTGCGAGCGAGGAGCCACGCTTCCGCCGTTGGCCCATGGCAATTCATTAGAGCAACTGGCAAGAGATATGGACTCACTGTTGGCCGATATATAGATGAACGAAATGATATTTTAAAATCTACCCACGCGGCCGCTCGCTATTTTCGAGACCTCTACAACATTTTTGGAAGTTGGGAATTAGCACTCTCTGCTTACAATGCTGGGGAGTATGGAATTCTAAGAAGATTGCGAAGATCTAATACCAGTAATTTTTATGAACTGGCAAATTCTGGCCATTTACATAGGGAAACCGCCAACTACGTTCCAAAAGTGATCGCAGCGATGTATATCTACAATCACGCAGATGAGTACGGATTTAATATTCCGCAAATTCCAAGTCGTCTTAAAACTACCGTAAAAATTCCTCTCAAGCATGCTCATGAGATCGCAGCATTAGGCCAATCTATCGGGCTAAGTGAAGAAGAAATTTTTAGTTACAACCCAGAGTTACTTGCCAATTACACGCCTTACTTACCTGGAAAATATTATGAATTAAGAATTCCTAAGCAAACATTTGAAGAATCCTTTAAAACGATTTTATCGCTTAAAGATGCTCCGGGAGTTTTTTCCACAGATCGCTCGCGCAGACGCTTAGCGAGTCAAAGTGATCGCTTCAATAATGAAACCCCCATCCAAACAAAAAATGCCCGGGCGAACCGGGCCAATGTGGAAAAACAAATTTTAAAATGGGGCCAAGCTTCGGTGAGAAAAGAGTCCAATGTAAGATCTGAAAAAAAAATCATTGAAAAAAGCGCGGGTGGCCAAATTCTGCGAGTCGAAGGCCCTTTGATTTATCAGGTGAGAGACGGTGAAAATTTGACTACCATCTCCCAACTCTTTAGACGCGCTCAGTCCCAGATCAAAAAATCGAATCGTTTAAAAACGGACTTACTTCAGGTAGGACAAAAAATCGTGATTCCTAGTGCTCATAAGCAATATTACAAAGTTCAACGTGGTGATAATTTAAGTGATGTAGCAAAAAAATTAAATACCCAAGTTTCCGTTTTGATCGCTCTCAATCGCTTGAAGGGCGATATGCAAATTACTCCAGGACAAAAACTTTTATTTTTTGCCATGTAAAGTTTATTTAACAATCAAATTAAAATTGGTTTTTAAACATCATGGACTCTACTGGCCCAGCGTAGCGGCCCATGTACTTGGCATTTTTCTTCTGAGAATAAGGAATATTCACTTCTCCTTCGAGAGAAAAAAATATCAGCTGGCCAATGGGCATACCAGCGTAAACGCGCACCGGTTTTTTCACGCTAATTTCTAACGTCCAGTGATTGCAAAATCCCACATCCCCTTTTCCTGCGGTGGCGTGGATATCAATTCCTAAACGTCCCACGCTAGACTTTCCTTCCAAAAAAGGAACGTGAGCGTGGGTTTCAGTGTATTCTTGAGTCACACCTAAATAAAATTCTCCCGGCAAAAGGACAAATCCTTCCGCAGGGATTAAAAAATTTTTTATCTTGTTGTGAAGTTTGGCGTCGATGATGTCGTCTTCATAGGTTGCGAGCATGGATCCCAAGTGAACATCATAACTATTACTTCCTAGACATTCACGACTGAAAGGTTCCACCACAATATTTTTTTCTTCGATCGCTTTTAAAATCCCTTGGTCAGATAAAATCATAAAATCCTCCTTGTCCTTAAGCACAACTGAACTTATTGTAGTGAGTAATGACATCAAAATCAAAGATAAATATACTTTTATTGCGAGGACTCATTCGAGAGTCTCGCCACTCAAAATTTTGCATGGAAGATTTCCAAAAAATGTTTCCACATGCTCATATTTATGGGCTTGATATTCCGGGAACCGGAAACTTGCACTTAAGTTCTTCCTTTTTAAGTGTACGTAAAAATGTTCTCTATTTGCGCGATCGTTTTATTAAATTAGTAGGAACTGATCAAGGTCAAAATAATTATTTAATTGGCATCTCTTTAGGCGGAATGATGTCCATTGAATGGATGCAGAAGTTTCCTGAGGATTTCAAGAAAGCTATACTCATTAATACCAGTATGAGTGGAGTATCTCCACTTTATCACAGAATGTTTCCATCCTCTTTTTTTCAATTATTGTTTTCTCCCGTGATGCCAAAGGAGAGGTGGCGACAATCTATCATATATAAACTTACCTCTTCTTTAGGTAATGATCGAAAAAAAGAAGTCATTGATCACTGGGAAATGATTGCCAAAACAGCACCAGTCTCCACCGCAAATAGTTTAAGGCAATTGTGGGCCGGAGCTAGTTTTTGGCCCAACAAATCTAGGCCAGCGGTGCCGCTACAAATTTTTTCCAGTGTACAAGATCATCTTGTGAGCCACCAATGTTCCGAACGAATTGCCAAGCTATGGGACGTGCCCATTCAAAGGCACCCAACAGCAGGGCATGATTTATTACTTGATGATCCTAAGTGGTGCGCACAGAATGCGGCCGCTTTTTTTCTCAACTAAATTTCCATGACAACACCAACACCTGCGGCACCTCCTCAAGGATATGAATGGAAGCTAACGGATGACGGGAGTTGGTCCTTATATAGCTCGCATTATCAAGAGGCAACGCACTCAAGCGCTGGTGCTTGGACGGAAACAATCGTTCGTTATCTGGAAGGTTGTGGTGTGGAAGAAATCATTCAATCGAAATCCGTGGAAACCGTTAATATTTTAGAAGTTGGCGTGGGTACGGGAACAGGGCTGGTTGCCTTGCTTCAAATGTTTAAGAGGACGCCACAAGTTAAATTATCTTACTTAGGCCTTGAGATCGATGAGAACTTAATCATCTGGATGCAAAAAAATATTGAAACGCTCCTCCCCAAAAAATTTGGGCCATTGGAGTTTAGACCTATCAAAGAGCTTAAAAAACAAAATGTGGGTTCAAATCATGAAAGCTATCGTTTCAAAAGCGATCATTTATCCATTGAAATATTAGTGGGAGACGCCAAGCTAACGTTTCCTTGGTGGCAGACTAAAAATAAAGAAAAAAAATTTCACGCGATTTTTCAAGACGCTTTTTCTCCAAAAAATAATCCTGATCTATGGGACGAGCAGTGGTTTTTGGCCCTCAAGTCTAGCTGTGAAGTGGATGGTATATTGTCGACCTTTAGCGCCGCTTCAAAAGTGAAACAAGCGCTCACACTAAGTGGTTGGGATATTTTTGAAGGGCCAAAGTTTGGCAATAAAAGAGGGTCTACCCTAGCGAGGCCTAAATGAGGGAAAAAAAAGTATTCAAAACAGAGATCGCCAAATTTCTTGGTGAAAAATCTCAAAAATTTTGTGACCGATTTCTCTTGCGCCTCCCTATCATTCAGGGCGGAATGGTTTGGGCCTCAGGAGCAAAATTAGCAGCGGCCTGTGCAAACCAAGGAATAATCGGAACCATCGGCGCAGGATCCATGAATTTAGAATTGCTTGAACAACAAATTCAAAAGGCCCAACAACTTTGTGACGGAGAGCTTGCCCGCGCCCGGCTCGCCGTCAACTTTCCTCTTCTCTTTCATCAAATTGATCAACAAATTGAGATTGCGATGAAAGGGGGAATAAAAATATTCATCACCTCCGCGGGATCACCAAAAATTCATACCCAAAAAATCAAGCAAAGGGGTGGTACTGTGATTCACGTGATTTCCCATCCAAGTTTGGCACAAAAGTGTGAAGCAGCTGGTGTTGATATGGTTGTGGCCGAAGGATTTGAGGCCGGCGGACACAACGGCAGAGAAGAACTCACCACCATGGTGCTTGTACCTCAAACAGTTGATCAGGTGAAAATTCCGGTGGTGGCCGCCGGTGGAATCATGGATGCCAGAGGAATCGCAGCGGCCCATATGTTGGGAGCTTGCGCGGTACAAATGGGAACTCGCTTTTTGTTGTCCACCGAATCCAGTGCGCACCAGCGTTTCAAAGAAGTAGCGCTAACGACTTCAGTGGGAAATACGAGATTAATTTTAAAGAAACATGTTCCTGTTCGCATGTTGAAAAATAGCTTTTGTCAGACAATCGAAGATTTGGAGTCTAGCGGAGCATCGCTCGAGGAACTGGTCGCGAAACTCGGAAAAGGACGGGCCAAAAAAGGAATTTTCGAAGGAGATTTGATCGACGGAGAATTAGAAATTGGTCAAGGACACTCGATGATCAAGAAAATTCAAAGTTGTGAAGAAATCATCGATGAGATTGAACAACAATTGTTGGAGTTGGCGGATTATACCCAATGACAAAAAATAATCAGCTACTAGGAAGGTGAGGTTGAGACGCCGAAACGTGCTAATGCACGTTGCAGGCGGCGATGCCGATGCCTGACAACGTAGATGGTTATTTTATGAATTGGGAAAGATAAAATTTGTTCACGATTCCAAAAATCGTTGTTCTCTGGGGAATAAATCATGTTATGATTTCTCGTTACATTTTTCGCTATCATCTTTTGCTGGGAGCTACGAAATTATGGAAAAGACATCGCTCATTTTAGTGGGCGCTCAGTGGGGCGATGAAGGAAAAGGAAAGATAACTGATTGGCTTTCCTCACACATGGATTATTGTGTTCGCTATCAAGGTGGCCACAATGCCGGACACACGCTCTACATCGATGGAAAAAAAACTGTTCTCCATTTAATTCCCAGCGGAATTTTCCACGCCAAAACCATTGCGATCATTGGCAGCGGAGTCGTGATCTCCCCTTCCCATTTGTGGAAAGAAATAGAAGAATTAAAAGCTAGTGGCCTCAATATGAATCCAGAAAAATTGTGGATTTCCCCAAATGCTCCTGTCATCACCAGTTTTCATCAACAACTAGATGTGGCAAGAGAAGCGAAAGGTGATGTAAAAATTGGAACCACAGGTAAAGGAATTGGGCCAACTTACGAAGATGTGGCAGCAAGAAAATCCATTCACCTCAAAGATTTATTAGACATCCATGTACTCACCGCAAAATTAAAAAATATCGCCACTGAAAAAAATGCACTACTTCAACTAGTCTATGGAATGAACCCGGTCTCCGTTGAAGAAGAGGCGAAAACTTTATTTGAATACGGACAAAAATTAAAAAATTATCTCAAGAATTTTCAAAATGAATTTTTTAATGATTCTGAAAAAAATAAAAATTCCAAAATCCTTTATGAAGGGGCGCAAGGAATTTTGCTCGATCTTAAGTTCGGAACCTACCCGTATGTCACCAGTTCTCACACTGTCCCCATGGGTGCTCACTTTGGGGCAGGGATAAATCATTATGAAAGTTGTTTGAAACTAGGAGTGCTCAAGGCCTATACCACCAGAGTGGGAGAAGGCCCTTTTCCTACTGAGCTTTTTGATTCCATGGGTGAAACGATTCAAACCAAAGGAAAAGAATTTGGTGCAACTACCGGCCGAAAACGCAGGTGCGGATGGTTAGATATGCCGCTTCTTCGCTATGCCATTCAAGTGGGACATCTGGATGCCTTTGCCATGACGAAAGTGGATGTGATGGCAGAACTGGGAGACGTAAAAATTTGTACCCACTATGAATACACAGATGAAACAAATTCCCATAAAAAAATTTCGATTTATTCCAACGATCTCGATCTAAAAAAAGTTCGCCCGGTTTTTCAAACACTTCCTGGTTGGGATGCGGTGGTTGACCAGAAGGGACAGCTCACGAAAGAATTAAAACATTATCTCGATGTGGTGGAATCAGAATTGAAACGCCCTATTTCTTTACTCGGTACCGGCGTGGGAAGAGAAGACTTAATGATTCTTAAACCACAAGTTTTCGGGAGCTTGATGTCATGAAAGCACTTACCTTTGACGATGTATTATTAATTCCTTCTTACAATCATTATGAATCAAGAAAATCAGTGGATACTTCTGTCACTGATCGCAGCAACAAATTAACGCTCAGACTTCCGATTCTCACCTCCAACATGGACACCATCACAGAACATGAGATGGCCAATTTCATGGGAGAAAAGGGTGGGATGGGATTTCTTCACCGCTTTATGAGTATTGATCGCAATGTGGAAGAATATAAAAAATGTAAATTTCCCACAACGGTTAGTATTGGTTGTTCTGAGGAAGACTTAGAACGTGCGAAAGCACTGCTCGCCGCTGGAGCAAATTATTTTTGTGTCGATGTGGCGCACGCACACGCGAGATATGTGGGACGCACACTTAAATCTCTTAGGGAGCTTCTGGGGAGTGAAGTCTGTTTGATTGCAGGAAATGTGGCCACTTATGCGGGTGCAGATTTTCTCGCCTCTTGTGGCGCTGATATCATCAAAGTAGGAATTGGTGGAGGATCCGTTTGCACCACTCGCATTAAAACGGGATTCGGTGTGCCGATGTTAACGAGCATCGAAGATTGCGCGCGGGTGGATCGCTCCATTATTGCTGACGGTGGAATTCGAACACCGGGAGACATCGTGAAGGCCCTTGCCTTCGGAGCGGATTTTGTCATGATTGGAAGTATGCTTGCGGGAACAAAACCTACACCGGGTGAAGTTCAAATTACGGCGGATGGAAAATTTAAATTATACCGCGGAATGGCCAGTGCCGAGGCCCACGGAGATTTCAAAGGTGATTTACCAAGTTGGAAAACGGCCGAGGGAGTTTCAACGAAAGTGCCTTACAAAGAAACAGAAAATGAAATTATTGGCGACATTGTAGGTGGTTTGAGATCGGGACTCACCTATGGTGGCTCCGCATCCATAAAAGAGTTGCAAAGAAAATTAAATTTTTTAGAAATGACTCCTGCAGGATTGAAAGAAAGTCACGCCCATAAATTATTATAGCATTTAAGAGGAAACTCCATTATGGCCAATCAAGTAACTGCTTCTGAACCGAGCAAAGATCGCAAAAATTCTCAGCTCGAATTAAAAGAGAAACAGCTTCATGAAAAATCTCCGGACAAATGGGGAGTTTCCGATTCCAAAAAATTATTTCTCATTCAAAAATGGGGCGATGGATTTTTTGATATCAATGAAAAAGGAAGTGTTTGTGTTAAGCCTCTTAAAAATGCTCCGAAGGGTCCGTGCATTGTCCTTCAAGATATTTTAGATGAAGTGAAGGCCGCAGGAATTAGTCTTCCGCTGGTCATTCGCTTTCATGATATTTTGCGCGCGCGCGTGGTGGAAATTAATAAAACCTTTCACAATCAAATTTCTGAAGCAAATTATCGGGGCGAATACTTTGGTGTTTATCCTGTCAAAGTAAATCAGATGCGAGAAGTGGTCGAAGAAATCGTGGATGCTGGCGCGCCCTTTCGCTACGGCCTTGAAGCGGGATCTAAACCTGAATTACTAGCGGTGCTCTCCATGCCCATTACAACAGGTGCTCTCACCGTCCTTAATGGTTACAAGGACGCAGAATATTTAAAACTTGCGATGCTTGGTATTCGCATGGGTCGTCCCATGGTGGTGGTGGTCGAAAAATTTTCTGAACTACCATTACTTTTAAAAATTGCTGATGAAATGAAGGTTGAACCTATCATCGGGATGAGAGCAAAATTGCAAAGTCGAGGAAGTGGTAAGTGGGCGGCCTCTACGGGAGATAGAGCAAAATTTGGTTTGACGATTACAGAAATCGTGCAGGCCATTGATCTGTTGAAATCACATCAAAAATTGCATTGGCTCAAACTTTTTCACTTTCATATTGGAAGCCAAATTCCCGATATTAAAACGTTTAAAGAAGCGATCACCGAAGGGGCTCGGATTTTTTGTAAAATGACAAAGATGGGCGTGCCTCTTGAATATTTTGATGTGGGCGGTGGAGTCGGCATCAACTATGAAGGCGGACACAACAATACAGAACTCTCCGTCAATTATGGCCTAAAAGATTACGCCATGGACGTGGTTTATATTGTGAAACAAATTTGTGACTTAGAGGACGTCAATCATCCCCACTTAGTTTCTGAATCGGGGCGCGCGATCACGGCGTATCATTCTTGTATCATCACGGATGTTTTTGGATCTGTTGCCTACTTAGAAAATCAATCCTTCTCGACAGAAAAGAAAACGGGCGAACATATCATTGTGACCAACATGCGAGATCTCTTCCATGATTTGCAGGCCCACAATATTCGGCAAACTTATAACGACGCCCTTTCGGTGAAGGAAGAATCCATTTCGGCCTTCAAGCTTGGCGTTTTGGATTTAGAAGAACGTGCCAAAGTTGAAACGATGTTTTTACAAACCATAAAAAAAATTATTGAAATTGAAAAAGACACAGAAGAAAAATCAGTCGACACCGAGGCCTTAACAGCGGCCTATTCTCAGCAATACTTGTGTAATTTTTCTGTGTTTCAATCCACTCCCGACACTTGGGGAATTGGACAAATTCTTCCCATCATGCCGATCAATCGTCTTTGCGAGAAGCCCACCATTAAAGCCAGCATGGCCGACATCACTTGTGATAGCGACGGCAAGATTGATAATTTCATCAGCTTCAGCGGGATCAAAAAAACCACGTGGTTTCATTCTCTCAACAACTCCCCTAGTAACCCTAATAACAAAGATACTCAGGGGCAGGCGCTTCAGAGTGAAAATCCTTATTATGTGGGAATTTTCTTAACGGGTGCCTATCAAGATATTATGGGCGATAACCACAATCTCTTTGGACGACTCAATGAAGTACATGTGTACTGCGATGACGATGATCCTAATGATTTTTACGTAGAAGAATTTATTCGTGGCCACTCGGCCCAGCAAGTTCTCTCCACGCTTCAATACTCTCCTGAAGCTATGGCCAAAAATGTAAAATCCATTATCGATGCTCAGGTGCGAAGAGGGAAAATTAGGCCGCGTGAGGGTGTCGAGCTTTGCGATTTTTATGAACAATCACTGGCCGGCTATACTTATTTAAAACACGACTAGTTCTTGAAGAGTTGGTTGCACTCGGCAACCAACTCAATGTAAAAATTTAGGCCGCTTTGTTTTTTTCAGAATTTTGTTTAATCTGCACTACGTTCGTTGGCGTCGTATTATGAGACTGTCCCGGTATGACGGTTTGTCTTTGCCCCATCAACTTTGCATGGTTCAGCGCTTTCTGTTCTTTCTTTGAAAGTTTCTTCTTCATTTTATCACTCATAACTTAACCTCCTGAGGTCTTTACTTATAAAATGTCTCATACTTCTGTTGAAGTACTTACTATCTTATCGGACGATTCTTGTTTTTTTAAAGTTCAGGTATTTAGGTTCGAGTAGATAAGAAATTGGATGGGTTATTGATAATTATTGTGGGCGTTTTTTTGTAATGTCCTCTTTAGAGATCGATCGCCACTGCCCGACTTTAAGATCATGAAAGAGATCGGGTTCAAACGTTCCAATTCCGACACGCAAGAGCCTGAGTGTGGGAAAACCAATTGCCGCCGTCATGCGCCTTACTTGCCTATTTTTTCCTTCATATAAAATTAACTCTATCCAAGACGTGGGAATGGATTTTCTGTCTCGAATGGGCGGATTTCTGGGAGGAATTGAATGGGTGGGGATCAATAAATTTGCGCAACACGGAAGCGTTGGCCCATCGTTTAATAGAATTCCCTTTCGCAATTTATCTAGATCGCTATTGGTTGGAATTCCTTCCACTTGTGCCCAGTATTTTCTGGGATGGTTTTTGAGATACTGATCAATGAAAGGGCCATCGTTAGTGAGTAGCAGTAGGCCTTCGCTGTCCTTATCGAGGCGGCCAGCAGGATAAATGTGCTTAGGCATTGAGAACTCACTTAAGTTCCTAGCGTTCAAATGATCATCCGAAGTGAATTGGGATAGAACTCCCCAAGGTTTATGAAGAACAATATATTGATATTTTTTTTCATTTTTCATCGATTCATAAATACTACGATTCTTAATTTTGCGCTAAGAAATTTTTTCCATCTTCAAAGAAATAGCGATGCCTCATGAGCACTTGAAATTTATTGCTGCTTTTCCCCCAGGAGTACCACTCTCCAGTAATTGGGTTACAGGACGGAAACTTAAGGTAACGAAACTGAACACCTTCAAGTTCCTTAATTTTTCCCTTCACCCCTTCTTTAAAGGTGTAAGGTGAAGAATCAATAGCGATACAATTTAAAGGATCGATGACGATCACCGCGTGTCCTTCTCGTTTGGATTTATTGTAGTAAGAAAGCACGTCTCCAGTTTGAGGATGAAAGTTTTTAAGGTTTGTTTCTTTTTGATAATCGGCCAGGGATTGTATTTTAAAATAATCGCGAATCTTAATATTTTCTTCTACTGGAAGCTTGAAAGATTTTGAAATTTTTAAAATCCTCTCCCAATCGGTCTGTCTTGTTTTTTCCTTTGGTAATAATTTCAAATCAAACTTCTCATTTTCTTGTGCGAGGTTCATTAAATCTTTAGAACCCAAGACTTGCTTTCCATAGGCCAAAGAGGCCTGATAAAAAAGATGCTTAATGAGTCCCGTACAATTGATGGAGTTATTGGTTAGCCCCTTGGCACTCCTGAGGTATTTAATTCCGGAATTTTGGATTTCAAAAGACGATACTAAAAAATTTTTAACAAAAATATTGTTCTGTTGATTAAGCAAATTTAAAAATTCTTCCGACATAGACCCAAAAGCATTGCGATAATTTTCAAAAAGATAAGGTGGGTAAAACGTTGGCTTAGTTTCTTGCCGATGGTCGGTCATCTTTACTCGCAAACTCGGCTTCGCAAAACCGATCCTACAGAGGTAGACACACATAAGAAGACAAAGCAACATCCGTATTGTTTTCATTCTTCAAGGATAAATTCAAACGAATGTTATCCTCGGATTTTTCCAATAAAAACCATGAGCTAGAGAGCAAACTATTGATTTCAGGATTGAAACGAACCAGAAAATACTATCTTACGCACCGCGATTTCTAAGTGCTATTTTAAGGTTTTGAATGATTTATTGCCAAAGATAGTAGGCAAAATCTACTCAAAATCTACTCATGTTAAATATGGCCTTAGTAAGAAATATTTTCCTTTTTCTACTTTCGTGGATTTAAATTTCAAATTAACTTTAAATTAATATGATGAAGAAAAAAAATTTTATTAAATTCTTGCTCATGGCATTTTCTATAATCATTTCACCTTCTTTGCGTAGCAATGAACCTGAAGTATGTGATTATGGATTAACTAAATTTGAGGATTTAGTGGAGCAAAATATAACGAATTTAATAGCACAAAAAATACTTCCCTCTGATACGATTAAAGTCTTTAAAAACGAATCGCTTGAAGTTTATATCGTCATTCAAAGTGAGGAAGGCATTTTTGTCATGTCGGAATATGATAAAAAAACATTTGAAAAATTAACTCCATTGAAAGATAAATTTGATGAACTACCTCAACCATCTTTTCTTATTTCTGGCGTGATCATAGAGAAAGACCTCAAATTAGGTTTTGGAACGAAATCCATTAGTCCCATCGACGGTAAAATAATTCGTGCTAAACATTTTAGTGGGAAATTATGTTTTGCTTATCTTGCTAAACATTTCGAAGGAGAATTCAATAGAATAGTTGCAGAATGGGGAGACGGAGATAATTTAGAGGCCTTCAATGAAGCGAGAAAAAGAGGCATGTCTCTAACTGATGCTGCCTTCGAAACATGGACAGGGCAACGGGCCAAAGAGATTGGATATACGGTGGCGACACTTGATGGTTTTTATACACGAACAAAAAGAGATCTGGAAGGTAACCTGATCTATGACCAAGTGGGATTTATCTTCACTAAACCAAAATAATTAATGCATAAAAGAAATTAGATCAGAGAACTAACGACAATAAAATGAAGAACGGCGCCTACATTGACTAACAAATGAAACAACTCGTGGTAGCTAAAGATAATAGGATTAAGGACCGGGCGTTTCAATCCATACACGATGGCACCCACTGAATAAACAATTCCTCCGGCGATGATGAGCCATAAATTTAATGTACCTAAAGAATTTTTTACTTCTCCAAGGTAGGGTAAGATTAAATAGCCCATGACTAGGTAAATGGAAGAATTGACCATCTTGGGTAGGTTGACAAAAAAAAACGATAGAATAATTCCAAGGGCCGCAAACGACCAAACCATCAAAAGCAAAGTATGTCCCGACTCGGTCGACAATCCTAACAAGGCGACCGGTGTGAAGGTTCCGGCAATCATAAGAAAAATCCCTGAATGATCAAATTTTTTCCACGCCGCCCGCTGGGGCATCGTCCAAGTTACCCGGTGATAAAGCGAACTAATGCCGAACATCGACAAAGCACAAACGGTATAAATAATAATGGAGAGCCGCTGCTCAAAGGAGTGACATCTAAAAATGAGGGGAAGGCACGCCCCAAGTGCCACAAAAAACATCGCTTGATGAAAATGCCCTCGAAGCATGGGCCTTACTTTAACATGAGTATTCATATTTTTTCTTTCCTAAGGTATCGATTATGTCACACTCTGGTTGCATAAAAAAATAATTCCGATTGGGAGAGGCCAAATTATTTTCTTTTTAGTAGAATCATCATTCAAATAGCGAGGATTTATGGGACGTAAATGGAATAATATAAAACTAAAAAAAGGCCTACTTGATCGACAAAAATCGGCGAGTTTCACGAAAGTTTTGCGAGACATATCAATTGCAGTGAAGAGGGCAGGATCTGACCCTGATACCAATTTTGCTCTCAAAATTTCCTTACAGAAGGCCAAAGAGGTACTGCTACCAAGAGAGAATATCGACAAGGCGATAAAGAAGGCCAGCGGCGAAGGCATGGAAGAATATTTTGACGTGAACTATGAATGCTATGGTGTCGATGGAGTCGCCATTTTTGTGGAAGCCGCCACCAATAATCCCACGCGAACCATTTCCAACATTCGAGCGGCCCTTAATCGTTGGTACGGAACATTGGGTAAAGAAGGTTGCTTGCAATTTGTATTTGAAAATAAATCAGTGTTCACGATCAAAAAAGAAAAATTATCAGTTGATGACATCACTATGGAGCTCATTGACGCCGGATTGGAGGATGTAGAAGAGGAAGACGGATTTCTCACTATCAAGGCACCGGTAGAAAATTATGGAGACATCCAAAAGAAACTTGATGAATTACAAATAAAAATTGAAGAATCTGGATTTGAAAGACTACCGCTTACGATGAAAAGTGTAGACTCGAAGGAATCTTACGATAAAGTTTTAAAATTAGTGGACGTGCTTGAAAATGACGAAGATGTTCGCAAAGTCTATCACAATATGGAATATAACGAAAAATTCTCTGACTCTTAAACGATACTCATTAAAGTTTCACTCATGGCACAATAAATTTAATGTGCCATGAGCATTCTAAAAAATATTATTCACAACCAAGGTTTAACGGGCCAAAGATCACAAATCCTCGATAGATCACAAATTTGGCCAACACATTTTCTTTTTCTGGGGCCCCAGTTTTTGGCTTACCTAAGAAAACAAAAAAGCTTAACGACGTTTCTTGGTCTTCACTTTGATAATATAGATCGTAACGAAAATAATTTCAGTTATCTAGCATTTTATGTTGGCCTTTTGT
>JARXAH010000046.1 GCA_029865945.1 Bacteriovoracaceae bacterium | reverse complement strand
GTCGACGCCGAGCTCAAGTGGTATGGGAGGAAAAAAATCTATTTTTTTTACGCAGTCCAAGGCGGCAGTGTTTAGCGAAGGATAAATAGACGACTTTTCTATTTCTAAATTTAAAATATGTCCTTCCTTATCAAGCGATATTTTAAGAATGACTTCCCCCTCTTGTTTCATTTTTTTCGCCATAAGCGGATAAAACTTTCTCTCATCAATTAATTTTGCCACTTGGCTTGCGTATTGGGAGATCAACGATTGATCACGCCCGCTAGCTTTCTCATTTATATTTTCATCAATATTTTCATTTTCTAATTCATTTTTCGTTTCCACTTTTTGAGGTGAAGGCCCAATTGCGCTCAAATTACTTACTGTTTTTGCTTTTTTAGGTTGCGTTTTTTTTTCAAAATGAGTTAGTTCTTTTGAAAAATTCATCTCAACTCCAATTTGAACAACCTGAGGTTTTTCATGTGGCGTTCCCTTGTAAGTCAATGCCAAACATAAGAGAACGTGAATGAGTAAACTCACCAAAAAATAATTTCGATTCATACGACCTACGAAAATAGAATGAGAAAAAAATAGGTAATTCTAGGCAGGAAAAGGAGGCGCGCGGGCGAACTGAGAAACTAAGACGCTAGAGGAATCAAGAGAAAGGATGACTTGATTTAATATCTTATAAGAAAAAGAATGAACAAAAGTAGAATATATCTGTGGAGGTGAGTGAAGTGTTACATTTGAAATTGCAAGATAATGACAACTTGAGCAAGTACTATGAGAAAACGTAATAGATCTTGGATTTTGCTCATCGCCGTTTTCAGATTTTTCATGCCCAAATAGGGTATGAAGTTGTAATTGAAGTATCGATACAATAATGAAACTTAGAATAAATGTGGTCGTTTTCATTAGATTGATCAACGTTTTTACTGAAAATCCTATTAACAAATTAAAGAAGAAAATTCACTAAGGCAAGTTAATAGCAATCGAGTAGTCAGAGGAAAATGGATCACAAAGGAATGACTAAAACCCTAGGCCTAAACCCAAAGTGTATTGGTACTCAATATCACTACTATTGGGCCTACCAATAAAAATCGCAGTCACTCCAGCATTACCTTGAAGTGGCCCCATTCCTATACTTACTCCGCCACCTGCATACGGGGAAACATAAGATGAAGGTGTCTCTTTTACCGCCACTCCATTGGTTGTCGTTTCCAATTCACGTTTGCGGATGTGGCCTCCGGCACGTATATGAAAATCAAGCACTAAAAGACTAAAACTAGATCGAAGGCCGAGCATTCCATTGTAAACCGTTTCCTTGATCGACAAATTTTGTTCGGAAAAATTTACTGAATCTTTTCCCGTAGTAAATTCTGTCTCTAGGCTCAGGGCCTTTGGGCCAATAAGTAATACCAAACCTAGAAAACAACCTTCATCGTTGTCAGGCATCGGTATCACCGCCTGCGAAGTGCAGGAGCACGTCTTGGCGTTTCAACCTCGCCTTCCTAGATGAAGATTATTTTCTAGGCTTGGTATAACCTCGCTCCATAAATTAAACGAGATTTAGAGTGTGGTGTCGGAGTGGATTTTTGAACTTTCTCAAAACCAACGATTGGTTGAATTTGCAATGCATGGGCTTGAGAAAAAATAAAAAAAATCATTAAAATGGAATAAGACTTATTCATGGTTAAATATTAACAGCAATTAAAAAATTCTTCGATGAGAGGAAAAAAAAGCGAATGGGAGCAAAGTGATCAAGTAATGTTTCTCATTTTTTTCTTCATTTTTGAAACGACTTTTACTAACAAAAAAGCTAGTAAACCAAAAATGATTCCGATTAATCCTTCGCCCGCACTTGTTACGATAAGTTTTAGAAAACGATTTGATAATTGCATCTGATCTAAAAAATGATGTATTGGTAAAATTCCATGGACTAAAATGCCTCCTCCAACTAAAAACATAGCGAGAGTTCCTGCGCCAGATAAAAACTTCATTAACTTGGGTGCAAAGGAAAGAAAAAAATTCCCCAACCATGCCAACTTAGGTCTTGGTAGTAAGTGCAGCCCAAGATCATCAAGTTTTATGATCACCGCTACTAATCCATAAACTCCAACGGTCATTAGTAAAGAAATGCTGGCCAATACAAAGCATTGAGTTAGTAGAGGGGAAGCAGCTGTGATCCCTAGGGATATGACAATAATTTCCGCTGATAAGATAAAGTCGGTTCGAATGGCCCCTTTGATTTTATCTTTTTCAAGTTGGACTAAATCTATTTTTGAATTGATTAAAGGATCTAAATTTTTAGATGGTTTTTTAGTCGCCTTATTTTTCTTTTCAAATAAAGTGTGAAGAATTTTCTCAACACCTTCATAACAAAGATACAGGCCACCCAGCATGAGTAAGGGAGAAATGAGGCCTGGTGAAAAAAAACTAATTAATAAAGCACAAGGAACAATAATTATTTTATTAATCAAAGAGCCTTTCGCCACAGCGAAAACAACAGGTAATTCTCTCTTGGCGGATAAACCAATTAACTGCTGGGAGTTGAGGGCAAGGTCATCTCCAAGTACGGCACTAGTTTTTTGTGCTGATAATTTAGATAAAATGGCGACATCGTCCATGATGGAGGCGATATCATCAAGCAATGCAAAAAAACTAGAACCGGCCATATGAGAAACCTCTGACTTAAACGGAAATGGTATTAGGTGCCTCTTAAATTTTGTCAATCCAACTTTCCCTTAAATGGCCTTAAATGTCGACCTACATGCATGAAAAACGACCTTGAGTTCTAGCTGCTTTTTCCTCCACCTCTAAAACTTTCTTCCCATTTTCTTTTGTAAACCTGTAGGAGCGAGGATTTTACATTTTCTCCCTCTATCAATCCCAGGGCGTAAGCAATCGCCTGAAGTGTTCCCATGGCAGACGGATTGGGGGGATTTCTCAAGAAATTATTTTCTTGCGTGAAAGAAGAAAGTTTCAAGCGGGGGATAGTATTTAGTTCTGGGTGCCGAGTGTGAATTTTTTTTGATTGCCTCCAACTACCATCTGGAACAATAAGATGGAAAGGTTTAAGGCCGCTCGCCACCAATTCGTGATTTAGTTCTAAGGCATTTTCTGTGGGAAATAAAAGGTATGTTTGATAATTGGGGTCAATGATCTTGCTTAGATCAAGAGGTGTTCTACTTTCTCCTCGAATAATCATTTCACTATTGATAAGAGATTTTATGGCAAGCCTTCCAGTATTGGTGGATTTGACTACTTCTTTAGCGTGGATAACAAGGGAAATTTTTGTCCGCAATGCTAGAGAAGGAATTTCTTGGCATATGCACCGGTCTTTATGCAAGTAGCAGTCTAAGCATGGATCTTTAATTTTGCGACTATTATGCATGCTCAAAAAAAGTGAAAATTATTTTTTACTTTTCTTGCGGGGGAATAAATCATCTAAATTTTCTTCTAATTGTTTTAAGTCCAGTGGCTTTTGCATGGCAATACAATTGGCGTTAGTGAGCACTTCGCATTGTTCACTAGTTATATGGCCAGACATGATCCAAATATTATCGGGTTGATTTTCGGCCATCTCAGGCGTGTTTTTTTTAAGAGTCGTAATCAATGTAATCCCGTCAACATCACTCATTCGAATGTCAGTGATGAGTAAGTTGTATTTTTTCTTTTTGATTTTATCCAGTGCCTCTTTTCCGGAATTTACGCTATCAATAATGACATCAAATTTAACAGAAATAAATTCTACTAAAATATTTTGAATATCAATTTCATCATCAACGACAAGAATTCTAGATGCCATACTTTTTTGCTCTTAATAAAATTAAACCCACGTTACTTAATATTAACAAAAAAAAACAACAAAAGTAGAAGGAAAAATGTTCCCATTTGATATTTTAATTTGAGTTAGGTCTTCCATCATGTCCACCAATGAAAGTAGTCCTTGGGGGATTTTCCCATAAGCAACCTTTCTCCAGCATTTCTTGATTCCGTTGAGGGTGCTGTGGATAAAATACTTTATTAGTTTTCGGTTTTTTTTCTCCTCCCACCAAAATCAATGCCTGTTTCTGATGATTATTGAGAAATGTATGAGCGACGCCTGTGCCTGCCGGAAATGCCACAAAGTCTCCGGGAAAAAGGTCATACAAATGGCCATCGATCCAGACTTGGGGGGTTCCCTGCAAGACAAAGGCAAATTCCTCTTCTTCGCTTTCGGCGTGAGGCCACGAGGTTCTTCTTCCTGGGGGCAGTAACTCAATATGAACGCCTAAATTTTTTAAACCTAATTCTTTGCCAACGGCAGAGCCAATGCTTAGTAGCTCTTCACTTCCGGGATAGTGAGAATGATCCGCTTGAGTAAAATCTTGATAGTTTCCAATAAAGGGTGGTCTTGGTGAGGGTGGTTGCTTGTGATCACTGAAAATCTTAGATTTCAGTTTTTCCTCAAGCTTTGGCCAGTCGCTACTTATGATACTAAAAATACATCTGTCACCTGGGTCCGATTCAGAATTGAAGCGAAAGTTTCGAAGGGTGCCCTCGTAAACACAACCTAAGCGTCGCATCGCCCGCAAAGAGAGTGAGTTTGCGGGATCGACGCAAAATTCCACACGCTTAAGAGTAGGATTCTCAAATGCGGCGTTTAGCATCAGCCATTTCATTTCCGTGTTAACAAATGATCGTTTGAATTTTTCAGCTACCCAGGTAAATCCAATTTCCACTTTGTGGTGGGATGGTGAGGGAAACAAGTACGAACTCATGGCGCAAATTTCGTTATTTTCCATTACTCTCGCCACCAGCGTTAATGAGAGGCCACTTTTCTGTTGATCGAGTCTTTCCTTGATTTGCTTTCGCACAAGTTCCTTAGTTGAATAACCTCGTTCTTTAACAAAAAAAGTTTCTGGATGAAAAAGCGCTTCGGCAATAAGGGAGATATCTTCATCGGTTAAGGGAGAAAGCATAAGATTTTTTGATTTTAAATTTTGATTAACTATTTTTTCAAACATAATCATTTCCTTTGTTCGACTAATCTTGGGAAGATGAATATAATAGAGTTAATTTAAGGAGACTGTCATGAGCGTAGGTAGAAATAAGGGCGAATTAAAAGGCGTAAAAAAACTAGGAAGTAAAGATACAGATTATAAAGTAGATTACGACCCAACTTTATTGGAATCATTTCCTAACAAAAATGCAGGCAGTGACCAATGGATTTCACTTTTGTGTACGGAATTTACTTCTCTTTGTCCGATCACCGGACAGCCTGATTTTGCTAAAATATTTATTAATTATATTGCTGATAAGAAAATGGTGGAATCCAAAGCTTTAAAGTTGTATCTCTTTAGCTTTCGCAATCACGGAGATTTTCACGAGGACTGCATTCAAAAAATGGCCAATGACTTAACCAAACTGCTGGCACCAAAATATTTAGAAGTGATAGGCGAGTTTACGCCGCGCGGTGGAATAGCGATTGTTCCCTTTTCTTCGTTTCACAATGGAAACGCTGAGTATAAGAAAATCTATGACGCAAGAAGGTCCAATTATGGACCTGGAAAATATACCGTAGATCTATCTAGAATCTATTAATGAATTTATTAATGAAACTGTTAAAAAATTGATTAATAACTGAAACCAACATAAGCGTTTAAGATGGTATAGGATAATTTTTCCGTATCACTCTTAGAGAGTTGATTTTTAAAATTGATGGCATTAAATCCAGCTCCTAGCCAATCACATCCAATGGTAAAATTATTCCACTGCCACTGATTACCAAAACGAAGGCCCAATCCGAGAGATCGTAATTGATCGTCGCTTCTCGTCGCAGATTGGGATTCGTGATTATCATAGAAATTGAGATAATAAATTTCTGGCGTTGCGTAAAAAGTGTTACCGATGAAGTGCCTTAGTTGAACGCCCATCGCAAATTGTCTTTTACCAAACTCTGTGGATGCTTGTTGTCCTACTTTGATACCTAAAATATTTTGTCCATCGAGAAAGGTTCCGATCGTCAACTGATTGGCAACTTCTCGGTAGTCGTAGCCATGATTAACAAGCACTTCAAATGTTTTTCTTGCGCGAACTTGAGTTGATGTTTCTTCTTTTGCATACAAAATTTCTTCCGTAGAGATTTCAGATTGAGTAAGGGAAGCCTCTACTCGATGACGGGAATTATTGGCATAAGAAAAATTAGTCAACGTAACAATGAGTAAAATAAAAAATAAGGCACTACAGATTTTAATTAAAAAGATTTTCATTTTTTGCCTTTTGGTAGTCGAGTCATACAGTTTTTGAGACCGAGCGTAACGTAGACAATAAGAAGAAAAAACTCAATACTAGAGTAATTTTTTCGTACGATAAATTTTCAATGGGAAGTTTTTACATGCAAAAAATTCACGATGTTGGGCAAGAATTTAATTTATCAAAATATTTGAAAGCTAGAGAGTTAACTATCAAGGCAGTCCAGATGATTTCTGATTCCCTCGAGGAGGGCATGTCTGAAAATGATGGTCATGAGCTAATCGATTCTACTTTAACTAAACTTGGATCAGATAAAAAGTGGCATCCCAATAAGTTTCGATTTGGAAAAAATACCACAAAAAGTTTCAGGGAAATTTCTGATCATTCCATTAAGCTTAAATCTAACGACATTTATTTTTTAGATATTGGGCCAGTCTTCGACGGACACGAAGGAGACTACGGAGAGACATTTATTTTCAATAACAATAATTCCTTAAGTGCAAGCGTCGAAGAATATAAAAAAATTATACTCGTCTCTAGATCTGTATTTCAATTGGTCGTTGATGAGTGGAAAGTAAACCCATCATCTGGGGCAAATCTCTATCAATTTGCAGAAAAAAAATCGCAGGAACTTGGATACCAGCTCAATTTAAAAATGGCCGGTCATAGGCTGAGCGATTTTCCCCATGCCATTCACTTTAAAGGAAGTTTGAGTGAGGTAGATTCGGTGCCAGAAAAAAATTTGTGGATTTTAGAAATTCTTATTAGGCATCCAACTCAGGAAATTGGAGCTTTTTTTGAAGACATTATCATGTAAAAAAAAAGGGAGAGATTTCTTCGCAGAAACCTCTCCCTGGCAGCTTATCAACTAACGAAAGTCAATTAGTAACGACTATTAGTTCGTGGTGCCATCGGCTTTGCTTCCGTGACATTCAACTTTCTTCCGCCAAATTCTGCGCCATTTAGGCCAGTAATTGCTGAAGAAGCTTCACTGCTTGTAGACATCTCTACAAATCCAAAGCCTTTGCTTCGATTTGTATCGCGGTCCATAATGATTTTGGCAGATTGAACAGTGCCAAACTGTGCGAATTTTTCGGCCAATGCTTCACTTTCAACATTGTAACCTAAATTTCCGACGTAAATTTTAGTACTCATAGCTATTCTCCGATGCATAGTGACTCTCATAATTGAGAGCAACAAAAAAGTAATTGTTAGGGATTTTTGGTAAGAGGTTTGAAATCTGACTTAAAATACAAAACAGGATAATTCCATTCTACACGATTTTAAAAATAAAGCAATGGGTTGAAAGTGGCCGCAGTTATTTGAGCAATTACGGCCACCTACTCGATCAAAAAATTTATAATTACCTAGACTTAGTTAAGTCGGCCGTAAATCGAACACCATAACAAGTACCTTCCGTGCGGTTAGCAGCATTATTTAAACTCATCTGAATGTAATTTATGCTTGGCCCGATGCGAAAAGTATCTGCAAAATTAATCATGGGATTAAAGGAAATATTACCTTGAGTTCCAAGAGCTGTCGTAATCTGATTAACGGTTGTCGTGAATTCTACTTTTATATTTCCATTTTTTGTAATTTTCGCAACTGGAACGAATACGTTCAATCCCCAGCTAGATCTTTTTGTTTCATTAAAGACGCGATCTAAATAAATTTTTGCATTTAGGCCTTTAAAAATGAAGTAATAATCAAAACCAATTTTTACTGCTGACCCATCAGGATCAATCTTCTGCTCTCCACCATTTGGCGAATTAGTTGAAACAGAAGACTGAGCGATACCTATGTTACATGTAAGGGCCATGACTTCTGGATTTCCTTCTCCGTCTTTATCTTGTGAGGCAACACCAAATTGTAGCGCACCATCAACCATGTATTCTGAAAATGCAGTCTGAGCTGCTTCAGGTCCAAAAGCAGTTGTGGAGGCACCCAATTCAATTTTAGCTCCAAAGGCAAGAGGAGACTTTCTTAAGAGAAACAAGGTGTTTGCTGTTATTCCCGGCTTAATATAGGAAATTTTTTTTGCACCATTTTGAGAATAGAGAACTCCAATATCTGCTTGCCCAATTACGCCAAAGTCTTTTGAGTCATCATTTTCAGGTTTAAAATACTGAGGTGGGCCGGCCACTTCTTGCTGGGCAAACGAATTTGATTACAGAGCAAGGAAGGAGAAGAATAGAAATAGAGACGATAACACAAGATTTTTCATACATTAATCCTTTGAGAAAAGTAGGTATTTTGAAAAATACTTGCGAACTGTAATGGATTTACATCGAGCTGAAAATAAAAAAATGTATCTACCTACGTGGTTTTGTAACTGCCTAAGGCCCTCTGGAAATTTCGTCACGACTAGGACGACGTTTCGAGGCTTGCTCCTGGCAAGCCGCAGAAAAAGGAGTCCGTAGAGTGGCGAAATTTACGAGGGACCTAGGTAGTTACAAAAAAATAATAATATCTGGTCATTTGTGAATGATGGATCCATTTTCAAGTTTAATTTCTACTTTGTAAGAATCGGCTTTATCACTTGATTCAAACTGATCAATTTGTCCGTTGGTGATGTTTAGCAAAAATTTGTAATCTCTATTGGGATCGTTCTCCCACTCAACTTCTCCATTCTCCATCTCAACATAGGCATGAAATTGAATCTTACTTAAAGTTACCGAACCACTATTTCCGGTGAGTGAAAAATGCAATCCTCGTGGAATTTGCAGTTGGCAGATAGTTCCTGCAATCTCATTGAAGTCGAGGTGAAAACTTTTTATTTCCTTGGTGATGGTAGGAATTGTATTAGCTGAGTCGGTCTCATTTTTCAATTCACATTTCCATGTAATTTTTGAAGTGTCGCTTTGGGAAACAGAAAAGTGTCCGGAATCAAATTGAATGAGGACACTGTCTATTGAATTTAAATCAAGTAATTGCTCACCATTAAATTGAGTAGACTGAGACGTTGCTTGTCCTAAGTTATTTGCATTAGGGGGGGAAGTAAAAATGAGAGAATCACCAAAAAATGAAACTTTTCCTTTTTGAGAATCAAGGTTGATAAAAGGAGAAAATTTATGAATTAAAAAACTAACACCTAAAATGATGAGCGAAATACAGGTAAGTAAGAATATTGTAAAAATTTTTAGAGTACTTCTCCCCTCAGTCATTTTGGCAGGTGCCAGGCCTTTTGAAATTAAATACGCATTGGAGAGTTGCTTGGCACTTCCAAGCGAATGGAGAAGATCCTTCGCCGTTAGGGTTGGGTTGAGTGTTAATACATTTAGGATATTTTCTTTTAAATGAGTGATAATCTTTCCTCTCTCACTTTCTCCTAACGCAAATAGGTGTTGATTCAATTCTTCTAAGTATTGATTCATTTGATGATGGGTTTTCATAAACTGCTCGTTTGAAAAAATTTGTTTGAAAATTTGTTTAGAAAATTATTATACTGCTAAAAAAATTTCTAGCACAGAAAGAAAGTTAAACAGCTTGGTATAAAAGCAGCAGGAACGACAATTTTTTAATAGCTTGGAATGCAATAAAAAATAGAAAAGGTAATCAAGAAGGGTGGATAAGGCCGTAACGAATTTTCAAAAAAATTAAAAAATTTGAAAATGGTAGTGCGTCGCCAAATAATCTAAAATCAGGATGCGTTAGAAATTTCAACCATTTTTTCTTGATGAACATATTTTAATTTCCTTCTCATTAAAGTAATGGCCTGCTCAGAGGATAAAATTGTAATGGTAGTGGAGTTATAAAAAAAGTGTCCAGAAATCGAAAATTCAGTATCACATAAGTCTGTTTTGAGCACATCAATATTTAACCTATGATGATGTAGGTTTGGTTTGCAAGAAGGGATCCGATTCAACAATTTGAATCGGAAGTGAAAGCTGGGCCAATGAGAAGAGAGGCATTTTTTTAGTATTTCATTTTTAGATATTTCAATTAAGATATTATTAATGATTCCTCCCATTTCCAACATAGAATTAATACGCAATCTCAACATTTACATCATTGATGATAGCCGATCCTTTTCAATGGGTATTAAGGCCATACTCAGTAATTTCGATTGCAAAGTAAAATGTTTTCAATGCTCTGAAGAGGCGATTGATGTAATATTTCAAGAACATCCCGACATTATTATTACTGATCTTGAGATGCCTAAAATGTCTGGTCTAGAATTAATAAAAAAAATTAGAGAGCAAAATGAGCTCTCAGTAATTCCCATACTAGTCTTGTCTTCAAAAGATTCACAAGATCAATTAGTTGAATGTCTCTTTTATGGAGCGGATGCCTTCGCAAGTAAAAACTCAATTCAGGCAGTGCTCTTGGCGAATATTTTTGCGCTTATGAGAGTTGCTCAACTTAGAAAACAGGTCATTGCTGTGAAACAATTTGAAGCCGTTAAGGCCCTCATTGGGACTTATAAACATGATTTTGGTAATACATTAACTATCATGGATGGCAAAATTAATAAACTTACCACAGAATTTCCTGCCATAATTGAGACTGATGAATACCAGTCAATAAAAAATGCAGTAAAAAGATTTACGGTCACGTTAGAGAAGCTCAGTGCCTTACGAGAATATAAGGAAGAAAAATATTCTCCAGAATCATCGATTGTAAAAATTTAATCTCTCATTTTCTAATTTCTTTGATAAAAAACAACGTTGGATTCTGCCACATGCAACAATGTTTCTGAAACTCCCAAAGCACTTTCACTAGCACCTAAAATAAAATAACCATTTGGCCTTAAACATTTTTCTAAGCGTTTAATGATTTGCTTTCGTCTTTCATTATCTTGATAAATAAGAACATAACGACAAAAGATAAGATGGAAAATTCCCATTCCTGCAAATGGTTCGAGCAAATTTTGCGTTTGAAATTTCACCCTATTTTTAACTTCAGGCTTGAGTACCCAGTGGTCGCTATCATTTTTTGTAAAATATTTTAAGAGTCTTACAGACGACAATCCTCTTTGTACTTCCAGATGAGAATAAACACCTTCATGGCATCTTTTTAAAGCATGTTCAGCAATATCAGTGGCAATAATTTCGATGGGCGGATGTTTTGGATTTTTTTCTAAAAACTCATGAACTAACATAGCGAGTGAATAGGGTTCTTGTCCAAAACTTGCAGCGCAGCACCAAATTCGATAATTAAAACTGTTGGGAAATGATACCTGAAGACTGGGAAGTATTTTTTCTTCAACAATTTGAAATACTTTAAAGTCGCGAAAAAAAGATGTTTCATTATTCGTGGATGTATCTAATAAAAACTGCTTAAATGTCCCATTAATCCCTTTAGTAATGGCCTTCTTATAGACAGCATTGGCATCAGGTAAACTTAAAAAATCGGCAATATTTTTCAATCTTGTTTCTAGTTGATAGTAATTTTCTGGTGCGTACACAATACCTAACTGTGATTCAATATAATCCGCAAAATATTTTAACTCCTGTGGTGTTATATTCATAATTATGCTCAAGTTTCAATTTGTATTAACTGTAGAATTTTTTGTTGGATAATATCGGCCGTAAAAGGTTTCATAATATACTCAGCGGCACCACTTTCCAGAATCAACTTGATATCGTTTTCTTTATTTCTGGTGGTCACCATAATGATGGGAGTCGTTACACCTAACTTTTTCATCTCTATCAATACCTCTGGTCCATTCATTTGAGGCATTTCCCAATCGAGTAGAATTATATCAAATCCCATTAAATCTTTTTTTAGTAAATCAAGCGCATCCATACCACATATGGCGTGAGTTAAAAAGTACTGATCATCATTGAAACAACATTTAACATAGGCAAATACAGCTTCAGAATCGTCAACGCTTAAAATTTTTATCATAACTTTACTCCTTGCCCTAACTTTTCGAGCAAAGCGGCAAGATTAAATTCTTGTATAATGGAATCTTCTTCTTTTTGATTTTCTAATTCTTCTCGAATTTGCCATAATATATCTAATGCTTTTAGTTCATAATCTTCGATGATGTTCATTTTTTCTAAAGCAAACATAGAAAGATCTTCGCCGATTAACTTTTCTAATCCTTTAAGCATATGGCCAATGACTAACTCCGATTTCGGCAGGCCAACAAACCTAGTCGTTCCTTTGTAAAGTTGAAGTGAATCAAAAACTTTACTAATAATTGAAGGGGACAAAGGTTTGTGATGAGATAAAGTTAGAAGAGTTTTTAATTCTAGATAAGAATCTAAACTAAACTGTTCAAAATAAGTGTTTAAATCTTTCGCAGCTGATGATCCAGACACGACAGCTACCACAGGGGGAGCAGCGTTGATTTGCTTATGTAACGCATCCGGAGCAAATTTTGTTTCAGTTAGAAAATAATCTAAAGAATCTGCAATAATATCCAGGGAAACGATTCCTGATTTTACCAATATTTCACCTAAAGGAATTTTAATTTGCACGATATGTTTATCTACTTGATCATGAATTTCTTTGGTCCATAATTTTAGATGTTTTGCCGCTTCCACAAAACCTGACTTGCTATGGTGCTGTTGCACTAAAATTTTTAGCAAACTTTCATGATCCATTAAACCCTTATCAAAAAGGACTTCTACTATCGATGGAATTGACTTAATTTGCATCACTAAAGCAGCTAGCAATGCGCTTTTTGATAGGTGCCCCTTTTCAACTAAATACTCCCCAAACAACATTGTCATAAAAATTTCCTCATGAGGTGACCCGCTTAACAAGATGATTAATAAACGTTAAATCACCTTCTGCATCTTGCAATTGGGCGGCGTTTATCGCTCCAGGCATTCCAAAAACGACACAGCTCTCTTTATTCTGAATGGCGACTGCTCCATTTTCACTTTTTATGGCCCGAGCGCCTACTAATCCATCTTCGCCCATACCGGTCAGCACAATCGCTAAGGTTTTAGGGCCGTAAAGATTGGCCGCCGTTTCAAAAAGAGGATCTACTGCTGGTCTAACAGAATTTCGGTGCGGAGTTTTATCGAGTTTGATTTGAACTTGATTACTAACTTTGACTAAAGACATATGAAAATCACCAGGAGCAATATAAATTTTGTTATTATTTAATATTTCTCCATCTCTTCCTTCTTCACATTCAATACCTGTAATCTGCCCTAATCTTTTAGCAAAAGAAGCAGTAAAAACGGGAGGCATATGCTGAGCAATTAAGATTGGAACTCGTAGTGTTTTGGGTAAATCGGATAAAACTTTCTCTATGGCAGGAGGTCCACCAGTTGATGATCCGATGACAATCAAAGACGGGATAAAGTTGGATAAATCTTTTTTAGCAAACGTCTGTTCTGAAAAACTGCCTTCAGGAGATTCTACTTTTTGTTTCAAGGAAAGCTTTTCTTTTTCGTTTAAAAATTGATTCAACTTTGGAACAATTTGTTCTCTTATTTTTTCCACCGCATTTTCAAGACTCATTCCAGGGCCACTAGGCTTGGCGATGAAGTCATCTGCTCCTGCCGATAACGCATCTAATGTTGCCATGGATCCAGATGTAGTAAGTGCGGAAAAAACTAAGATGCGAACAGGATACTTCGCCTTCCTAATCGCTTTAATTGTTTCGATTCCGTTAAGCTCTGGCATCTCCATATCCAGTATCACCGCCTCCACAGTAATTTGCTCTAAGCGCTGAAGAGCTATTTTTCCGTTATTAGCTGCGCCTACGACCTCAATAAAATCTACCCCGTCTAGAGAAGATTTTATTTGAGATCGCATCACTACTGAATCATCAACAATTAAGACTTTCATCAAATTTCAAGTCGTTTTACTAACTCTTTCAACTGAGAAGCAAGCTGAGATAAACTTTTTGCTGCTTCCAACGTTTGACTTGCTCCAGATGAACTCTCTACCGCAGCTGAAGAAACTGTTTTTACCAAATTTGTAATGCCGTCGACAGCACTACTTGATTCTTGCATAACGCGACTTACTTCATTGGTCGTAGCAGTTTGTTCTTCTACCGCAGCGGCGATCGTTAAAGAAATTCCGTTAATCTGTTCAATTACTTTGGAAATTCCTCCAATCGCACCGACAGCATCTTTAGAGGATTCTTGAATAGCTCCAATTTTATTCGTTATTTCTTCGGTAGCTTTTGCTGTTTGCTTCGCAAGCTCTTTTACTTCGTTGGCAACAACAGCAAATCCTCTACCTGCATCGCCCGCTCTAGCTGCTTCGATGGTGGCATTTAGAGCTAAGAGATTTGTTTGTTGAGCAATAGAACTAATAACTTTAATCACGTTTCCTATTTCCACGCTTGCTTCGCCAAGGTGACCGATAGTCTTATTTGTATCGCTTGCTTTTTTCATGGCATCTTTGGAAATGGACGCAGCTTCAGAAGATGATCTAGAAATTTCTTTAATAGAAGCAACCATCTCCTCTGTGTTTGTAGCAACTGAGCGAACTCCTTTAGATACTTCTTCTGAATTTGCTGCGGCGGCATTAGATTTATCTGAAGTTAAGCTTGCATTTTTAGTCATCTGAGTGGCCACTGCCGATAATTCTTCTGCTGCGGCTCCCAGCTGTTGCGAAGTTTGCTCTAACGAATCACCCAGTTGCACTTTTGTCGTAATAATATCCCAGGTTAACATCGCCCCAATATAATTTTTTTTAAAATCATAAATAGGGGATACTAATAAATCTAAAAATTCTGGCCCAAGTTTTATTTTTGCACGGTGAGGAAGATTGCTTGGATCGGATAATATTTTTCTTTGCATCGCTGGGACTTTATGAAAAATATCAATTGAAGAACCAGTTACTCTATCTGCAGAAACTGGAAGCAGCTTCTCCACTTTTTTTAGTGTCTCTCTACTCTTAGGATTCATATAAGTAATATTAAAATTTGTATCTGACATCATAACATTAGTGGGCATTTGCTCCATCATAGACTGAATGCGAGAGACTTCAAATTCTTGCTTTAGGCTCGTTTCTTTGTCTGCGGTAATATCAATCGCAATTTTAATGACTTTCGTAACTTTATTGCTTGCATCCATAATTGGAAAATAAGTAGCTTGAATCCAAATGTCCTTCTTATCTTTACTTATTCTTTTAAAAACTCCCGTTTTTGTTTCGCCCTTATTTAATCGTTCCCAAAGTTTTTTATAATCGCTTGATTCACTATATTCTTTTTCAACAAATATTTGATGATGTTTGCCTTGAATCTCTTTAATATCGTATCCCATAGCAACACAAAAATTTTCATTTGCCTGGACAATCGTGCCATCAGGCTTAAACTCAATGATTGCTTGCCCGCGATCAATCGCCGTCATAAAACCTGTCAAGTCTTCATTTTCTAATTGCATGAACTTCTCCTCGTGTATTAATTATTAATGATGTTACTAGTTTATATTTTCAATTTATGCGTTGGAATTCATCGTAGCTTGTTTTGATTCCTCTTGTATTCTTTGAGCAATTTTTTCAGTATCGATCACGGTAAGCAACTTGCCAGGAATTTTGTAAACACCCTTCACAAATTGTTTGATACTTCTTGGCACCGTATCTGGTACGTGCTCAAAGTCTTTTTCTTCTAATTCTAGCACATCACCAATTTTATCCACTAAAAATGAAACTAAAATATCATTAAGACGACAAACAACATTCATCACTTCATCATTGCGTTTACTTTCAATTTGAAAAAGTTCTTTCAAGCAAATGGCGGTTGATATTTGTCCGCGTAAATTAATTAGGCCTTTAACATATTTAGGTGCCAAAGGAACCCTGGTCATGGGTAGAGCTTTGGTAATTTCTTGAACTTGCATCACATCAATTCCATATAAATTATCCGCCATGATAAAAGTTGAGTACTGACTTCGAAGATTATCTTTACTCATGCTTCAGCTCTCCTAATATCTTCCAAGTTCAAATTCATAATTTCGGCCACTTGTTTAAGTAATTTTTCTGGGTCTAATTTTTCCATGTAAGAAGTGAAACCTGCTTTTACTCCAGCATCAATATCACTTTGCTTGAAACGCGTTGTTAAAGCAATCATAGGGATATCATTGAACTTATTGCGTTTTCTCACTTGCTTGGCAAATTCTAGACCATCCATTTCAGGCATTTCTATATCCGATAAAATCAAATTAAATTGATTGTCGTAGGATTTATCTAAAGCTGCCAAGGCCTTTGCTCCATTTTCAAAGACAGTTACTTCAAATCCTGCACCATTTAATACTTTCATTACATGCTTACGAAAGAAAGCAACATCTTCAGCATAAAGGACTCGTACCTTTTTGCTTTTCATATCAACACTCATGCTTTTAATTCGCTCAATATTATTTTTCGAACTCAACTGAGTTGATTGTACCTGTGAGGTTTGATTTTTTTTTAGTCCATTGGTTCCATGCTGTTTCAATTCTAATAGGCTTAGAATATCAACAATGACAATGACGGTTTGATCATGAACAATGTTTCCTAAAATTCCCACTCGATCACAAACTGTGTCATCGATATCGCAATCAGCTGTGATAATATCTAAAATTTCGGTAACTTTTATACCAAAAAATTTTCCTGATCTTTGTACAACAACAATGGATTCCACTTCTTTTGGTTGTTCTTTAGAATTTTCTGGCTTTGAATAATTTAGCAACTCACAAAGATCTAAAATGGGAAGTAACTGGTCACGATAGCGAACCACTTTTTGCTTTCCAGAAAATTCAAGTTGCTTTAATGAAAATTCTTCGAGTCTTTGAACTAAGCATAGAGGGATGGCGTGAGTTACATTAGTTCCCACATCAATGAGGAGAAATTCTTGAGCATCAAACGATTTTTTTACGGCTCCGTCTGCTAACGAAAGACTTGGATCAATTTCTTTTGTTCGTTGTGTGTTAATATTGGCGGCCATGGCCATTCCTATCACATCTAAAATAATCGCCACAGTTCCATCGCCCAAAATGGTAGCACCCGAAAATAAAGTTAAATATTTTAAAAAAGCCGAAAGAGGTTTGACCACAATATCTGCGGTGTCAGATATTTCATCGACGATTAATCCTAAAATCTCTCCTCCTGCATTTAAGATTACAATGTTGGTATCTTCATATTTTGATTGAGAAAAATTTTTATTGGTTAATTCTCGCAAATCAATTAGTGCAACTAAATCACCACGCAACCTGAGCATAGGTTTACCATGCAAATATTCGATGGAGCTTTGATGATTATCTATTTCCACTCTTACTAATTCAACTAATTTAACTTGGGGAATAGCATAATTTTCGCCATTAGTTTTTATTAAGAGGGCAGGCACAATCGCAAGCGTCAAAGGAATCTTTATTCCAACGGTCATTCCTTTGCCCAAAGTACTATTTAAATCGATGGTTCCACCAATTTTTTCAATATTCGTTTTAACAACATCCATTCCTACACCGCGCCCAGAAACAGAAGTCACGTTTTGAGCAGTAGAAAATCCTGGCATAAAAATAAGGTTATAAACTTCTTTATCTTGCATGCTGAGAGATTGTTCCGTGGAGATTAAATTTTTTTCAATGGCCTTTGCGATCAATTTTTTGGGGTCTAGTCCCTTACCGTCATCAGAGATTTCAACAATGACGTACCCACCTTCATGAAAGGCCCTGATTAATAAATGCCCATTTTCTGGTTTGCCTGCACTTTTTCGCTGGGCAGGTGTTTCTATTCCATGATCACAAGAGTTTCGAACTAAATGAGTCATGGGATCTTTAATCGCTTCTAAAATTGTTTTATCTAATTCTGTTTCCGCACCTTCAAGCGTGAGGTCAATTTGTTTGTTTAGTTCTTTCGCAAGGTCCCTGACTACTCTTTGAAATTTTGATACAACATTTGATATTGGCTGCATCCGTGTTTTCATCACTTCTGTTTGCAATTGCGTTGTAACTACGTCCAAATTTTTGCTAAGCCCTAATAATTCAGCATCTTCATGTTTATTTTTAAATTGTAAAACTTGATTTCTTACGAGAACAAGCTCGCCTATAATATTCATTAAATTATCAAGTAATCCCACTTGAACTCTAATGGTCGCCTCTGGAGCATTTAAGCTCAATACTTCTTGCACGGGAGCAGATTCAGCAGCAATGACAGGAGCAACAGAAGCTGCGGACAATAAATCATTTTTCAAATTGATAACATTGGCTTCAGGTACAGTTTTTAACTTACGGGGTTCTGATTTTAATTCCACTTCAGCAGTGGGTTTAAGCTTCTCAAAATCAATCTTTCGCTCACTTCCAGTAAAAGATTCATTTTCTATCGTAATTTCTCCCTCAAATTGATGAGTGGCCGCATCAATGAGTAAAGTGGTCATGCGTAAAATTTCATCAGTAAACCCATGATCTGATTTTGTATTTTGAACATTGGTCAACAGCTTTCCAAATAAATAGAGAGAAGCAAAACAGCATTCATGGAGACGTGGGCTAATGGATAAATTATTTTTACGAATAGGATCAAGACTTGCTTCTAAAACATGTGCCAATTTAGCGATATTTTGAAATCCAAAAAGTTGCGCCGTTCCTTTTAATGTATGCATATCTCTGTATAGTGAACTTAAAAGTTCAGGATCTTTTGATCCTTTTTCGAGTGCCTGTAAGCTATCAAAAACACGTTGAAATATTTCATTACCTTCAGAAATGAATTCTTGTATGGCGGTATCGTTGCTATTGCTCATGATTTTCTCGTCTCATAATCGTAAAAGCAAAATTACAAAAAGCAAAATAACATTAAAGTCCTTATTTCAAGAAAACGATAAAGCATTAATCACTGAGTGCGTTTAACAATCTTAACTTTAAAATTGATTTTTAAAAACATGAATTAAATTACCTGGGCACTTTATATGGGTTCAAAAAAATTAGATGCTATCGAAGAAGATGTAAAAGAATTCATGCTTGAGTGTACTGAATTACTCAACCAAGCAGAAGTTGATCTTTTGAATCTTGATAGAGGTGGTGTATTTGAGAAGTCTTATTCATCGATTTTTAGAGTTTTCCATAGCCTCAAGGGCGGCGCAGGAATGTTTGGCCTCAGTGAAATGAACCAACATATGCACCATTTAGAAAATGATCTAACTAAATGTGGAGCAAAAAAATCAATTACTCACCTTGAAATAAGTTATTTTCTAAAAGGAGTTGATGCTGCCAAAAAAATTCTTTTTGGCGATAATCCAAAATTTAATTTTGACGATTTTAATTCAAAGATAGAAACTCCAGAAGTTGAACTTAAAAATATAACTCCTCTCAATAAATTCATCTCGCACACTCATCATGAGGAATCTCACGGTAAAATAATGATTATTGATGATGAGATTGAAATTACAGAGATTTTAAAAGAGATATTAATTTCAGCGAAGTTTGACGTTTTCTCCTACACCTCTGCCATTCTAGCACTTAAAGACTTCAAGGCCATAAAACCTGATATGGTTATAACTGATATGAAAATGCCTGAGATGAGTGGTTTAGATGTTTTGAAAAAAGTAAAAGAACTTGATATTGAGATGCCAGTGATTTACATCAGCGGGCATTTAGATAAGAAAACGCTCCTAGATTCCATATCAATTGGTATCTATGCGGCCATCGAAAAACCTTATAAAGAAGCTGAAGTTATCTCCACCGCAGTTGCGGCACTCAAAATATCTAAAATGTTTAAACTCGTCGGAAGATCCATTAACTTAATGCTCTATCAATTTGCAGAATTAGAAGACTTTATGAAACAGAAAGGACAGCACCACCAAGCTAAGCTAATAAAAAGTGAGTTGGAATCGCTTATTAGCTATCGCAAAAGTATCCGCGACTACAAAAAAGCAAGCTAGTAACTTACTTGGTTATTTTCTGTTTTTTCCCGTATTTTTTTCTTAACTTATTTACTCCTTTTTTCCGAATAGAACAGCACTAACACGTGAGGTTTTAATGGATAAGTCTCCAAGCTACGCTATCTTAATAGTCGATGATGAAAATGATATTTTAGATATTTTTGAAGAATATATCACTGAGCGAAACTTTAAAGTTCATCGCAGCAATTCTGGCCAGGGTGCCATTGAAATTCTTGATCATTATGAACATGAAATTGTTGGTATTGTATCTGATTTTAAGATGCCGGAGATGAATGGATTTGAATTTAGAAAGAAAATTATTGAAAAATACAAGGATATACCCTTTCTGATTTGCTCATCTCATATTACCAGGGAAGACGCGCTTAAGGCCGTGGAATTAAAAATTTCAGCATTCATCCAAAAACCTGTAAGCAGAGAAGAATTTATAAACTCGATTACTAATCATGTAAAAGAGCGTATCACAGAGATTAATGATGACCTGGAACTAAAAAAAGGATTTGTTGCAGAATCAGAAAATCTTATTGAGGAACTTGAAAATTTAGTGGTTGACTTAGAAAACAATCAAGACCAAGAAACATTAAATCGAATTTTTGCCATCGCTCATACGATAAAAGGAAGTAGTGGCTTTTTTAAAGAAGACATCATTAATAAATTTACTCACCATTACGAAGATTTCTTCTCACCTTATAATAAAAAAACTAAACCAATTACCCCAGGCGTTATTGATGTGTTACTCAAAGGTGCAGACGTCATTAAAAGCCTAATTCAATCCCTTAAAGAAAATAAGATTCACTTGCATAAATTAGACAGCTATCTCCCCTTATTAAAGCAACACTTGCTACTAGAAATTAGTGCACCAACTGAATCTGCCAAAGAAGGTAACATTCATGTCAATGCAGGATTGGCCAAAGGAAGAGAAGACATCAAAGTGGGACTTAATTTACTGGATGAGTTCTCTGAATTAAGCGGAGAGATTACCGTCATTAGAAATATGGTAAACAAGGCAGTAAAAAACATCGAAAAGGAATTTGCAGGAAATAAAAATGTTTCAACACTTTCTGAACTTCTCTC
>JARXAH010000059.1 GCA_029865945.1 Bacteriovoracaceae bacterium | reverse complement strand
TGGCGATTCGGTTCTCATTCCTAATCCTGGTTATCCGGCCTATTCATCGGTGGCCAGACTTTTGGATGTGAACATAGTCGAGTATAATTTAACGGAAAATAATGGGTGGTTGCCAGACGTTTCAGAATTGAAATCGCTAGTAAAACTCAATCCCCGAACTAAACTCATGTGGCTCAATTACCCTCATATGCCTTCTGGTACCTCCATGAATGAAACTAGCATGAAGGAGCTTGTTCGCTTCGCCAAAGAAAATGATATTCTTATCTGTAATGATAATCCCTATGGCCTAATCTTAAATGAAACCGCGCCGCTATCTATTTTATCTTTTGACGCTGAACGTACTCATACTTGTGAACTAAATTCCTTAAGTAAAAGTTTTAATATGGCCGGATGGCGAGTAGGAATGTTGCTTGGATCAAAGTGGATTATTGATTTAGTCATGAAAGTTAAGAGCCAAGTCGATTCGGGAATGTTTCTTCCGATTCAAAGGGCCGCCATCGAGGCGCTCCATTTAAGTCATGCTTGGCATAAGGAGCGCAATGAAATTTATAGGCGCAGGCGCAAACTTGTATGGGAAATATTTGATGAGTTAAAAATTTCTTACAAAAAAGACCAAGTGGGACTTTTTGTTTGGGGGAAAATTCCAAACTCTGTCCCAAACGCAGAAATGTATTCCGATCTTATCTTAAAGGAGGCGAGAGTTTTTCTTACGCCTGGTTTCATTTTTGGAACGAACGGTGAAAAATACCTTCGTGCTTCCCTCTGTGCACCAGAAGAAAGACTGACTGATGCAAACTTGAGAATCAAGCAAGGAAAATTTCCATGATGAAACTAGGAATCATAGGAACTGGACTTATTGGTGGCTCAATCGCCTTAGATTTGCGAAATTTAAATGTTACAAGTCGGGTATTAGGAATGGATCAAAATAGTGAAAACTTAAAAGATGCTCTCACCTTAGGTATCATAGATGAAATAGCAGATCTTAAGACAATGTGTGAGCAGTGTGACTTAGTCATTGTTGCCATTCCTGTTAGTGCATCACTTGAAATCCTAAAACTTTGCTTAGATGATTTATCGCCAACTGGCACTCTCATGGATGTGGGATCCACCAAGGGAAAAATTTGGGAGTCCATCCAAGGCCACCCCAGGAGGAAAAGTTTAGTTTTGACCCACCCCATGGCCGGAACAGAATACTCTGGGCCCAGTGCAGCTCACCGAGGACTCTTTTTAGGCAAGGCCGCTGTGATTTGCAATGAACAAGAAAATGAGGAAAATTCTTTATCTAAAATTCGCTTCATGTATGAAACGCTTGGTATGCGTTTGATTTCCATGAATGCCAACGATCATGATCTTCATGTGGCCTACGTGAGTCATTTATCTCACATCAGCTCCTTCCTCCTTGCGAACACTGTTCTTGCTAAGGAGCGAGATGAGAAAAAAATTTTTGATCTTGCCAGCGGGGGATTTGAGTCAACCGTGAGGCTTGCTAAGAGCTCTCCGGAGATGTGGGCGCCGATTTTTGAGCAAAATCAAGTTCCCATCACCCGCGCCTTGGGTGATTATATCGAACTCTTAAAAGAGTTTCATACTCAACTATCAAAGGGAAATTTTGATTACCTGAAAAATAAGATGCAGCAAGCTAATGAAATAAGAAGAGTCTTATCTCAAATTCAAATGACTAAGGCCTCTGCAACTCCCCCTAGGGAAGTGAGGAAATAAAAAATGAAATATTCTGATAAACTAGAGAAACTTCGCCAAGAGATCGATAAAATTGATAATAGTTTATTAAAGTTACTTAAAAAAAGATTTTTGCTATCCAAAAAAGTAGCAAAGTGTAAATTGCAAGAGAAATTACCGCTCTATCAGAGTACTAGGTGGCAATCCATGTTAAAGGATCGAAAAAGTTGGGCCGCAAAGAAAAAGATATCCATGGAGTTTACCAACAAATTATTTAAATTCATTCACCAGGAATCCCTCACCATTCAAAAAAAAATAGCGCAAGGAAAAAAACATGAGCAAAAATAATCATGCTTGGACACTAGACAGTTGGCGAGAAAAAAAAATTCATCAAATTCCCACTTACCCCAATCTTGAAAAATTAAAAGAAGTGGAATCCACCCTGGCCACCTTTCCACCCCTCGTTTTTGCGGGAGAGGCGCGCCAATTAAAATCTAGGCTTGCTGATGTGGCGAATGGAAAATCCTTTTTGCTTCAAGGTGGCGATTGTGCTGAAACCTTCCAAGAATTTCGCGCCAATACCATCAGAGATAATTTTAGAATTCTTCTTCAGATGGCGGTCGTTCTT
The DNA here is from genome assembly GCA_029865945.1 of Bacteriovoracaceae bacterium. GTDB lineage: Bacteria > Bdellovibrionota > Bacteriovoracia > Bacteriovoracales > Bacteriovoracaceae > JARXAH01. The sequence continues at coordinate 57,356 of JARXAH010000059.1, read as the reverse complement.
ACCTTTGGAGAAAGGCGCCCCATTATAAAAGTCGCGAGAGTGGCAGGACAATTTGCTAAACCAAGGTCTAATGATTTGGAAAAACGAGGGACCACCGAATTGCCCTCTTACCGAGGCGACATCATCAATGGTTACGATTTTGATACGAAATCAAGAACCCCAGATCCAGAGCGCATGCTTCGGGCCTATTTTCAATCAGCCGCCACGCTCAATTTACTTCGCGCATTTGCTCAAGGCGGGTATGCTGATCTTCACCAAGTGCATTCTTGGAATTTAGATTTTGTGAAAAAAAGTAGTCAGTCAGAAAAGTACGATTCCATAGCGAAACGTTTAGATGACGCTTTATTATTTATTTCTTCAATTGGTATCACTCGTGAATCCACACCTCAGATAAAAGAAACAGAACTCTATACTTCCCACGAGGCACTCCTTCTTCCCTACGAGCAAGCACTCACTCGGCGCGATAGTACCACCGCTCGCGCGCAAGATGGTTACGAGGGAGATTGGTATGATTGCTCGGCCCATATGCTTTGGATTGGCGATCGCACGCGGCAAGTGGATGGATCCCATGTGGAATTTTTACGAGGAGTAAAAAATCCACTTGGCCTTAAGTGCGGCCCAAGTCTTGGCGCCGATGAACTCATGGAATTACTTGATATCTTAAATCCACAAAATGAAGCAGGAAGAATCACCCTCATCTCTCGTATGGGCCATGATAAGGTTGAATCAAAATTGATACCACTGCTTCGTAAAGTAAAAAGAGAAGGCCGAAACGTTGTCTGGTGCTGCGATCCCATGCACGGAAATACCATTACGACGGATAACGGTTTTAAAACGAGGCCCTTTTCGAGCATCTTAAGTGAAGTAAAAAATTTCCAACAAGTTCACCTCTCCGAAGGAACTTATGCGGGCGGCGTTCACTTCGAACTCACCGGAAAAAATGTGATTGAATGTTTGGGCGGCGATCAATCGATCACCGCAGATAAATTGGCCGAAGGGATGTATGAGACGCTTTGCGATCCGCGCCTCAATGCGACTCAGTCACTTGAATTGGCATTTCAACTTTGCCGAATTTAAGTTATACCTTTGCCATCATGATATGAAAAATTTACTCCACCAAAACTAAATATTGTTTTTAATCTTTTTCCATAATAGTAGTGCCCCATAAAGCATTAACCTTTTTGGGGAAAGAATTATGATTCGCAAGATGATATTAACTACTTTTTTTTTACTTTTAACAATTTCTTGTTCCAAGAAAAAGGAAAGTTCGGATTCCTTAGAGGTTCCTTCAAGTGACATATCTGAAATTGAAGGAATTGAAGTCAATGAGCTCAATAAATACGGAATTGAATTAAATTATGTAAGAACCGAGAACTACCACAAAGTTGGCTTGAGTGATAAATCTAAAGATAATTATGCAGTTTGGATCTACAGTGATGAAGCGATGCGAGCTGTTAATCATTACATTGAGGTGACTGACAAATTTGTAAAAAAGTATTCTTATCTTGAGCAAAAAAATAAGAAAGTGGCAGAAATCATGCTTAAGAATCAATTTTTCAAAGAAAATATTGAATCCTTTCAATTTAAGTCTTCGTCTAATAGAAATAAAATGGCACATACCTATGGAGAAAATCATTTAGAATGCTCTGATCAATTCAATTCTCTTTCAAATTTTATTTTCTATAATTTTAATGAAATTTTTCCTTATGGCGTTGATAGTGAAAGCAGCATAAAAGCGGCAAAGCTTTACAATAGCAAAGATTCAATCATGCATTTAAATGCTGCTTGTGATCAATTTTATTCAGAATATGGTATGGAAAAAGTTAGCTGTTACTATTATTCAAAAGAAACTGGGTACTATAAAATTGATGAGTCTTACCGTGGCTGGAAAACTTGTGAGAAATTTAGAGCTGCCAAACAAAAATATCCAAAGTATTTTTAGGCAAGTGATGATCCAACGAAAACTAAATCAGTCCGTGAAAATAAAATGCCATTGGGATTAATCCTAATCCTTTTCACGGTTCCTCATAGACTCAATTGCCAAAATCGACTACATTGTTCATCATATGAGCATTTTATTATCAGCACACCAACTATCCATTTCTTTTGGCGCAAAACCTTTGTTTCAAAAATTAGCTTTCACCATTGAATCGGGAGAGAAAATTGGACTCATCGGCCCCAACGGCGCTGGAAAGTCCACCCTCCTCAAAATTATGGCCGCACTCGTGGATCCTGATGAGGGAACCCTTTCACGTCAAAAAGGTTTGCGAGTTGCTTACCTCGAGCAATCGCCCACCTTTCCTCTCGGCATGACGGTGATTGACGCCGTTCTCTCCCACAGTCCTGAAAAAAATCATCCTACCGCAAAATTATTGCATCAAGCAGACACCTACATATCCCAGCTAGCACTAGATTCCTACGGTGATCCGCACACCACGCTCGTTGACTCGCTCTCGGGTGGACAAAAAAAACGAGTAGCGATTGCCCGCGAATTGATGTGCGGCCCAGAATTATTTTTACTTGATGAACCTACCAACCACTTAGATGTGGAAAGTATTATTGAACTTGAAAAAATTTTAAATGAAGGCGCTTTCGCTACCATTACCATCACTCACGACCGGGTATTTTTACAAAATGTTTCGACTCGAATTTTAGAATTAGATCGTCGTCACGCCAACGGACTTCTCTCTGTCGATGGTGATTACCAACATTACCTTGAAGTGCGAAGCGATTTGATGAACGCGCAAGAACAACAAGAATTAAAATTATCCAATACTCTTCGGCGCGAACAAGAATGGCTCAAGCAAGGCGCCAAGGCGAGAACTACCAAACAGCAAGCGCGCATCAAAGGTGCGGCCCAACTAGAATCTAAGGTGGATGATCTCAGAGATCGCAACCAAAAATTAGTAGCGAAAATTGATTTTCAATCAACTTCCAAAGCGCCTAAAAAATTAATTGAGGCCACCCAAATTTCTAAAACTTTTGGTGATAAGACTATTCTTCCTCCCATGGATTTACTCATTACACGCACAAGTCGTCTCGGATTACTTGGGCAAAATGGTTGCGGTAAATCGACCCTCATTAAAATGCTTTTAGGTCACATGGAACCTGATCAAGGAACGATTAACCGCGCAGATGATTTACAGGTGAGTTACTTTGAGCAATCCAAAGAAATATTAAATGGTGATATCAACCTCATTAAGACCGTTTGCCCTTATGGTGATCACGTGGATTTTGCTGGCACCTCCATGCACGTGAAAGGTTATTTGGCCCGCTTTCTTTTTTCTCCAGAGCAAATGCAAATGCCAGTGCGCATGCTCTCTGGTGGTGAGCGTGCGAGGCTACTCATCGCTAAATTAATGTTGCGGCCCGCTCAATTGCTTATTCTAGATGAGCCCACCAATGATTTAGATTTACCGACCCTCAATATTTTAGAAGAAGTCCTTAGAGATTTTTCTGGAGCCATCATTCTTGTGACACATGATCGCTATTTTTTAGATCAAATTTGTTCACAGATTTTATATTTTGATACCAATCATGATCCTGTAAAATTAATTACCTTTGAGGGCCTCGCTCAGTGGGAAGACTATCGACAGTTGCCGGTAGAAAAAAATTCAGCATCGTCTGCACCCGTGATAATCGAGAAAAAAATCGAAAAAGTTGTAGAAGCCAAAAAAATTAATACGCAAAATAAAAATGAATTAGCTAAAATTCAGAAAATGATTGATCAAAAAGAAAGTGAAGTTTCAAAATGGGAACGAGAACTTTTGTTGCCTGAAATTTATTCCTCCCCAATGAAGGCCAGTGAAATTTCTAAAAAAATGCTTACTATCAAAAAAGAGTTAGAAGATTTGTATTCTCAATGGGAGAAGCTTGAAGCTCATTAAAACTATTTTTAACTCAACAAAGGCATATTAGCGAGGTTCAAGCATTTTCATGCTACCAAGCGAAGTAGTGATACCAAGGGAATGAATACTGGTCTCGAATACCCAATGATTATTTTTTTTGTTAATGATTTTTTCATTCGCAAGTCTTAGCTGCTCTCTTTTCGATCCATCACTATTATAAACTTCAAAGTCTCCAATAAAAGATCCATAATCTAAGAAAAATAATTTGAATACATTATTTTGATGACATTGGATCCCCGGGGTAACTTGAATGCGAGCATCCATGCTACTGCTTGGAAGTTTAAAGGAAAGACATTGTCTCCTTGATTCATTTCCCCCAGGATCAACCATGGTAAATTTTCGGTAGCGGTTACTATCAACTTCTGTTTCGATTCCGCGATTAGTGAAAATGACATTGATGAAACATGTAGTCTGCGCCACTTTTGGGCAAATATACATTCTAAAGGTGTCATTCACGCGCTCAGCATGAACAACACTTAGAGTTAAAAATCCTATGTAAGCACAGTAAAGAAATTTAATAATTGGCAACAAGAGAAACCGCCAACGTCTTGCTCGCGTTATAAGCAAATCCTTGATCACGAAGACTACTATCGTAGTTATATAAATAAGAGGCTTTAAAAGATAAAACTTTGCTCAATTTATTGATTGCTCCCAACTCTGCATTCACTTGACGGCGGTGATCATTTCCAAATGTTTTTAAATACTCGATACTGAATTTAGTGGAAAAAGATTCGGTCCATAAATACGAAGCTTCACTGGCCGCACGTCCCTTATGGCTTGTTGAGTTCGCTGTAAAGGTCGATCCCGCTTGTGATACTCGGTCTTCATAAGTAAGTCGATAACCACCTTCAACAAATACATATTTTAAATCTTGATCATTATCTCTGCTCTCTAAAAAATATTTTGAACCTAAATCTGTATTGGATCTTATGGAATAACTTAAAAATTTATTTCCCTCAACGTTTTCACCAAAAAAGACAGACCAATCTTTTTCTAGCGATCGATCGTACCTAAGCCCCGCCAACCAATTTCGTGCGGTCAATTGCTCGCCGGTTTTTCCGTAAAAATATTCACCGTTAAATTTATATTTGTTTAGGCCGTGATCTAAACTAGTTGAGTGTTTCCCAAAATATAGCTCCGTATTTAAATTACTGTTTTGAGCACTTTGAAAGGAAGTTAATCCCAAACTGGATTCATTGGAAATAGTTGTCACATTTTCTAAAACAACGGGCGTTTGAGCAACCGCAAGATTTATTCCTACTGCCATAAGGGAAAGCGTAATCAATTTAAAAATTTTTGATTTAAGAGTCATAATTTTCCTTTTTATTTTTTTAATGCATCACGAATTTCAGTGAGTAATTTTATTTCATCGGTGGGGCCAGCAGGTGCGGCCGGAGCGGCCTCTTCTTTTCTCTTAATAGAGGAAAGAATTTTGACCATCACAAAAACGCAAAGCGCGAGAATCGTAAAATCCACAACGGTTTGAATAAAACTTCCATATTTCAAAATGGGAACGCCGGCCTTGGTGGCCGCTTCCAGATTTTCATAATCTGTTCCAGATAAGTTGAGATAAAGATTATTGAAGTTAACACCACCAATCAGTAAACCAATAGGCGGCATAATGACGTCATTGACAAGTGAACTAACGATTTTTCCAAAGGAGCCACCAATAATCACACCCACGGCCATGTCAAGAACATTTCCTTTGAGCGCAAAAGATTTGAATTCTTCCACGAAATTTTTTACCACTAGTCCTCCCGACCTAAATTTGAAATTAAAAAATATAAATTAAAAATGAAAAGGGATTATAACGATGTTAATGACACTTAATCAATGGGAATGATCATCATGAAGTGAGTATGATGTTCGCGATTTTCGGCCCAAATTTTTCCCCGGTGCAACATGAGAATATGTTTCACAATTGATAGTCCCAGTCCCGTCCCAGAAACTTCATTGCCAGAGCTTATGCGTTTCTGCGGAAATTGATTTTGCTGGTGAGTCCTTGCATGATCAACTCGGTAGAATCGCTCAAATAACCTTGGGAGATGCCCAGGAGCGATGGCCTCGCCATTATCATGATAATCGATGAGCCATTCTATTCCTTCGCTGTCTTTAGTTAATTTAATTTTTATTTTTATTTCCGAGTGGGTGGAATACTTAAGGGAGTTATCAATTAAATTCATAAAGACTTGTTCGAATAATTCCAAATTGATGGAGACTTCTTGTTGGGCGTTGGTGAATTCAAGGGCCCATTTTTTGTTGGGATGAATTTCTCTCAGTTCATTTTCAATATTCAAAAAAATATCCGTAAATAAAGCTAATGATTTTTTTATCTTATTTTGGGATTCAATCCAAGAGAGTTGCAAAAGATTGGTGAATAAATTTTCCATGTACTGGCAATTTTTTAAAATTTTTCCAATCGCCTCCTTGGCCATTTCATTTTGATCAGGCCTCAAGCTTGCTAATAGTTGTGCGTAGCCTTTTAAAGAGGTGAGGGGAGTTCTTAGTTCGTGGGAAACATTGGCGACAAAATCTGTTCGCATAATCGCGTTTAATTTTTTTTCGGTTACGTTGTGGGCCATTCCCATGACACCAGATTGGCCGGTTCCTAAAACCTCTTCTCCTAGTGGAACAAGAGTGATGTCATAGTAGAGATCCCGTTGATTCAGCGGCAAGTGAAAGCCTTTAAGTTTAACAGCGTTCTGTGTTTGGTAAACTTGGGCGATTCCATCGGTGATATCTTGATAAATATCCATCTCGCTAAAAAAAGTAAAATTTAAATTTTCTGATTCTAAATGAAAGGGGATTAAAAATTTTTCTTCAAATTTTTCATTACAAAAAATGAGATGGCCATCTTGATGAAAAGCAAAAATGGCATCTTTTAATTTTGATAAAATCGGAATAATGGGATTATTTTCCAACTTAGAATTCTTATTTGAGGTCCAAGCTTTTATCCAGTGATCCATTTTATTTATCCTTAATTTCGGGCGGAACAAAACGATAACCCACTCCGCGAATTGTTTCAATTAAACTGGATTCTTCCCCTAATTTTTTTCTCAGGCCCGCGATATGAGTATCGACGGTGCGGCTGGTGACGAAAATTTGCTCTCCTTGAATATTGCGAATTAATTTTTCTCTCGTAAAGACATTCCCAGGTTCGCTAGCAAGCAAAGAAAGAATAGAAAATTCCGTCGCTGTGAGGGCCAATTTTTCTTGATTGATAGAAGCTTCCACGCGTTCTAAGTGAATTTCTAACGTGCGAAAACGTAGAATTTGTGAAACGTTTTTTTCATTCTCTGAACGTCTCAGCTGCACTTTCACCTTAGCAAGTAGAACATCTAGGTCAAAAGGTTTGGTGATATAGTCATCCGCTCCTGCTTCCAGTCCCTCAATAATATTTTCAGGACGTGTGAGTGCCGTGACCATAATGATCGGGGTTTTTTTGTAATGGGCCCTGGTTCGAATTTCATGACAAAGTTGTATTCCGGTAATTGAAGGCAAAAGCCAATCGAGTAGAAATAAGTCAATCGGTTCTTCCGACGTGATTTTATTCAGGGCCATTTCACCAGTTGTACAAACTATGGGATTTAAGTTTTCCGAAACCAATTTTATCTTTATGAGCTGCGCGATATCCTGATCATCTTCAGCAATTAATATCGATCGAAGGGAACTAACCATGAAAAACTCCTATTAAAACTACTTGCGAGAGGGTGTGTATTGACGTTCCTTAGAAGGCACTTGAGAATGATTTCATTGTTCAAAAAGGAGTGTAAAGTGCATAAACGTTATATTTTGGTTATGATTTCTATTTTTATTTCTATTACTCATATGGGTTGCGCATCCTCATCCAGGCCAACTCAACCACAGGCGGCCAATTCCAATTCTCCTGTCTGGTATTCCGATCCTTATGATGGAAGTATTTGTAACAAAGTTCAGCATCTTTGTGCGTCTGGTGTTGGAAAGAAGCAGGCGGAAGCTGATGCCAATGCAAAATCTGAAATTGTCGCATACTTTGGAACAAAAATTAAATCCTCTCAATATCACTTAGCGACGACGAAAGAAGAATCATCGTCTGTCTCAAAAGGTGCGAAGAGTGGAGAGGATTATCAAAATTCACAGTCTGGCGAGGATCAACTGAGCATGTCCACAACTATTGATGGAGTGTTGCAGGCGACGCAAATCGTTGCCAAAAATAAAAATGGAGAGGATTTTTATTCCCTCGCCCAAATGAATAAGAAAAAAGTACAGCAATACGTGGAATCGAAAATTGAGTCTATCCAGCGAAATATTCAGAAACTTAACAAGTACCAATCAAAGAGCGTGATTCCCGTTTTAAATGTCGAATATCAACAATTATTTGATCAATCTCTCTTACTTCAATTGGTTGACGGTGATGATCAGTTAAAGTTCATTAAGTCGGCCTTCGATTCAAAAATGAAATCTCTTGAAGCACTACCTTCTAAAAAAGTCGTCATAACTACTACAGGTAGTGAAGATTTAGCGCCGTACGCTACGGATTGTGTAGAAACAGTCATTTCAGAAGTTGGACACGAAATCGTTGAGAATGCGAATGCAGATGCGACGACGACAAGGGTGCAATTAAAAGTTTCAGAAACGAAATCCCATTCCAATATTGAAGGATTTGAAAAGTGGAGAATTGCCGTTACTATATCAAGCAAAGAAGGAAAAAAAGAAACAGGACGGCTACTTTTGGAGGAAGAGTTGTCAGGTCGATCGAAGGCCCATGTTAATGATCAACTGCGTAAGTGGTTGAGTCAAAATTTGTCTGAAAAAATTTATTTATTAAATTTATAGAAACCATACTGGAATTAAAATTTAAGGAGAGAACCATGAAAACAAAATTAAGTTTAATGAGCTCATTACTTATGGCATTGGTGGCCATGTCCCTAAGTTCATGTGCTTCAAAAAAAACCCACGAAGACATTGCTAGGGAAAACCCAGCTGTAAAAGATGTGGACAATCAATCAACGATTAAAAAAGACTACACAGTGGTTGATGCCAGCAGCACGATTCGTCCTGGTTGGACAGTGGACGCTGTAGATTGGGCCATCCAAAATAGTTTGGATCCGAAGGAAAATAGATATTTCGCTTTTGAAACGGAACCCAAAGTTTCAAGGGAAATGGCATGTAATTTAGCGAAGTCCAATGCGCGCGCCGATGTGGCGGGCGAAGTGGCCACTTTCATTCGCCAAACTCTCGGATCTTCAGAAGAAGGCCAAGCAGCAATTGATCCTAATAATCCCATTACTCAGCCTCTTCGTTCCTTTGTTGAAACGAGCTTGAGTTCAAAAATTCAAGAAGTGATCACGGGTGCGGGAGTGGATAAGTCCTATTGGGAGAAGAGAAGTTATAAAATGAATCTTGGTGCCAAAAGAGATTTTACGGCCTATACGTGTGCGGTGTTAGTAAAAATTAAGCCAGAAATTTTACAATCGGCGATCGATCAAGCGCGCGTAGAAATTTTAAATCGCACACAAGATAAAACGATGAAAGATAAAGTGGAACAAGCGCTTCAAAACGTGGAGCAAAACTTTGATAAAGCGAGGGGCATCTAATGAAAAAGAAATGGTTTAGTTTAATAATTTGTTTACTTCCTTTTATGTCTTGCTCTAGCTTTAAGGCCGAGCGAGTTGATGATGCCAAGTCTGATCAAAAAGGACTTGAGATCACTGACAACTGGCTTCAAAAAGATACGGAGATGGCCGTGCAACAAACTCTTGCACAATTAAAAGCGCATCCCGGGTACGTACGTTACAAGCAAAAGCATAGTGAACCTCCTGCGATCTTCGTTGCAGAAATTCAAAATATGACTTCGGAATCTTATTTTCCCATTTCTGAAATTAACAACGAGCTTCTCAATGAACTATCGCTCTCGGGAGAATTTGTACTAGTGGACGCTGCGGCGAGAAAAAAATTGTTAGAAGAAATTACGTATCAAAATGATGGGATGGTCGATCCCAGCACAGTAAAAAAAGTAGGAAAGCAAACTGGCGCGGATTTACTTATTTTTGGTAGCGTTTTCATGCAGCCTGAAGCGAGAGATGGAAAAACATTGAAGCAGTATTCAGTAGATATCCGGGTGACTGATTTAGAGAAAGGCGTCGAGGTACTACGAACCCGAACAAAAGTATCAAAATTTTCTCAGAAGAAAAAATTTGGCTTTTAGAATTTGTTTTCTATTATTTATTTTGTTGATCGGGTGCGCCTCTCAGTTAACGGCCGAGAGGGACACCTGGGTCAATTACTATCTTTCTCATGATTATGAACTTGCCTTAGAAAAAATTCAGAAGAGCCATTCACTCACGAAATCCAAAAATCAATTACTCTTTTACATGGAACAGTCACAAGTAAAGTCTGCGGCCAGTGATTTTGCAGGTGCCGCCCTTTCTACTCGTCATGGTCTCGCTACTCTCGATCAGCTCTATACTAAATTTAGTGATGTGATTGGAAAAAATGCTCTCAGTGATCAGGTCGGAGATTTTTGGGGAGCGCCCTACGAGCAATCTTATTTTTATTTTTTATCGGCCTATAATTTTATGCGCTTGTACCAATCCAAATTGCAAAATAAGGATAAGGAAGGCGCAAGATCAGATTTATTTTCTGCCAGGGCCTCTGTCGTTGCTTGGGATGCTTACTTTAGAGAAAAGCGAAATGACGATGAGCTAAAAGGAATTTATTTCGCTGATTACTTTCAAAAATTTTATGGTGCTCATGTTCATGAAGTCTTGGGAACGACGACAGACATCCAGATCGCACAAAAACTTTATCATGAAGCGCTTCTCATTTTTGAAATACAGGCCCCATCCATGCGAGCTTTTAATTCCAAATTTGAAACGTATACCCAAAAATTAGTAAAAGTTTTAGATAAAAGCTCGAACGTTCCCACTTTAGAAAAAATGCACGACTTAGTTTTAAGTGCGACCAAAGAAGATCGTGTCCCAACCGAAAAATATCAAGCGACCCAAAAATACTTAAAGCAATTTGTTTCAACTAAGAAACAAAAACCCAGAAAGCATTTTCTCTTTTTGGAAGGTGTTATTGCGCCAAAACGAGCTAAAGTCATCGATCTCTCACTCAATGCGGCCTTAAATAGCGGCTCTCCTTCCCAGGCAGTGATTAGCGTGCTCGCTAACGCAGCATTTTTAGTTTTTGCTAGTCGTGTGTTAAATGTAAATTCAACTCCCTCCGATCAATTTCCTCATCCCACTAACGTGTATGTTGACTTGCAAGTGGCCACTAGTTTAAGTCAGATCTTGAGTTTAAAATTTGAAATGCCAGAAGTAATTTATCAGCCTCCTCTAAAAAAATATCGTCTGCGTCTCTCTAACGGCAATAAGAAGTGGGAGAGGGAGTTAAATTTACTTCTTCCCGTGGGCGAGCAATCTTATCAAGAAGTTCAAAGGGATCAGGCCTTGCGCTATACCAAAACCGCCGTTCGTTTTGCACTCAAGCAGGCAGCTGCGATGGCCGCTTCGTTTACTCTCTATCAAACGATGAAATCTAATGAGTCCCAAGCTCCCTTCGCAGGGGCGGCCGCCCTCGGAACCTATCTTTCTTCCTCTTATGCCATTGGCTTAACTGAGAAGGCAGATACAAGGTACTGGAGTACGATTCCTAATCATATTTATTCCATTGATTTAGAAATACCAGATGGTATTTATCAGGCTGAAGTTCTTATTGATGATGTCGATAGGAATGGCAGTGATAACAAAAATGAAACGTTTGTAAAATCCCTTGGTCAAATTGCGGTTTACGATAATGGGGAGTTTTCCTTTTTACTTTGAGTTCATCTTTATATTTAAATCAAGGATTAATTGTGCACGGCCTGAAAAGTATTGATACTGGCATGGCGATCGGTTGGAAAAAACTTCGCTTAGGTAGGCAGAATATCGTCTCTGCCCTCCGTTGCGGGCGAGCATTGACGTGGACTTAATTAGCGTTGAGGTTGAAAAATTTGATCAAAAAAAACATAAGTAGCTGCAACAAATGGCAGGTAAATACTTTAGTATCTTAAACTGAATCAATGCTCAAGTCATAATTTCAAGAACTTAAATTTAAACATTCATAAGTGTGTAAATGAATCTAAGGAGATATTGAAACAGATTCATTTTACACACTCTTAAATTTAAGATTTAAGCTTTAATTTATTATTTTCTATTCATAAACTCGTGATGTCTTCTATCCCTTCTTTTTTGAGAATTTTTGATTGCCTCGTTTCCTGATTTACTGTGGAACTCGCTTCCTGATTTACTATGCGAAAAATTTTTTTTTTCCTTTTGAGCAACCACTGGTTTGATAAGTTCTTTTGATTCATCAGTTGACGCTGTTTCTTCTACCTTTACACTTTCCGCAAAAGCATTTTCTAGCGCAAGCAAGACAAAAAACTTAACACTAAGTATCGTCACCTTTCTAAGAATACTCATATCGTAAGCTCCTTTGTTTGAGACCTTAATATCAAATTACGTTAAAATTATTAATTATTAAAGTAGATAAAAAAAATATTATACATTGCTTAAAGCGATAAAGACGGATTTACACTTTCATGAGAATGATTGGACTTGATTAGAGATACAGTCCTTCATTATAATTAAGTATAACAAGCAATAAGGACTGGATCAAATAAATATGGAATTTAAGGAAAAGTATTTTCACAAGCTATTATCTTCAGAAAGAGAAAGTGTCGTCGCCATTTTACTCGTTAGTGTTTTATTTAATCTGTTGCTCTTCATGGTACCTGTTCTCATCCAAGTGATCATAAATCAAATTGCCATACATATTTATGAAAGACCAACAATGGTATTGTTTTTTATCTTAGCTATCATTGTTTTCTTTATTTCTGCTTTGAAATTATTTCAAGTGAAATTAGTCGAAAATTTGCAGCGCAGAATTTATTTAAAATCCGTAAAAAAGTATGTAGATTTTTTTTCTAGATGCATATCCATTGAAAATGAAAGGTATAAGGCCCAAGAAGTGTTCTATCATTTCTTTGAAGTGTTCAGTTTAAAGAAATCTTTTGTTAAAACAATAGTTGATGCATTTCAATTCTTTTTGCAGGTTTTTATTGGGCTCCTCATCGTGTCTTTTTACCATCTCGCATTTTTTATTTACGCACTCCTACTTTCTATCGTTTTGTATCTTGTTATCAAAAGGTTTCGTAAAATTGCTATCGAATCTGGTTTTAAAGCAAGCGAACAGAAGTACAAAGTTATAGCGTGGATGGAACAAATGAACCTCAATAGAGATCTTTTTTTTGGTGAGAATCAGACTTTTTTTGTAAATTCTAAATTAGAAAACGAAGTTTCTAGCTATATGGAGAAACAAAATAATTTTTTTAAAATTTTTTATGAACAAACAAAGTATTTTTTATATATACAAGCGACTGCAAGCATTTCACTTCTTCTCGTTGGTGGATACTTAGTATTTAGAGAAGATCTTTCTCTCGGGCAACTCATTGCAGCTGAGTTAATTATTACCTCGATCCTTATTGGATTTAGTAAACTACCTCATATAATTGATGACTACTATGATTCAATCATTTCATCAAAGAAACTTTTTCAAACTAGTCAGTTTGAAGTTAATATTAAAAGTGGTGATAAAGTATTAGATGCAAAAAGCCATGAATGGTGTTTCGAGAAACTAGATGTTACCAACTATATTGATACGGAAGCTAAATTTTTTCATAATTTAAGTTTGAATATTCCACCTTTTAAAAAAGTCGCATTGCTTGCGCCAGAAGGGCGTGGCAAGACTACTGTTGTGAATCTGATGATGAAGTATCAATTTCCGCAAAGCGGGTCCATCAAATTAAATGGTGAGAGTATTTATTCCTTTGAAAATAAAAAATTTTATAATGAGGTATGTTTAGTTAATAATGATTCATGTTTTTTTCCTGGAACTATCCTGGAAAATTTAGTCTTTGGAGAAAAGAATGATCGTATGAACGAACTACATGAGATTTTAGTGAAGCTAGATTTAAAGAAAATAATAGATAGTTTTCCCATGAATTTGGAAACCAACATGAAAATGTCCGGCCATCCTTTCTCAGAAGTTCATCGTCGAATTCTTATGTTGGCGAGGGCATTATACCAAAAACCCAAAACACTCATCATCGATGGTCTTTTTGATCACTTCGATAGTGCATTATCCATGAAGATCATCAAGGTTCTAAATTCAATAGATTGTACTATGTTAATTACAACATCATCGAGCTCTATTGCTGAAAAATTTGATTCCATCATTGATTGGAGAGAGTAAAGGATTTTCAATGTTTCTAGATAAAGTGATCGAAAAATGGGCCACAGATGATTCTCGATTTAAAATAACCATCATGAGAAGTTTTTGGTTTATTTTTCTTCTGTTTTTCGGTTTGATGTTTATACCTTGGATCCAAACATCTTTCATGAAGGGAAAAGTGATTGCATATTATCCGGAAGAAAGGCGATTCGAGTTGCACTCACCCATTGAGGGTCGGCTCAAGAAATGGTTAGTGAGTGAAGGAGAAAAAGTTTCGAAAGGGCAAATTCTCTTAGAGATTAGTGACAATGACCCCGAAATTATGGAGCGAATTCAGTCAGAGAAGTTAGCATTAGAGCGTCAATTAGAATCAACGAAATTAGCAGCGAAAACCTCCGAACTCAATGTTTCAAGACAGAGGAAACTTTTTCAGCAAGGACTTTCTAGTCAGCTTAATTATGAAAGGGCAAATATTGAATACTCAAAAAATCATGCAGAGCAGTCAAAAATTGAAGGAGAAATTGAAAGGCTTAATGTTCGCTTGTCTAGGCAAGAACAACTTACCATAACTTCTCCCATCGAAGGAATTTTAGTTAGAGTTTTAAAAAATTCAACAGGTGGATCGCAGTACGTAAAAAGTGGAGAAACGCTTGCCATCATTTCACCTCAAACAAGAGACATGGCCGTGGAATTTTGGATAAATGGAAATGACCTACCCATTATTCATCCAGGGAGAGAAGTACGGATTCAATTTGAGGGCTGGCCAGTTTTTTATTTTTCAGGGTGGCCAGAATATTCTTACGGAACATTTCGAGGAACTATTAAAATTATCGATGCACTTGATGATGGTCACGGTAATTTTAGAGCGATAGTGATTCCAGATAACATTAATCATTGGCCACCTGAAGAAATATTAAGGCAAGGAATGTTGGCCCGTGGCTGGGTTTTATTGGATGAAGTGTCCCTTGGTTTCGAACTGTGGAGACAGTTCAATGGATTTCCCAATAATTATTTAAAATCTAATCAAACAATAGATAAAAAAATTGAAAAAAATTCAAAAAATAATTAACTACTAAAAATGATTGTTAAAATGAAAATATTAAAATTTTTAGTTGTTCTTTTACTTGCAACTCTAAACTTGAATTCATTGGCGAGTAATCCAGTAACAAATATTAGTGGCCCTGTAGTCATTTCCCCTAAAAAGATATTAGAAATTATTAATGTTTATAATATCGAAAACAAAACGGAGAAGAATTCCATTTCTATTCAAGAAGGAAAATTATTAAGTTCCAAAGGAGCTTTTGATTTTCTTTTAGAAGGAGGTTGGAAATCCATAGACTCTTCTAAAGAGTATGGTGAGTTGAACACATCTCTTACTTATCCCACTCCCTACTTAGGCGTTGAGGTTTGGGGAGGATACCGAAAAACAAATGGATCCATACCTAGTTATTGGGATTATGGAAGCACCACTGACAACGGACAAATAACAATTGGCGCAAGCATACCTCTCCTTCAAGGGCTTTTAATCGATAGACGAAGAGCGAATTTTTGGCAAAATGAACTTCTTTTTGAGGCCAAGAAAAATGATTATGAACAAAAATATATTGATATTGCACTAAAAGGTTTGAGTTTATATTTTAATTGGTCAATCGCAGAGAAGAGGCTGCAAGTAGCAAAACAACTTTTAAGTATTGCAGAGAAAAGAGGCGAGTGGTTATCCATTAGTTCTCAGGCCGGATCCATTGCTTTGTTTGATAAAGAAGACAATGATCGAACCATTTTGAATAGGAAGTCATCCTTCATTGATTTGCAACTTAAGTATCACCAAAGTTGGCAGGCCTTGGTTTTATTTCTCAATGCCTTTGAGTTGCTACCTGGAGCTGCTGAAGCTTATACCTCATCAAACGTACTTGATGACCTAAATTTTATTATTCCTGATTATGAAAGTTGGAAACAAAAAGCTTTAGAACAAAGAAAAGATTTGATCGCCATGGACGAAATCATTGCAGAGAAAAAAGTGAGCATCGATCTCTTCAGACAAGAATACTTACCAAAGTTGAAACTTAAAGGGGAAGTTGCCCAAAATCAAGGAGCAATAACTATTGAAAACGAAGAAGATTATAGAGTGATGATCAATTTCGAGATGCCCCTTCAGTTGCGAGAGGCGAGAGGAAAGTATTTACAAGCAAACTCTGAATTTCAAAATGCTCAGTTGAGAAAACAGTTTCTAGAGCAAAAAATTCAAAATGATATAAAAATTAATATTATGAATTTAGAGGCGCTTAAGGAAAGGCTATCTATTACGAAAAAAGAATTGTCGTTGGCCGAAAAATTAGAAAGTGGTGAGCAAAAAAGATTTAAATTTGGAGATTCAAGTCTTGTTATTGTTAATATTAGAGAGCAAACGACAGCTGAAACCCATATCAAATATCAAGAATTACTGGTTGATTTTTGGAGAACGAAAGTCGAACTTTATTCTTTGTCTGGAGAACTTCCCTCGTTCTAACTTTTCCTTTCTATCATTCTTTTTTTTTAATATTGTTTTTTTCAATGATGATGCATGGAATTATCTATTTTGATTTTTATTTTTTTTGTCGTACTGCTAATGTTGTTCCTCAAACGTTAGGAGGCCAAATGAAGTCATTGTATAATTTAGGCAGTAAGAAATCGTTGGAAATTTTCTTGATTTGTTTTTTGTTTTCCAATTTTGTTTATGCACAAAATGAGAGAGACAAGAAAGATGAGCTTGGTGCAGTCGATAGTTATGCGAGGAATCTCATACAAGTTGATCCGATAGAAAATGAAAAAATCCAAGTGACACCAGAGTCCACTTTGACACCAGAAAAAGTGGAAACTTCTGACTTCGATAAACTGGGTATTACCTATTTTTTATTTTTTAATGGCCCAGGAATTACCCAAGAAACTCATAGCGTTCCACCAAACGAAATCGGGCGCCCAGATTTTACCGGCCTAAATTCATTTAATGCCATTAGCTTTCGATATAAAATTACAGAGAAATACAATATTGACTTACAAACCAGAACTCGCGTTGTCTTTAACAATGGGACAGACACGAATAATTTTAAGTGGTTTATTTGGGAGTCGCCAAGAATTGGTGTTTCCGGAAAACTTTTGAAAGGAGAATTTTGGAATTTAACTGGGGCCGTCAATTCAGATTTTCCTTATTCATTGCCTGAGCCTTTTACGGGTTATACTGCAAGGGAGCGAACAGTTCTCTTTAATCCGGGAATGTTTGCGAATTATAATTATCACAATCCAGCCAGTGATTGGTCATATAGCATTCTTTTAACACCAAGGTATTTTCACTACAAAGATGATAATAAGCTAGAAAAAGAGGGTGTTGCGGCCGGTTTTACAGGACAAAATAAGCCTCACCTCGTGATCGCACTTAGTCCTTCTGTTAATTATATTGTTTCAGATAAATTATCTTGGTCTGGTACAACGACGATTGAGTATATTAAGCAAGTGGGTTCTGATTGGGATCCAACTAGTATGACTTTAATTTCAAATTCCAAAACAAGTGACTGGGTGCTTAACGGTATTCCTTTCATGTTTGGCCCTAAGTATTCTCATACTAAAGACTTAACGATCTATCCTTTTATTCAATTTTTTCCCATTACGAAACAAAGAGAAAGTGCAAAAACTGGCTTGACGGCAGCTTTTGAAGACACGGTTTCTTTTGGAATGTGGATATCAGGCAGCTTTAAATAGTCGATGCTTAATCAAGGCCGCAGGCAAGGTAAACAGAAATGGTTTCTTGTTGGCATTTTTGGGATTTGTTTGCGGCCTTTTTTATGAGACATGAAAATTAATTATATTGAGGGAGGATCTTTTTGGTATTTATGAGTTAAGATATTGATCGAAGTAGTGAGGATTGCTCAAATGACTAACAATACTTGGATTAATTATCATCATTTGTTTTATTTTAAAACTATTGCAGAAGAAGGTTCAGTTTCTAAGGCCGCTGAAAAATTAAGATTAGGCCAACCGACACTTTCGTCCCAATTAAGTCAATTTGAAGATAATCTAGGTGTTCTCTTATTCGATAGAGTGCATAAGAAATTAGTTTTGACAGAGCAAGGAAAAGTCGCCTTTGATTATGCAAAAGTAATTTTTCGCATGGGCTCTGAAATGTATGAGGTCATTCACGACCGCTTAAAGCCGCTTAAACCTACTTTGCATATTGGTGCACTGGATAGTATTCCTAAACAATTAGTTTTAGAGATGGTGAAATTTGCAATAAAAATATCTCCCTGCCAGATTACGCTTTCTGAAGGCCGACTTGACGAGTTAACGAGAGAGCTAGTTGCCCATCGTATGGATATTATCATTACCAATTTCTTAGGGACTGGCCTTGATGCGAGAGGATTAAACTCTAAATCTATTTCAAAAAAAAATATTGCATTTTATGCATCTCCAAAATTTAAATCTCTTAGAGCTGATTTTCCGAAATCCATTTCCGGCCAACCCATGATATTTCCGACCTATGATAGTCGGTTGCGACAAGATTTAGAACATTGGGCAAAACTTCAAAAAATTGAGTTGAATGTTATCATTGAGAGCCAAGACGTTTCCGTTAAAAAATTAATGGCCGTAAATAAAATGGGACTGATTGCAGCAGCACCTCATACCGTAACGAATCAAGTATTGCGTGGGGAGTTATTAGAAATTGGCAAATTGCAAGGAGTTCACGAGGAGTTGTTTCTGGTCGCTGCCAATCGAAAAATTGTAAATCAGATAGCAGCAAAATTAATGAGTAACTTTTCAATATAGAAAAAAACAATAAATTTAATTGTAAATATCTATTTTGACGATTTATGTTTGTGACTTATAACTATCCTAGGGTTGGTTTATGTTGAAGATAAAATTTCAAAAAATTGAAAAGTCACAGTTAGTTGTCGATGCTGTTGAAGAAAAAATCTTGGAAGTGACTTCTAGATTTCCAAAATTAAGTAAGTGTCAAATTGATATTAGTTTATTTTTAGAAAATTCCTCTGCTCTCCCATCTTCTGATTTATTTATTTTAAAATTGCAAGTTATGTCAGGATTATATGAGGGCGTATTGATTTCTAAGGAACATTGCAATTTTTACTCGGCCTTAAATGAACTTTGTGAAGAGGTGTTGAATTTTCTTGAAAAAGTTGAAGCGAAAGCGAAAACAAAAGTGAACACAAAAACAAAAATGATAGATTTTTCAAAAGATTTAAAAATTTATCGATCGACCTCACTTAATAAATAATTTTCAAAGGAAGAAGTATGCTTCATGTCGAAGTTAGTGATTTATATAAAAAACGTTATTCTATGCTGTGGTCCGTTCTCTCTTTTAAAGCAGGTATGATCAATACCGCAGGATTTTTAATCGCAGGTAGTTATGTGTCTCATGTAACTGGATTCGGTACTCAAGTTGGAATTGCTCTTGGGCATAGTGATTACAGTTTCGGTTTAGAATTACTTGTTATTCCGATTTCTTTTATTTCGGGTGGTGTTATTACCTCACTCATACTAGATAAAAATTATGATAAAAAGAAGATACCCAATTATCCATTGGTTCAATTTTTAATTACTTTTTTATTGGGGATTGTCTCTTTATTTTTTTATCTTGAAATTTTAGACGTAAAATCAATCGCAAGTAACAACGAGAATACAATTATTGCCATTGGCCTATTGTGTCTTATTTGTGGACTTAAAAATGGACTCACAACTTGGGCAAGTCATGGAAAAATACGGACGACTCATTTGACTGGTCTATCGACTGATATAGGATTACATTTGCCGAAAATGTTTTATGAAAAGGGCAGTACACTAAAATCTAGGTATCCTGAAAGTGCAAAAGTAAATTACGTAAGATTAATTACTTTGATGAGTTTTTCTTTAGGTGCTTTTCTTGCTGCCATTCTAATACCATCCATAGGATATAAAATATTTTATCTCATATTTTTTATCTCGCTTGCGCTCTTTTCGATTTCCTTTTTTCACAGGAGGTTAATAACGAACCAATTAAATGATCATTCAAATCCCAGGGTGCAGCTAGCAGGTCAAACAAAACCCATGAGCGTTTAGGCATTTATTTTTTAATATTTATTTCTAAATATTTATACAAGGAGATCCAAAATGAGAACATTAACCAAAGAATTGCAACAAGACATCACTCCGCAGCGAGCAATCGACCTACTAAAGGAAGGAAATCAGAGATTCTTAAACAATCTAAAGTTTAATCGAAATTTATTGCAGCAAGTAAATGATACAAGCGAAAGCCAACATCCTTTTGCTGTGATTATTAGTTGCATGGACTCAAGAACTTCAGCTGAATTAATATTTGATCAAGGGTTGGGCGATGTTTTCAGTATTCGTATCGCAGGAAATGTTATCAATGAAGACATTCTTGCTAGTACAGAGTTTGGATGTAAAGTCGTCGGCGCAAAAGTTGTCGTCGTCCTTGGGCACACTTCTTGTGGCGCGATCAAAGGTGCAGTCGATGATGTAGATTTAGGACATTTGCATTTTATTACAAAAAAAATTCAAAGATGCATTCCTAAAATTAAGGCGACCGATAAATTTATTTCACCAAGTGATTTAGTAACTTCCGTGACGACAGAAAATGTGATTCAAGGCGTTCAAGATCTTAAGGCCAGGTCCTCAATTCTTGAAGAAATGGAATATACAAAAAAAATCAAGATTGTGGGCGGCGTCTATGATGTGAGTAGTGGAGTTGTCACTTTTTTAGAGGCTTAGGCTTCACTTGAATGATTTGGCAAAATTAAGTTTTGAAACGGTTCTGATTTAATAGGATTGTTTGTCTCGTTTCCATTATACTACCCAATGAAAATACTAAAGACGTCCTATCATGGGAGTGTAGTGGAAATGAGCAAATTATGGAAAAAAGAATTTAGTTTAAAGATGATTTCGTTGTTGGTAACTGGGATGTCTATCCTTGGATGCTCTCACGGATACAATCGAACAGTGGCCCACGTTGATCGTGATAAATTTATGCGTCCATGGTACGTGATGGCAGGAAGATTTACGTTCTTAGAAAAAGATGTTTTTAATTCTGTAGAGAAATACACCTGGAATGAAGAGAAGCAACAAATCGATATCGATTTTTCTTATAACCAAGGATCATTCACAGGAAAGTTAAAGAAATATCCTCAAACTGGATGGATCGATAACCATGAAACGAATGCTACTTGGACGATATCTCCCTTTTGGCCATTGAAGTTTACTTACCTTATTATTGCGATGGATCCTAATTACGAATGGACGGTTATTGGAGTTCCAAGTCAAAATTATCTTTGGATTATGGCGAGTGATCCAGGAATTTCAAAAGTGAAACTGGCAGAAATTATCGAGCACGTTAAATCTATCAATTATTCAGTGAAAGACATTGTTTACGTTGAGCATCAGAAAAAATAAATTCATTAATGTAATTTTTAATTTAGATTGATTTCGCCCTATATTGTGGGCATGGTGGAATTTATTGAAACTTCTATGAAGTCAATAAATTCCTATAGTTATGTCTGCTTTCTCAAGAAACATTCCTTGTCTATGGGATAATTAAACAAGAATTTAATTTTAATGGACTAAAAAATTAAAAGGATATTTTTTATGACGGACTATAAAAAATTGAAGTCAATAGTACTTGTCTTTATTTTTTCAATATTAGTTTCATGCAAGCTCAATATGAAAAGAAAGGATACTGCGCCTTCTGTTTCAGATAATAGTTCTCTAAATTTAAATACTAACTCAAGTTTTGGTTCACAGATGGATGGTAAATTTTTTAGAGATAGATGTTTTGGTGCAGACAGCAACACTTCACCGGCAAAAAGTTATTCGGTTTTTTACTCTTTTTCACAGCAAGGGTTTGATAAGACCTTAAAATTATTTGATCTTCCAAACTGTCAAAGTACTAGTGGAAAACAACCACTAATTTTCACGGTTTTCTATAAGTACAACGTTTCTGATGCAATTTCGACAAGTGGACTATCGGTATCTGTTCAAGATTTATTTAAATTTCAATTTTCTCCTACGTCCGTTGGTTTATTAAATTATGAATCTGCACTATGGAAACCATTAATAATAAAAACGAGCAATGGCCCATGTTCCAAAACACTAACAATAGCATTATTGGATGCGAACAAAAACACTCCGACTGGTCAATTAGAATATTTAAGGAATGTGAATTGTTTTAAAAATATGGGTTTTGGCCTGATTGCAAAAAGTATCAGCGATTCATCCCAATGGTTTTTTGACATTATTGGAGTTGATTATAATAATAATTCAAATGTTAAAAATGATAATAATCAAGTTGCTGGATCACTTCTCTATTTTGGTATGGTAACAAACGACTTGGATAGGACCACCGAATCCAAGAGGCCAAATTTGCTATATTTGGGCATTCCAGAAATTTAACCAATAAAAAAAATTAGTAATTTACGGAACATTTTTAATTTCGATGGCCATTCCTCCTCTCGCATCTCTTATAACCGCAACGACGACGAGCGAACTTTCTCTGCTTGAACTTTGGGGTGAGGTAAATTTTACGTTCGCCTCTGGATCTACTGAAGAAAAATTGATTTCACCATCACTTACATACCAAGAGACAAAAAGTTCTTCTGTCAGTGTCGAAGAGTTGCCGTTTCTATCTTGAAACGTATAGCTTTCTTCTTGCGAGTAACTATCGAGAGAAAAATTTCCTGATTCAGGATAAGAAGTAAATGAAGAACCATCAAATAAAATAGACCCTATGGTGGGATTTTGATTTTTTGTTGACCTTGTCGTTGCCCTAAGCCGTTTAAAGGATTTTATTTTTTGGCCATCTGGAGTTGAAAATTCCATCGTCACCAGATAGTTGATTCCATTAAATTGATCAACAGAAGTTCGGCCCGAATAAATAGTGGAGGGGATCGTAACATTGACACTTGGCATCGCCCCCGTTCTCGCGGCCAACGTGGAAGTATCAAGAGTCAAATCAGCATAACTAGAATTTTGGTCTGAGGCATTCTCACAAGTGGGTTCTGCCCCCGAATCTACTCCTAGCGAATCTGTACAAGAGGAAATTTTTGCGGTTACAATTTGAGAACCGCCCGTATCGCTTACGTAGGGAGTCACTACCACCACATCACCAGGATCAAATTCTGCTTGAGTGAGGGCCCCAGATTTTCCCGCCGTTATCGCAAGCACCCGCAAACCATCGATGCTAAAAGATTTTTTGAAATCGTCTTTTCCACAATTGTTGAGAAAAATAAAAAATAATAAAATAAGAAAATTAATTTTCATTAAAATTCTCCTCTGACGCCGAAAATGGGAATGATAGGTAAACCAGTTGTAGGTTGTGATTGAGAATAATCATATGAATAATTGATCGCTTGCTCGTTTTTGTTATTGGATAAATTTTGGATATCAAGGTAGGCATAAAGTAACATTTTATCGTACACAATTTTACGATCAATACGAAAATCCAGTTGAACAAAATTTCCTAATCTTTCGGAATAGATTTCTCCTCTCAAGGGAATGTACACATTGTTATCGGCATCATAGTAACTACTTTCCACTGGCGTGTAGGGATTTCCCGTTACATAACGAAGCCTCGTCGAATAAATCCACTTTCCTCTTTCATATGAGCCAATAAGATTGAGATTATGAGTTTGGTCAAATTCAGAGGGATACTTGGGAACACTGGGTTCTTCTCTTGTACTTTTAAGTAACGTATAGGCCAAAGTTAAGCGATATTCATTTTTTTTCCATTTTACGGATTGCTCAAGCCCATAAATAGTTCCCGTCCCTTGGTTGTTATAATTCTCCTGTACTTGAGATCCATCACGATTAGTGAGTGCCGTAGATGAAACGACAAGTCGATCCAGATTTTTGTAAAAAATTCCGCTATTCCAAATCACGCCATCGCTACTTCCCCCTCTAAAATCTTTTTGCCATCCGAACGTATAATGACTTGATCTGGGAGAGGTGAGTTCCGGATTTCCATAATTTTTATCTGTTTCTCGTCCCGAGGGAGGCTGATAATACAATCCTGCCGCAAGACGAAAGAACAAAGAATCATTGACTTGATATTTTAAATTGGCCCTGGGTGAAAGTTCACCCTCTTTTATGCGATCAAAATAATCAAAGCGAAGGCCAGGAAAAAAAGTCCAAGGAGAAGTTTCGGAAATTTTTATTTCATTTCTTAAGTAAAATCCTAAGTTTTGGGAAGAAGATTTTATATCGGTGGAAGCTATTTCTCCAGTTGAGTAAGGATTGGAAACGCCTCCTTGGGTGTACACATCAGAAAGATTCACAAAAACGGACCTTCGATCAAAAAGGGAATCAAGCCCTAAGTAAATTTTATAATTTTCATTAAAGCGGTTTCGCCATTCGCTCCTCGTAGAAAAATTCCAAGAATTAATATCCAGCTTTTGATTGTTGAGATTGAGCAATATTTTATCGGGCCCAAAGGCAAATGAGTTATCCATTTCAGAGTGACTATTTATTTTACGAGTGTATTTGGGAATGATTCGAAAAAATTGGGTTTGACGAAAAAATTCTCCGCGCAACTTAGGATCGTCATTAATAGGTTTATTGATAAGGAATTTTAATTCATCTTGTGAGGCCACGAGGTCTAATTTAAAAATATTTTTTTCATCTATTTTATTTTCGTAGATCGCAGTCAGATCAGTATAGGTTGGTGCCACGGTAAAATTAAAATCTTCATTATCTTCTGTCACTTTAGATAGTACTTGTCCGATGTAACTTCTTCTTAAAGAGACAAGGTAGGTTTGTTTTTTATCTTCTGTTAGGGGGCCTTCAGCGAGCACGCCCGCATTAAAAATATCAAGGTAAGCAATTCCGTGTTGACGATCATTTTGCGGAGACTTGGTATTGATTCCAATTAGCCCTCCGATCGCGCGTCCGTACTCCGGCCCGTAGCCGGCCGATAAGTAATCGACACTTTCAACAGCATTGGGAAATACGACGGAAGATAGCCCATCAAAATGAAAAACCAAGGGCACAGGATGTTGATTAATGAGGTAGCCGGTATCATCGGGATTTGAACCTTGAATCACGACTTGCGCGCTTTGATTTTGGGCAACTCCGGTTAAATTTTGCACGGCCCTTATGGGATCTTGTCCTGCACCAGGGGCCATCAAGAAATCCGCTTGAGTGAGAGTTTGAGTAGAATCATCACGTTTTTTTTGAGTTGAGGTCACGGTCGTTTCATAAATTTTGTATTCAAATCGTTCAATATAAAAAATAGACGATGGGTCGTCGGTGTCATCTAGTTCTTCAAATCGAATGTATCCCGGAATATTAACGACCCATTTAAAATTTCCTTCTGGAACATCTAAAATTTCAAATTCACCTTGGTTGTTGGTGGTGGCCGATAATTCCAGGGGCAAAATATAAACATTAATGTTCTCTAAAGGTTTTTTCGTTCCTCGCTCTAACACTTTTCCCTTAAGTGTGATTGCGTTTGCAGAAATAATGCATACGAAATTAATGAATATAACAAAAAATATTTTCATAGTTATTTCTCAAGAACAAATTTGATAGAGTAGCGAATTTTAACCGCAACAAAATTATTTTCAATTTTAGCGGGACGAAATTTAAATTTTTTAATGCTCTCTAGCGCTACTTCATTTAATCCAAACCCTGGCCCACTGATAAGTTTGGCACTTCTCACGGATCCCGTCTGATCAATTAAAATTTCTAAAATGACATTTCCTTCGATGCCTTTGTCTTTTGCCTCTTTTGGGTAGGGAGCACGAAATTCTGCTATCAATTGAGGCATCTCCGTGACTAAGAATTCTTTGGCAGGAGTGGGGAGTTCAGAATCTAATTTTTCGGAATCTTGATCAGTCATTTTAATCTCATCGGATTCTTTTTGTAGCGTGTTCCCA
This sequence comes from Bacteriovoracaceae bacterium, assembly GCA_029865945.1. Lineage (GTDB taxonomy): Bacteria > Bdellovibrionota > Bacteriovoracia > Bacteriovoracales > Bacteriovoracaceae > JARXAH01. Next base: position 31,288 of record JARXAH010000059.1, on the reverse strand, counting down.
GTTTTTACTGCGATTTTGGAATCCGCTTGATTTAAGGAGCTTTTTTTTAGTCCAAAAATTTTTTTTTGGGATTTCTGTTTTTCCGTCTGATTCGCATCAGAGGATTCCATTTTTTTTAAGTTGATATTAATGGGATCTTCTTGGTTTGTTTTTTCTTTTTCAATAACGACAAAATTTATTTTTTCTAAATTAGAGGCGAGGAAATTTTTTCCATCAAGCCAGGTAAAGAAAAACAAAATGAGAATCAAGATGCTATGAATGCCGATGGAGATAGGTAAAGAAAAATCTTGCTCCCCTTTAGTTTTCATCATCTCTAAATTATTCACGAACACTCTTTTCCATTTCAAAGGCAAAGTTTTCTATTTGATTGGATTTGAGTAGATCAATGATTTTTATGACATAACCATGTTCTGATTTTTTATCGGCCGCAATGACGGCCTGTACGGAAGGGTTATCTTTTCTTATTGATTTTATTTCATTTTCTAAATCTTGCTCGGTCATCAGCTTGCCGTTAAGTGAATATTGGCCACTTTGATAAATATAAATAGTCAAAGTTGACTTGGTCGCACCATCGCTATTTTTAGAAGTCGGTAAATTGATCAAAAAATGATTATTGATCATTACGGGGGCCGCGACCATAAAGATGACTAAGAGAACCAAGACCACATCGACAAAAGGTGTAATATTGATGTCTGAGAAAGATTGATCTTCCAGTGAGTTTTGTGTTTCATTTTTCATACGGTTAAATTTTATTCCTGAGATTCATTAATAAAATAATAATTGAGAAGAGATTCTGCACTTTGGAAAAATGTTTTTATTTTATTTTGGAAGTAGTTATAAGAAATGACCGCCGGTATCGCCACCACTAGACCAACTGCCGTTAGCAATAAGGCCTCTGCCAAGGAATACATCACTTGATTCATATCTCCTTTTCCTTTGGATAATTCCCCAAAAGAAACAATGATGCTTAGTACCGTTCCCAGGAGTCCAATGAATGGCGCCGTCGAACCAAGAGAAGCAAGAGTGGGAAGGCCTTGTTCGCTCTGTTGCCTTATTTCTGCAGAAAGCAGCTGTTTTTTCTTTTCAAAAAGAGAAGGGGATTTTTTTTCTTGGGCGATGGCAAGATAGCGACTCATAAAATTTTGAGGATTATTTTTCTTGAAATTTTCCATGGAACCGATCGATAAATCGCTTAATGGGAGCGGAGTGAGGTGATTTTTAAAAAATTTCTTTCGCTTGAGAATAATCGACCAGCTGTAAATGGATAAAAGAAAGAGAATAACAAAAATGACTCTTGAGAGCCAAATAACAAGGTAGATCCAAATAGGCATAAATTACTTCCTTCAATGAATGAGAGCATACTTGATTGATCTTGACGGAAATGGAAACTCTTGAAAAGCGGAAATTTTTGTTCTTTTGGTAAAAATAAATAAAATTTGCTCGAAATTTACCGATACAGGGTTATGAGTAAAGCTATCGCATCTCTCATCATCTTAGTCTTCATTTCTGTATCAACCATAAGCTCAAGTTTTGCACAATACGAAGATTACAGATCATCCACAATGCCTTGGAGTAAAGGTGCCAAAAATCAGAAGCAAAAAAGACAACTAATCCACTCCATGTTGCAATGGATAAGTGAATCACCTTCGGGGAAGAAACTCGTTACTGATGCTGATAAGCGTGCGCTCTCTATTTATAAAAAAAACTTGCTAGATTTAATCTCCGTATCAAATGCGTCAGTAACTGATAGCACCGTGCTTCGAAGATTTTATGCCCATTCGCCTCATCAAGTTTCCTACGAATACCGATCTTCAATTTTTTTATCGGGCGACTTAAATTACGCTCACGCGACCATTGATTTGGCCCACGAGTTGACCCATTTTACCTATAAACCGCTCGTCAATCCTTATGAAAACTTTGATCACCCAGTGGATTTTATTCGCAAAGTGATTGATGGCCAAGGCGGAGAAGTGGACGCTTTCATTAAGGAGTGTGAGGTAGGAAAAGAATTAATGGGAGAGGAATTTCTCTCTCAAGGTTTATGCAAACATTTCGTTGATCAAAAATTAAAGTCCATAGATCGACAAAAGGTAATCAAAGGATTCTACGCGCTGGGTGAGTATAAAGATCAATTTCTTTTGGCCATTGATCAACTCAGTCGCAACTTATCTACTCTACCGGAGTCGGGTGTTAATTATTTTCCTTCTGTGAGTAATGACAGTACTTACCTCATTTCATCGGCCTATAATCTTCCCTATCCCTTGGCGGCAATCGAGGAATTTCAAAAAATCAAAACCAATATTTGCCGTAGCGAATGGAAGCGCATCAGTATGGCACAAAGGATAAAAGGTGATCCTGAGATTCGTTACAAGTTTCGAACAATCTCTTCTGATATTCAATCAAAATGCTCTGACGTAAAAAACTAAGACTCATCAAGATCAAAGCTTATATTTCCCACATTTCCGACACAAAACAGAGCTCCTCACAATTGACGTAACTTTTGGCCCAATGGTACAAATATTTATACCCTTAGTATTTCACTGAATTCTAAACGGATTTCTTTTTTTGTTCTTCTGGAGCATGCATGCAAGACGGCGTCGTATTAACAAAAGTTGATGAATTTTTAAGTTGGGGCAGAAAGAATTCTCTTTGGCCCATGACCTTTGGTCTCGCTTGTTGCGCCATCGAAATGATGGCGACCGGTGCGAACAAATATGATTTGGAACGATTTGGTTGTGGAGCTTTCATGGCCACACCGAGACGCGCGGATCTGATGATAGTGGCGGGAACGGTTACGCTAAAGATGGCCACTCGCGTCCGAACTCTTTGGGAGCAAATGGCGGAGCCAAAATATGTGATCTCTATGGGATCGTGTGCTAACAAGGGCGGGCCATACTGGCAGCACGGTTACCACGTACTAAAAGGTGTTGATGAAGTGGTACCAGTGGATGTTTATGTTCCAGGTTGTCCACCGCGTCCAGAAGCGTTGATTGAAGGCATCATGACCCTACAAAAGAAAATTGCATCAGAACGTCTCTTAAGAAAAAAATGGATTAAACATGTTGGATGAACTTTGCCAAGAAATTAAACTTAAGTTTCCCGCATCGCAGGCGGTGTTACATAATCCTCCTGAAAACGTAGGATCACCAAGTATCGAAATTGAAGCGAAATCCTTACGAGAAGTCGCACTCTATTTGCGTGATGATTGCAAATATAAATTTTCCGTGCTGCAAGTCATAAGCGGCGTCGATTATCTTGAATATTTTGAAGTGTGCTACATGCTCGCCAATTTTGATTTGGCGAGAAGTTATGAATTTATTTTAAAAGTAAAGGTGAGTGACCGCGTAAATCCTGTCTTGGATTCGGTCGCGGATATTTGGCCCGCAGCGAATTGGCAAGAGCGAGAATGCTTTGACATGCTCGGCATTGAATTTAAGGGCCATCCGGATTTGCGTCGCATTTTATGTCCTGAAGATTGGCAGGGATTTCCCCTTCGTAAAGATTATGTGGCCGCGAAGTATTACAACGGCATGCAAGTTTATCCCGATCACAAAATGAATTTAGAAGAGCGGTCGTTTATTATTAATTCCAAATCCAAACAAGAAGAGCTTCAAAAACAGTCTCTAGCGAAAGGTTTATAATATGACTCATGATAAACATGAAGGTAAACATGACCATGACCATGATGATCATGATAAACATGATGATCATCATCACGAAGAGGTTGCTGAAGTCGAAGATTATCCCAAGGATGCGAAAGAGGAATCACTTAAGAGTGAACTTCTTACCCTCAATATGGGCCCGCAGCATCCGGCCACCCACGGCGTTTTGCGAATTGAGATAAAAACAGATTCAGAAATTGTTTCAGAAGCGAAACCTTATATCGGTTATTTACATCGATGTATGGAAAAGCATACCGAGAGTTTAGACTATCGAGGAATTATTCCCTTCGTGGATCGCTTAGATTATTTGGCGGCGATGAATATGGAAGTGGGCTACGCTCTCACGGTGGAAAAAATGTTGGGAACAGAAGTTCCTGCGCGCGCCACCTACATTCGAACCCTCGTTTCAGAATTGCAACGAATTGCCTCTCACTTAGTGGCCTTTGGAACTTACGCCTTGGATTTGGGAGCGTTCACGCCGTTTTTGTACGCGTTCGATCAGCGAGAAAAAATCTTGCGCTTCTTTGAAGAAATATCAGGAGCGAGATTACTTTATAATTATGTGTGGATCGGTGGTGTTTGGAATGATGTAACGGATACGCAATTAGATTTTTTGCGCGATTTCATTGAAGATTTTGAAAAAGAGTTGGATGAATATCATACGCTAGTGACAAGTAATAGTATTTTTAGAGACCGAACGGCTAACGTGGCAGTGATCGATTTAAAAACTTGTTTGGCCTACGGTGCCACTGGCCCGGTTCTTCGCGGCGCAGGACATCGTTGGGATTTAAGAAAAGTGCAGCCCTATTTAAATTATAATGAATTAGAATTTGATGTTCCGGTGGGTGGTGATAATCCAGAAGTGGGCGGAATGGTGGGCGATTGTTTAAATCGCTACTACGTTCGCATGCGTGAAATGCGGGAGTCGCTTAAAATTATCAAGCAACTACTCTTGAAATTTCCTTCAGGGCCCATCATGGGGAAAGTTTCCAAAATTATCAAATTGCCGAAAGGTGAAATCTACATGCGTACCGAATGTCCAAGAGGTGAGTTAGGTTTTCACATCGTCTCTCAAGGCGGCAAAGAACCGTACCGAATAAAAGTAAAGTCTCCGTGCTTTACTCACGTTTCTATTTTGCCCGTAGTTGGCCCCGGACTTATGATTGCCGATTTTGTGGCGGCCGTCGGTAGTATTGATATCGTGCTTGGAGAGGTGGATCGATGAAAAATTCAATAGAGCAACAGCGAAGTCCTTTTGCCCAATATTTTAAAAATATTTTTGATGCGATCACTTCTACCTATAAAGGGATGTCGATCACTATGGGTTACGTGCTTACAAAAAAGCCCACATCCATTGAGTATCCAGAAGTGCGCGAAGTATTACCTAAGTCGGCGCGCATGCGGTTATATAATGATGCGCTCAATTGTATTGCGTGTAATCAGTGTGCCATGGCCTGTCCGGTAGATTGTATTTACATCACATCTTATCCGCGTCCAAAAGATTTAGAAGTTCCTAAGACCAGCGATGGAACACCTAAGCGACAAGTATTAGTTCAGTACACGATTGATACGTCTTTGTGTTGTTATTGCGGATTGTGTACGACTGTTTGTCCGACGGAGTGTATTACGCATTCTCAAGATTATGAATTCGCTCAGTACACTCTTGGCCAATTCAAATACGATTATACATCCGATGATATCATTGCTTGGCGCGACCGAATTCTTGGGCAGAAAGAGAATTAAAAATTATCCAAGGATAATATTCTTTATTTATCTTTTTTAATGCACATCCAAATCACCTAAATAGGGTATTTCTTCGTCGGCAATGGATGCGTTCGCAGTGCATGCAACGTTCGCTTGAGAGGGAGTTAATCTAATGTCTAATTCCCGGTTGTCGAATTCATGATGATAATAAGATTCACCTTCTGAACTGGCCCTATTATGTTCAATTTGAAAGCCACTGTAAGTGGTGCTACCTCTTGTTGACTGAGCACGGCCAGCTGCAACTGAAGTCCATTGATCATTTGATGAATATCGAGATTGCTGAATTTCTGAATCGTGTTCATGAGTTGATCGGAAGTCTAGTGTATCGACGAGTACTGAACCAAAATAAAATCCCCAATTTCTCGCCAAAATTTTGCACTGATTTTTTAATAAACGATGAGCTTCTTTCCTTTGTGTCCCTGCACGAATTTCAACTTCTCCTAAAAAATGGATGATTAAATTTTTCGAATCCAAAACGATACAAAGAGATTGGCAGTCAAAACCTTTCGCAAACAATGTTGCGTGAGAAAAAAATAAAACAAAAGTGAGGAATAAAATTTTCGTCATATAAAGATTTCCTTTTTTGATTTTTTTAAATTTTGTAAATGTCTAATTGTTGGTGTCGAAAGGGAGTTCTTCAATAATTTTGGAAAAATCCGTTCTTTTTAAGAGCTCAAGGTAAGAATCAATATAAAAATTCAAATTTTGAATGGTAAAAACAAATGGCTCAACACTTTCTATTCTTGGCAATTTGACGAGTATTTCCTTGTCCAACATATTTTTTATAGAAACGTAATAGTAGGCTAGATCCGCTGCTTTGAGTGCAATGCAAGATTTACTGATGCATCCTTCAATTATCCGTTGAAGGGATTGTTCATAGCTTCCATTTTGTAAAACTATTGAGACAATTCCTTTTCTTCTTAGGTCGTCCCACAAACTTAAAATTTCTGGTTGGTTATATTGATAATCATTTCTTTTTCTTTCTATATCTTCGTAGTAATGTTCATCACCAATTTTTATTTCCCAGTTTAAAACATTGGGAGTACTAATCGTTAAGAATACATGATGGTCACTTTTTAGAGAAAATTTTTCCACTATATCGGTAATGTGATATCCTAAACTTATACTTAAATAATAAATTTTATTTTTCTTTATATTGAACCTTGATTCATCAAACACGTTGGTCAATTTTTTTGCAGCGGGTTCATTCTTAAGAAACAGAGGAAAAAACGATTTATCTTTTGCGTTAAACGTAAAATCATAGGGAAGTAAATCATGCCATGAATAAACGTCTTTTAAGGCCTTGCTATATTCTTGTTCGACAAAAGGTTTGAGTGAATTCATTTTTTTTATAAGCGAGCTAAGAATGATCCTTTTTTGATCAAAGCTTAAATGACTGTCATGATAGGTTTCCAGATAGCGGTTAGTGACTTCTTGTAGTGGGCCAAAAATTTTTTGCTTTAAGTTACTTTGAAAAAGGGATAATTTTTGTTCAAGCTTTGTATTAAAATTTTCTTTCCACTGACGATAGTCACTTACATTTAAAGTGCTTGGTTCATTAGATTTGATATCATGAGTGAGGTAGTTGATAGCATCTTGCGTAATCGTTAATTGTTGATCGAGTTCAGTCTGTGAATGCGCCTCATAGGCCGCGATAAAAAAGACGAACATGTTCATAAGCATCAAAAAAATTTTCATATCTACTCCTAAACTATTGTTAAATTTTTATAGGCCATCAAAGAAATCTTTAATTATTGTTGCAGTCTCTACATTTATTCTTTCTGTAATGTAGACATTCAGTTTATCTACCATGTTTTTTTGTAATTGCTTTAAAATATCGAACCCCAATTCTTTCTCTCTTGAAATGGCAGGAGTGGTGAATGTGAGTTGCTCGAAGACCTTGCTCATTTTAAGAGCAGAAATAAATTCTTGGTTTTTGAAAAATTGCTCTTTTATTAATTTTATTTCGCCACGATTGGCAAGTGTAATGATCAAATTGGCCACGCCTAAAATTTCATTAGGGAGTGGGCAGGCCCCTGTAGATAAGAGCGATGTTAAGTAGAGAGGGGATTCATTTTGACAAAAATCAGATAGAGATTGAAGGGATTGGCTTGCCAAAATTCGGTGATTTTCGGTGGTTACTTCCATACTGTTGAAGTAATCCATGCCTTGTTGGAAGGCCTTTAACATAAAGGAGGAATTTAAAACAAGGGATTGAACTTCTAAACTAAGCTCATCGAAAATACTCAATCCAATGGTCGCTGGATTAAGGACTTGATAATTTTGTTCAGTTAAGATTCGCTTTGCATTCTGTAAATTATTTGTGAGGAGAGTTTCTTTGATAATATTGATTAAAACATTGTTAGGAGATTTTAAAATAGCTTTGTCCCACGGCGCTACAAAATTTTGCACTTTTATCAATCTTGAATCAATCAATTTTTCAGGATCCATTGATTGCAAAAAAATTTTACTTTGTGAAATTAAATTGGAGAGAAGAAATTCAATGGATTTTTTGTAGGGTTCAAGTTTGTTGGCGGTGAGTGGAAAATTCATTTCGTTTTTGCTGAGACTTAAATGTAGCGCCTCTCTTGAAGTGATTTGCCCATCATCAACTTTGCGAAGGGTCGAGACAAGACTCATCAGTTTAAATTTTCGCATCTCTAAATCCATCGGAAGGTAACTATGAAGAGTTTCATGAAAAACCAGATAGGTTTGAGATTTACTTGTTAGTTGAAGAAATTTGAATTGATCAATATAAGCACTGTCACCATATCGAAACGCCACTTGTTGAACACCGTTGATCAACTGCTGCACAAAAGAATCTCTGTCTATGGCGGAAATAGAATAAAGCTTGCCCGTCATACACCACGAGAGATAGGCAATTTCTCTTTTCAATTCTAGCGCCAAATACCAATCCAACTTTTCTATTTTAAGAAGTAATTGTGATATATGTGGGTTCTTCGCCATCATTGCTTCTCCCGATAACCAATCGCAGGTTGCGCTGGTGACCAGATCCACTAATTCGAGGCGTCCACCGACTTCGACTACGTGCCCTCCACCGCTACTGCCGTTGCCTTCTTTGGGTTTTATATTTTGGGCAGCACAAAATTGTGACCATAAAAAGAAAATGACACTTACCATAAAAAATTTTAGTTTTTGCTGCTTCATGCTTATCTACCTCTTTGCTTTTAGTTTTATTAAGGCCAATTCCCTATGAGGTTGTAGCAAAAAAAAAACTCACTAACATTATAAATTTTCTAAAAATATGACACTAAATTTAATAAATCTATTAAGTTTTGGCCGGCGCTTATTTAGGTGGGACTATGCCATCAGTTTTTGAGTTTACCAACTGTAAAATAGCGATAAATCTTGATTGGAAAAAAAGACAAAGATTGGAGTAATTAGTGAAATCAGATAATGAGAGAGAGTTAAATTATTCGTAAAAAAACTTGGAGGGCCTTACATTAATTATTGGTTATTTTCAACATTAGTAAGTGTATCTAAAAATTGATCCCGAACCTTCTCAACTATTTCGTTTTCCATGTGTTTCATATCTGAAATCTCCCTGGAGCTAGGATATTTATTGTCCAAGATATCGGTAGGGAGGTTATTTTTAAATTCATTTTCCGAATTATCTAGTAGTTGCTGAAGATTGTTGAGATCTTGTCCATTTTTTGAGGATATAAATTCTTCATCAACTAAATTTCTCAAGATTTCTACTTTAGATACGACTTGATGTAAACCCAAGGGTGTATTGAGCTGATCTCTGAAGTTTTTAATCAACGTAGACACTAAATCTTTTCGGTCAGCAGCAGACCACTTCTTATCTTGGGCGGCAGTAATCGCCATGTCGATAATCGACTCTTCTTCAAAATCGCCGCAATCTTCCACCTCGGAGAGTTGTTTATAGAGTCGCTTGGAATCCACTTCCGACTCAGGAAGATTTTCTAAAAATTGCATAAACTCATTGGATTTTGACATTTTTCTTGCCACCGCTTGGTAGAAATTATCTAAGGCGACTTTTAAGCTCTGAATATTTTTAAACGCCGGCGCATTGGTTTCTAACTTCTCAATGGGAAATTGCGCGTTCACTGTTTGCTGACATTTCTTAATTTCATCATTCATTTCTTTTAATTTTTTGCTGAACTCTTTTTGCTTATCAGTAGTGTCTGTAAAATTTGAAGGGATATCATCAATCGTTTCATCGATATCTTGATCTTCGTTGGAATTTGAATCCTGCGATTTTTCTACTTTTACTTTTTCTGAAGCTGCAAAATCACCATCAATATTTTTATCTCTTTGTGTGAGCCAATAAATTAAGGAACCAATGATAAGAATCACTGCCAAAATAATCATCACCATTTTTTTCATATTGAACCCTTTAAGAGGAAGCAGAAGAGTACTTTGATAATCCCATTTTCCAAAGACAAGTTGCAAGCCATCCAAAAAATAATGTTACCGCAATGCTAATAAATATCCAAATAACAGATTTTTGTCCAAAGATTATTTGATGAGGGATCGATATCATGAAGCTAAAAGGGATAATACTTACCATGATCTTTCTTAGCCAGTTGGGATAAATTTGCTCCGGATAATTGAGAAAGCGCGTAAATCCGATAAAAAGTTCATCAATCCCTCGAGGTGATCCACTCCAAAAGGCACTGATAATAAAAAAGATGCGAACAAAATTAAAAAGAAAGAGCGCGTTGATAAGCAGTAGGTGGTGGATCATGAGATCAAGGAATGTGAGGCCTACCTGACTACTTAACCAAAAATATAAAAAGAGCGCATAACTAAAAAAGACGTTAATAAGTGACCCTACTTGAAATTCTTTTAGTCCCAAATAGAAAAGTGAGTTGATCGGTTTAGTTAAATAGAGGTCTAGATCTCCACGGTTAATATGCAACGGGAGCCACCATAAATTGGTGGAAAAGATCGTCATATCTAGAGAGTCCAAGACAAAATAGCTAGCTAGGAAAATATGCATTTGGGATTGATTCCATCCGCCTAAAGTGGCCGTGTGCCCATAGATGACATCAAAAAATAAAATGATGGAAGCGTAGTAAAAAATATCCATGATGGTGCGGAAATAAAAATCAAAACGAAAACTTGCCGCCTTGGAAAAGGAGATTCTCAAAAATTGCCAATAAATGCGGGAGTATTTTTTTAACATAGGGCTACATCCCTGCCGCTTCAAATTTGATAAGTCCTCGCTTCCAAACGGCCTTAAGAAGGAAAAACAAAATACTAATGCTTATCATTAATGAAGCGAAAATAGAAAATAAGGGGTAACCTTGCTTGCCTAGTAAAATCATGACAGGCGTATAAACACAATGACTAATGGGAGACCAGGCCAAGATGTTTTGAAATTTTTCTGGAAAAAAGAGTAGGGGACTATAGAGACCACCTAATATTTGCAACGTCGTTCTAAAAATGACCTGAAGAGACCAAACATTGTCGGCCCAAAAGGCCATGCATTCATTGATGGTAAAAATAAGAAAGACAAAATTTGCGGCCAAAAAAAGTATCAGCACAAAAAGTCCTAGTTGCTCCACAGTCGGATCAATAGGCAAATGCCACCACCATTTTGCAAGAACGAGGAGAAGAACAAATTTGCTTAAGTGAAAGAGTGAAGTGGCCATATACTGAATGTATTTCATAAAAAGATAGTTCATGGGATAGACAAGGTAGCGACTTAAGGTTCCGTAATAAATTTCCTGGGAGATACTTCCTTCTTTTCCTCCACCCATAACAATTTTAAAACAATAGAAGGCGCAAAAAGAGTAGGAAACAATATCAGGAAGGGCTAGCCCGTGGTAGACGGTGATATTCTTTGAGACATAAATGGTATCCCATAGAAAGTAGGGGATAATAATACAAAGCGCCATTTCGCCAAAAAAGTTTAGCCAAAATTCAAATCGGTACGATAAAATTTTCTGCCACTCGATGCCAAATATTTTTTTTTCAAATGTTCCAAACATTATCATTTTTTCTGGCCTAATTTTTTTTGGTAAACCAAACTTGTTCGATCAGTTCACTTAATTCCATGTCAGATAAATTAAAATCTTCCATCGACGTTTCTTGCATAATGAAAGTCATCACTTCCGTGAGACGTTTTTTGGGTACGTTCCAATGTTTTACTAAGGGTGATGATCCTGAAGATTCGGACTTATCCGCGTTCTCAAGCGAAAATTGGTTTCGCATTTTTATGACAAAATCTTGTCCCTCTTCTGGATTTTTGAAGGTGATTTGCAATTTCTTTTCTTGGGAGTTGGCCTCACTAATCTTATCTGAACTTCCGTCATAGATAATTTTACCTTGCTCAATCATCACGAGCCTTGGGCAAAGTGCTTCAATATCTTTCATGTAGTGGGAGGTTAAAATGATCGTTGGGCGATATTGTTCATGATAATCCAAAATAAATTGCCGCACAGATTTTTGGGCCTGCAAATCTAGGCCAAGAGTGGGTTCATCTAAAAAAATAATCGCTGGTTGATGGAGAAAAGCACCAATCAATTCCATTTTCATGCGCTCCCCTAAGCTTAATTTGCGCACGGGGATTTTTAAGAGATGGGCCACGTTTAGTTTTTGAGACAATTCATCGAGCCTGGGCATCCATAGCGAACGATCTTGCTCATAGATGGCCGCAAGTAACTCAAAGCTATCGAGCGCAGGTAGGTCCCACCAAAGTTGTGCCTTTTGTCCCATGACTATGGCCAATTGTTTCAAGTATGAAGCTTCCCTTTCATAGGGTGTGTAACCCATGACAGAGACGGTGCCCTCATCTGCAGGCATAATTCCGGCCAATATTTTGATGAGGGTCGTTTTCCCAGCTCCATTGGCACCCAGCAGGCCAATTCGCTCGCCTGAAGAAATTTTTAAATCAATATCTTTGAGTGCAGTCTTGGTGATGAAATTTCTGGCCCACAGCGATTTGAGTGATCCCATAAATCCAGGATCTTTTCGATAGGTTTTATAATGTTTGGAAACTTGCTTAATTTCTATCATTCGATTGATCCTATTTCTTCGTAAATAAAAATCCCTTTAAATAATCACCTTCACTAAATCCTTTAATCGTTGGACAGTCGTCTGTGAGATGAAATTTTTCGGTGATTTTTCCCTCTTTTTGGGGAAGGCCGGCTTCGATGATACTTTTAAATTTTGGCCATGTAACCTGGTGCTTATTACAAAAGAGCAAGAGGTGTCCCTTAGGGGCAAGTAACTTCAGATAGAGTGGAAGCGATTTTGCATAGAAATCTTCTACCGAAATTTTAGATTTTTGAGACGTAAAAGAGGGCGGAGGGTCCACAATAATCACATCGAAGGACTCCTGTGTCTCTTCCTTCTTGAGGAGATCTTGAAGTCCTTGAAAAATATCTACTTTAAGGGATCGGTGACGAATATGAAGTTCGGGATTAATCGTTAAATTTTTTTCAAGGAGTTGCCAAGATTTTTGGTAATTGTCGATGGAGGTCACTTCCCGCGCTCCCCAGGTGAATGGCAAAATACTAAAAGCGCCTGAGTAAGAAAATAAATTTAATACTCGAGAATCTTTCCACCAAACCTTTTCTTGCAACTGATGGCGAATCGCGGCCATGTCGGTGTAAATTCCGTAATCATAATCATTCCCAAGGTAGCAACTAAAATTCACACCCGTTTCAGAAATGATTATTTCTTTTCTTTCCTTTTTACTCAATTCCCCAGCCGGCCGCCCTAAACATTCCGGCCACCTCAAATCATTCGCTTGTTTTCCTGGATCAATTTCTCTCGATTGAAACCACAAATTTCCTAGCTCTGTTGGCAGATCATATTTGGATGCCATCTTTTGATAGGCCGTAAGTAGAATTTTTTTAAATTTAGGCAGGGACCAAAAAGATCCGTGGATAACAAAGAGAATTTCGCTTCCCAGTTTAAGAAGGTTGGCACCCGGAAGCCCGTCTGCCTCTTGAAACGCTAAATAGTAGTGATTTCGTTTTTGAAGCGAAGAAAGATTTAATCTTCGTTCCACTGATTGGCCGAGTATCTTTGTTAAGTGCTTTTCTAACCACTCTTCATTGAAATTTGTATCTATCAGAAGATCTTCTTCCGACAGCATCACTAACAACCGAGCGCACACCCGTGGGTGATGGATGTCGTGAATAAAAATAAATATTTTTTTGGATTTAGAGTCTCTCCAATAGAGAAGTGGCGTTTTGGGAAATTGCGTGGAAAAACGATCTTTGGTGATCCAGGGGTGTCCCAGTGATAAATATTTTAAAGAGGCAGGATGGAGATGTTGGATCATCCCTAGAAAATTTGATTTCATCATTGAAGTGAATCAGGGTGAATGTGGCCAGCATTTGACTCGTGGAGGGTGGTAAGTAAAAAATTGGTGAGCTTAAAAGGGTCGTCAAGATAGAGCTCTTTTAGGCCTAGCTTAATGATTCTTTCTTGAAGCTCAAGGGGCTGTTCATCCCAATGCTTAAAAGGATCAAGTTGCAAGCAAACAGATTTAATCATTTCGGGATCAAGTTTTGAAGGATAGTCCATATTCATATTCTACCTTCTTTATCCTAAATTTTCCAAGGTGTCAGTTGTCATGAATCTTTATTCTTCAAAATTTTTGATTTTTTTTATTTCGCTCTCCCTCTTACTCATTTTTATTTCTCATTACGCACCAAAGATGTACCGAAGCTTTCTCAAAATGCTGCGTCCTTATCAATTGCCCTCAATGGGGATGGTGGAAAACCTCACCGATCTCATTTTTATGCAACAAGGTGAGACGTCGTTTATGGCCTCGCAGTCACAACACATCCGATTTGTAGAATATAAATTTTACGGTGATTTAATTCATCTCTTAATCGCCAATCAACGGCAGTATGGAATTCCTATTACCCCCATTTTAAAAAGTTTAAGACAGCAGTTGCAAAAAGATCTTAAGCTGGAAAATAATTTTTTGCTTCGCAAGCGCCAAGCGGTGATTCAGTTTTTTGGTATTGCCATAGTCACCTGGCTTCTCATGTTAAGTACACTTGAAAATATCCCTGAGCACAAATTACTTTTGATGGGAATTTTAGGATGGCAAATCTTAGGAATATTATTTTTTTCTCTCTCACTCAAATCGAAGCATCGACAATTATTTTTTCTCTTTCCTGGTTCGCTAAAAACGTTGCTACATTACTGGATCGTCTCTCATTTAGAGATGCCGCAAAAAGTAAAAATTGAAATTGCCCAAGTAGAGACTTGGGGACAGTTAGTGGTCACTCATGGGAGCAAAACTCAAGGACATCCTTTTCTATCATTTAAATATTTTTTTGATAAATGCCTTAAAAAAGAAAGAGAAATGGGGATCAGTATTCTTGAAGAGTGTGAACTAGTAATCAATGAATTGTGGAATCGTTGGGAGATGGATCTTGATATTTTTTTTCATTTTCTCATGCAATTAAAGATGGTGATATCCATTGTTTTTTTCTTGAGTAGTTTTTTAGTCGTTATTTACTATCAATCAACCCTCATGATGCAGACCTAATATTTTTCTGATGCTAAGCTAAGCAAATAGACTCCAAAGTAGAGCGGAATCATAAAAATCATCCACCACATCCAAAATGATCCCTGCTCTTTTGCTTCCGAAATAGTAAGAAATCCTAAAACAGCTCCGACAAATCCTAATTGTTTCATGAAATTGACAGCGCGTTTTGAGCCTTGATGAAATTTAATATAATTGTAACCATTCATTCCCACTAAAACGCCGGCCATGATCCAAAACATAATGAGTGACGAGTGATGGAGAGATTCAATCATCTCTGGACGAGTTTCAAGTATCTGACCAATTTGAGCGTAATCCTTATAACTTTCAATCCATTTGCGAAAGGATTCTGGTTTGGCAAATACCTGATAAAGAAAAATCATATAGCTTCCATCACCAACTAGGGAGGCGGCAATGGCCGACCAAATAATTTTCTTATGAGAAAGGACGGCCTGAATTTGATGGGCCCACTTTAAAAAAATTTTGGGCGTTTTTATTTTTAGTTGCTGCAAGGGAAGTCTCCCAAATATTTGTTTGTGAACTATAATAACACTATGCAAAAGGTAGTCATCAATATTTTTGTGTGGGTACTCATTCATTTTTCCCACCCCGCGAATGCCATTGATGAAAAAGATTATGCGAGGGAAATTAATCCCGGCCAAGGGCAAAGTGTTCGCGCAAAAAATCCCTTTGTTTTACGAAAATCACCACCCATTGCGATTGACTTAGATAGCAACGGAGAAAGCGAAAGTATTCAGTGGGAACAAGTGGATGGCCTAGATGTTTTCACAATTAAGGATCATTTAGAGAAAGTCATCTGGGAGCAAACTGTGATTCCCAACGGTTCCAATAGTTATTTAGGAAAATTTGAACTCAAAGAAATTAGGCCAGGATTTCGTCTGCTCATTTTTTATTATTTTGAGGGTGAGGGGGCCGTTTCCTTTTATAAACGGGTCGGTCGACTTTTTTTACTCTCGTTTCCCACCGATGATCATTTAAAAAAATTGCCTACCTTGCAATGGACGCCTTACGTCTTTGCAGAACACTTATTGCCGCTCGACTCGAGGGAAAAAAGAGATTTCTTTGTCGATTTTATAGATGTCACCGGGGATGGGATAAGTGAAATTGTGATTAAGCAGGGATTTTTGGTGCGAGTTTTGCAGTGGAAAGAAACAACAAATCAGTGGGTAGTGCCGCCGGAACAGTTTTTTCAAAATTACCGGCGGTTTTAATTTATATTATTTTATATGATCTCGTTAATTTAGTGAAACAACATAGAGCTCGTAAACTTCATTTTCAAACATGGAGTCACCCCTTACTTGGTATTCTCCATAAATGTCCTCACGATCATTCATACCAACCAAAGCAGTACCGTTTTCATAAACTTTTAAGATGCGAAGTTGATGAGATCTCGGCCCTTTTCCTCTACGAATTTTGACCACATCTCCAGGACGATATTGATTTTGATCGACGACAACACAATTTGTTTTTTTATAGATGTCTTCAGATTTAGTAATGGTCCAAATACCTGTGGCCGGAACTAGAGATCCCGCATCTTGGTTGAAGTTAACTACATTTTCTCTCGCCCCAAAATTTAATTCTTCAACGGCGTAAATATTTCCCTTCTCGATACTCACCACATTTCCCGCTCGCTTAAAACCAGAAGCAGAATAATACATCACTTCATTTCCTGATTTTAGTTTGGAGAAAGGTTGCTCCTTAGGATTAAAGCAATCAGAAGCATGACTTTGACTGAAAGAAACCAACTGTGAACATAGAAGTAAAACTAAAAAACCATTTTTCATTTCAAGATCCTCCAGAATAATTGGCCATAATTAGGATCTGAAATAAAACATTTTTTAAATTAGATATCAAGCATTAAATTCTGATTTTTGATTTCCAAGTGTGGACGACCAAAACAGAAATTTGCGCTACGAAAAAGCTAAGAAGGAAAATCGCGCCTCCTTCGCTAAAGCCATAAGAGTGAAGACCGGCCGCTAAAATATAATTCACTCCAAACCATGCCATCATCACACTTAAAAAAGCTAAAGCAACTAAGGGAATAAATCGCATGGGATTAATCCAGTTGGTATATTTTCCGTGCAAGATGGCGATGTAAACAAGAAGCACTATTAAGCTCCAGGTTTCTTTCGGATCCCATCCCCAAAATCTTCCCCATGAATAATCGGCCCAAACGCCGCCCAAAATAACTCCGCCACTCAACAGGACCACACCCACTTTCATCGCTGCATAAATGAGGTTGGTTAGTCTTTGCTCTTCACGTTTATCCAATGTTTTCTTGAAACTTTTTATGATCGCCATGTTGGCCAAAATCCAACTTAAGGCCAAGGCCGCGTATGATAAGATGACTGTGGTCACGTGGGTTGAGAGCCAAAAATTATCACGAAGAACTGGGACGAGAGGCCCAATGGAAGGGTTGAGCATTTCGTTGGCAAAATTGGCCATCATCAAAGTGAGTATGTTGTAAGTAAGGCCTGCTATCCAAAAAAAGTTCTCTTTTTTCATTTTCCACAAAATGAGCGCGACGATTAAGCATCCAAAACCAGAAAAAATGACGGTTTCATACATATTAGTGATGGGCGCCCGCTCGGAGATAATAATTCTTAGTACAAAGCCCACTATTTGCAACCCAAGCGAAGCGGCGGTAAAAACAATTCCCACCGCACTTGTTTTAAAAATAAAAATCGACAAAAGGGCAATTAAGGATAATACAAGCGCATAACGAAAGGGATGCATTCTAAAATACCAATACTCTACTCGGTAATCAGTTCCGGCCTTTTGATCGTAATCAATTTTCCACTCGGTAAAATATTTAAGAAAAGGAGCACTTCTATCATTAGAATCAATCTGATATTTTTGTTTGAGTTCAATAATTTTTGATTCCGTTAATTCTGAAATTAAGGGAGACCATTCATACTCATTTTTTTCTGCTATAAAATTTTTAGGCACCGTCCACGAAACTCCAGTGGAGATTTCTTGGTAGGACTGGTAGCGGCCTAAAACTTTATTTAATTCTTTTTTCTCCGAGTCATTCACTTTTCTCTTGGCCAGTTCCATTCGTAAATCTAAAAGTTTTTCTTCAATGACAGAGGGATTGATTCCTGTCTCATCTCTTTTCATCCCGAGCAATTCTTTTACCCACAAATGATCAACTTTGATGAGCGGTTTCAATTCCAAAGGAATGCCAAAGGCCTGCAAACTGAGTAAGCAGAAAACGGTAGTGGCATCTAATTTTTGCAAGGAAGAAGTATCGAAAATGAATTTATTGACCTCAGAAGCATGAACGAGTAGTGGCTTGGTTCGGCCTAAGGCCTGAATCGGAAGTTCACGTAAAATGGGGTCTTCGCAAAAATAGGTGGAAAGCGAAAAACTATTTTTAATAGAGAAAAGGGACAGCAGTAAACCGAGAAGTAATTTGATTTGAATCATGAAAAATTCCTTCTTTGCTATTTTTAAAATTTAAGCTTTCCAAACAATGCGCTTGCGCAAAACAAAATGCCAAAAAGATCCCAAGACTAAAAGGAGGGAGCCCAGATATTTCCAAAAACGTCCTGGATCATAATTTACACTCAAAACTGAACCATAACCATCTTCTGTTTGAAAAAAAGAGGCCTGATAAAAAGTATATTGTTGGTGTTTGAGAGGATGATTCATATACACGTGATGCTTGCCGGGATTTTCTTCCTCCCTTAAAGCAACGAAGCTTTCGTAACTTGCGGGGTTGTTGGTTCCGGGGTCGTTGTCCATTTTAAATTTACTTAAACGCAATTCAAACGGGAGCACTTTTTGTTCTTTGGCAATCGTCGCCTCCCAAAGAATTCCATTGTGAGCAAACTTGACTGCACTTTGATTGGTGGCCCAAATTTCTTTTCTGCTGCCAGCTTCCAAATCAAAATATTCTAATTTAATTGCTCTCAGAGCACCGGAAATTAAGGCGCCATTTTCTTGCACCGGCTTGACCGGCCTTGGCACATTAACCGGGTATTGATCGAAAACCAGTTTATTTAATTTTACTTTAAATCCCATCCAAGGAAGTTCGGCCCAAGAGGAATTTGTTTTTAATTGCTGAGTTTCCCACTGAGAATTATTTTTATTATAGTAAGAGATCCCTTCTCCAAAGAGTAAAAGTTGGGGAGAACTTTCAAACAATTTTTTATTAAATAAACGCCAAGGCAATTCTTCGGTCGTCGTCCAGAAAATTTTATTTTCTTTTTTTGATTGCACCCATGGGAGGGGACTTTCGCTGGGGGAAAATGCCATGGGCAGAGCGAGGGACCGAATGGTCATCAATTTTTTTCCCTCATTACCAGAAATTTCTGAAGTATTTTTCGTATCAAGAGCGATACATTCACCAGTTTGTAAGTTCCAAACGAGTAGTCCAAGGGATGAACTTTTTGTAAAGCAAGGAAACAGCTGACCTGGAAGAAAATGGACACTGAGCGGGCCAATGGTGCTGGATGATTGAAAATCAGAATCTCGATGTTGGCTCAGAGTTAGGGTTTCGGAAAAACGAGAATTTTGTAATTGATATTCTGCAGAGGGTATAGGGGAGGATGAGTCACTTTTTTTCCATTCCTTTGCGTAGTCTGAAAAGGGGTAAAAATCTAAAACTTTAATTTGCGACCAATCGAGATCAATAAGAGTTGGATTCACAACATAAGGTAAATCTAAACTGCCTTGAGTAATCGAGCTACTCATCGTGCTGCGAACGCTAGATTGCGGAAAAATTTTTAATTGTTCATTTCCTAAATCTACTTTTTGAGTCGGAACTTTTGGATAGAGAGTCATGCTCCCATCAACACCGAAAAAATAGGTAACGGCAGAGCCACTGATAATAGTGAGTAATCCTAAATGTAAAACATAAAATCCTGCTAAACTTTTTCGCCATGGCAATCGTTGAAGGGTGGCCACGAGAATGCTTAAAAAAATGAGTGCTTGCAGCGCCATAAAAGGAAAAGATTTGTAAACGAAACGATTAGCGTAATCTGTTCCTTGATTACTTTCTAGAATAGTTCCAACAGCGAGGCAGAGTGCGAATAATAAAATAATTAAGACGGCGAATTTTAAGTGACCTAACGTTTTCCAAAGGGTGCGACCCATTCTTTTAAAAGAAGCAGTGATAAATGTTTGCATTCCATCAAATTCCCACGGCAATGAAAATGTGGCAAAAAGTATTTTTAAGGCGCACATTCATAAACGAGGTGTGCGCCCGTTTCTCAATTTATATCCTACTAACTTGAACTGGTGGATGGACTTCCATTTCATAACTTTTACTAATGGTGATTTGGGATTTCTCAACAGAGATTCGGTTCATTTCTGGATTTTCCTCATTCACAAGATCAAGGTTATATTTTACTTTTACTTTTAGCTGCGCAAGCACACCCTTCATCTGATGTCCTTTTAAATCAAGCACAGCACAAGCGGTCTCGATCATAAGTGTTTGAGGCATCTCCATATATTTTCCCATGGGCAACTTCACGAGCGGGTACCTTATGGTAGGGGAAGAGCAAACTAAACTGTTGCGATAAATCAAATCATCCACATGGTCTTGCACAAGTTTGTTTTTCGAGACCAGCCTCCGAATGTGCTCGCGCTTTTCATTTTTTAATTTATTTTTTTCTAAGTCGTAGGTGATCGGCGCCGCTAGGTTTTCTGAATATTTGGAATAAACGTCTTCAAAGGTAATTTGATACTTAGTGATGTCGTAAACTCCATTACGGTAATTTGCCCAAAATTTTCCTTCTCGCTTGAAATGCCACTCGTCTAAAGATTCACATTTATACTTCAAAGTCATTTTAATAGGAGCATTATTTTTTTCTTTTTGCTCAGCAAATAATCCCATCAAACCAAAATTTTTTGTATCAATAGAATCGGAACATTCGATCCATCCCATATGTTGTTTTATTTTTTGCCAGTGGCCCAAAAGTTCCTCGTTGTGGGAAATTTCAAAGGCCAAACGATCGGTGACTGGCATTTGTTTCAATTCTTCTTTGTGGGCCTTCACGGGATTGTCGGGACTTTTGTCAGGCCCCATACAAAGGCCGTTACTGAGAGTCGTCCCCCAAATGGCCAAACTAGAAATTACATAGAGTGAATTTTTTACGATGGAATTTTTCAAGCAATACTTCCTTTTTTTCTCATGTTTTTATTTTTCTTTCTTTTTTTACAGATGAGAAAGTGGGTCCTATATACACACGCTGAAAAAATTTAGTAGTACGCTATGAAAATTATTCGCAAATAAGATGTTTGATATGTAAAAAAAACAGGATTAAGTAAAGCACTAAAGAAAAAGCAAGATAGGGTGCTGATTTTTTATTGTCCACTTGCCGTGACTCACATTACTAAGTCCTTTGGTGCTAAGGGCCGGAAGCTCTATTTTGCCTTGGTAATCAAGTTTGCCTTCTAAAAAAATTTCTTGTCTGTGGAAAGTAAAAAGAGAAAATTTGCCTTTGTGCTCAAACTCCAAATATTTTTTGCCACCATTTAAAATGAGAATTCGAGACGATTTTCCTATAAAGATTATTTTTTTCCATTTCTTTAATTTGATAAGTTGGGTGGCCGCTAAAATCCCTCCCCACTCGTGATCACTTTTTCCGCCCAGAAAACCATAGGCCACTACTTCAAAATTACCATCAGGAATAATGTTAAGGGCCGCTTCAAAGTCACTTAAATTCTTATCTCTCGGAAGCCACAGTTGAAGAGATTGAGGTAGTGGATTCTTGATTAATTTTTTAGAGTCACCATCACCAATCCAAAGTTGGGGTTGGGCGCTCGACTTTTTTTGAAAATGTTTAATTCCTCCATCGACATAGAGGTCCAACAGAGATCGCCTCTTGAAAATGGAGAGTGAAGATAAGTCCATCTTCATGGGCCCAAATAAGCGAATGAAATTTTTAGATTGGCGTGTGGGCATTAGTCCCTTACATTGATGATTATGTTTTCTACTTTTTCCAATAGAATAAAAGAGCGAATAGGACGATGGCAACATTTGTCCGAGGATCTACCTCCCACTGAAATCAGTTGGCGTGAAGGAATTTTTAGTGGCCACGCTGCCGGGGCAAATTGGACAACTGTATTTAGTTTCGATCTTGAAAATAAAAAAATTATTGGCCTTCGTATTTATGTTAATCAGAAAATTTTATCGCCCTATGAACTGAGTATTTTGGATCTTGCAGCGGAATGTTGCCTCCATAAAAATTGGGATTCCATCAACCCACAAACCCTTAGAGAGGTTCAGCATTTTTTAAAAGATGGGCATGGAGCAGGGGATCCCGCTCCATCAAACTTCCAATGGTCGTTGCTAGAGGCCTGGTTAGATGGCTGGAGAAAATCTCGCTTGCAAACAACGGGAGACTATACCCAATTAGGCAGAACAGTTAATCAAGTTTTGCATGAGCTCAAACTAGAAAAAAGAATGAAACTTTTGCACCTAGAAATGCAGCCGTTTGTCCTCTTTTTGGAGCACATTTCTGAGAATGGACACTCAATAGATACGGAATCTTTGGAAAAAGAATTGAAAAAAAAATGGCAGCTCGAAAATATTAAGCTCCATATGACATTTCCACTTGGCCAACTTTGAATCCATTCATTAAAATCAGTAGGAAGACTTAAGTTTTTGAAAAAGGGAAGATGATGATAAAGATGATTGTTCGAAGAGTGGTGGATTTAATGGGAATTTTATTACTCTGTGGTTCTCAATCCTATGCGGCGGGCGATATTGAAAAAGGGAAGCAACTTTATCAAAAATGTGCCGCTTGTCATGGAACGGACGGATATGGAAAAAAATCGCAAAATGCACCCATGATAGCTGGTCAATATGATTGGTACCTCGTTGCCCAAATCACAAAAATCAAAATTCAAGAACGTAAAAATGCAAACGCAAATAAAATGTACCCCTTTGTTAAAAATCTGACCGAAGAAGAAATTGAACACTTGGCGGCCTACATTCAGAGTTTGGCCAAAAAATAATTATGAATATAAAAAAAATAAAAATGAGAGCAGAGGATGCCTCCCAAGACAATTTAAAATTTCTGAAGTGCCAAAGCGAGACCGATTTAAAGCGTCTCTATCAATATGATGTGGATGTTTTTGCTGAGGCGGGTGATTTTGAGTGGTCTGTAGTCAACTTAACGCAAGAATTAGAAAATGGTTGGGAAATCTACTCTGTTGAGCTTAATTCTGAAATCATTGCGGCCGTGTTTATTAAATTCCAATCTGATATTCTTCACACTAAGAATACGTCCCTTAAGATGCCCTACCAAGGCCATGGATTTAGTCACCGAATGAAGGAATTTTTTGAACTATTTGCCAAATCCCATGGTGCCAAAGAAATTCACCATGTTTGTGCTATTGATAATTTTAGAACCATTGCCCTTAATGAGTCTCATGGATATAGAAGAGTCGGAACGCAAAAAAATGGCGAGGTATTAGAGTGGAAAAAAGTTTTAAAGGATTAAAACTGCGCTCCAAGAAAAAACAGATTAAAAAGAAATATTTAAAAAAGTCCCAAGAAACTCGGCTGCGTCCGTTGATGGCACCAAAACTCGCCAAAAAATTTTTTGAAGAGTGGATTTTCTTTACGGACCTAAATGCAGCGCAACATCTTTCTTCCTCTCTTGCTCGGCGATTTGGTAGGTCGACTGGATCTCGTCTAGAGTTACTGCAGTGGTTTAAAAAATATCTCAAGAAAAATAATCACATCAATCCCTTGGGTAGGCAGAGTATCGATCCCCCTCTTTGGTTAAGAAACTTGGCCCACGAAAAAAAAGAGCTCCAGGCCCTAACATCTATGCCCAAGTGGGGTTTTGAAGAAATTGTTTTGGTGGTCGCTTACCACTTAGAAACTCCCACCTTGTAATTTTTATTCATTGACCAAACTCCAACTATGGCCTACAAGCAGTTCAATTGTTGAGGAGGAGCTATGTCAATGGGAATAAAGTTTAGAGTTCAAACACTCATTTTAATCGGTAACATTTTACTTTTTACTGGATGTGAGAAAAAAAATTCACGGGTGTATGACTCTAATGCAAAGGTCTCTCCTCTTGAACCCAGTGATCAAAAACCTAATGTTGGGCCATTAGTTACACCAACCGATCTTAAAGGCGCTTTGGCCCTAGAACTAAATGTGGAAGGTGAGCAAGCGGGAACAAAAAATTTTGGAACAGTTTTGTTGAATGACCGAATAGAATCCAATGCATCGATCGTGAACGTCGGTGATCAAGACGCGATTCTTTCAAAGTATTTTCTAAGTGACGATCTCAATAAAAATTCTGATTTTCATGTGATTGATAAAAATAATTGTTTATCGATGATTAAGGTTCAAGAAAAATGTAATTTTAAGATTAGATTTTCTCCTAGAGTTGTTCGAAATTATCAAGAAAAGCTAACTTTTCAGTATGAGAATAAAGATCTTTCACAAAAGCAAAGTTTATCAACCAATTTGCTAGGAACAAGTTCTAGGTACGGAAAAGTATCTATTACTTTCCATGATATCTATGGAGACGATCTTAATTTTGGGAAAATTCCTGTGGGAAGTCGTTTGCTAAAACGAATTGTAGTCAGAAATATTGGTCAACTTAGTGTGATGGTGGAATCGATGAACATTCCCCAAATAGATTCACAAAATATATTCGTTATTGCGTCCCGGACTACTAAATCTGATTGCGGTCAATTGATATTGCCAGATAGTGAATGTACGGTTCCTGTAATTTTTCTTCCCTTAAAAGAAAAGAAATACAACGCAAACCTAGAACTATCTTACAAACGCTCCATTCATTTATCGTCCAATCGATTGACCATGGCCATTAGAGGTGAAGGAAAATCGGATAATCAAAAAATTTGTTATCAATATGAAGATCAAGATATTTTTCCCTTAGCAAAAGTAAACCCAATCATTGTCGATTCAAAGCATCCAGCACCTGGGAATATTGATTTTGATAACGGAGTGATCGTCAATGGTGACTACGTTAGGTTTCCTTATTTGTTTGGTTATCCTACTCCAAGAGTCGGGGATCATGTTTTGGTGGGGGCCCCACTCGCACTTTTTTATGGGACGGAGTTTAAGCAATTACCTGGTACAACAACCGAGTATGTTCAAAACGCTCAAGTTTTAGTGCGATTTGAGTTTAAAGCAAAAAATTTAGAAAATTTGGATAGTTTTTATGCTCACATCAATGAGAAAAAGTTGATCGTGGACTCAGAAAAAAAATATCCTGATACCGAATTATTTTGTTTTGTAATAAAAGATTCCCGAGCATGCTCGGGAATTAGATATTATCAGACTCATTGGGAAAGTCTCCTCAATCAAAATTTTTGGAATAAAAATACAGTTGAGCAATCCTTTGATGGATCTCCTGTAAGAATCGCTCGCACAGAAAATTCTAATCCCGACTTAAATGATTTCTCCTATCGTTTGCGCTCTCACTTTGATTTACTGAGCGATGGCAAAAAAGAACTTTCTTATCGTGATATGGTGGATTTATCTGAAATATATGATCGTCCAACTGTTTCCAGAGATGGCCAAATTTTAAATACAAAAAGTTGGCAAGATCTGTTGGGCCATGGTGTCTACAACATGATTACGGCAGATGACGTAAGGCATGCCTCAATGCCTTGGCTTACGATCCGTACAAAAGCAGAGAAAGCTTGCGATTGATATTCTTTTGGTAGACTGCTTATAAAAATGATATTATGGAATAAATCATTTTTATAAGCGACCTCTGTCAGGAGTATTTTCCTATGATCAAGTGGATTCTCAGCGCTGCTGCAACGTTTATTATCTTAAGTTCCTTTACTCATAAAATTTTTGCTCAAGAAGGCACAGTCAACTTACAGGGGTATTATTTTAGTGATGCTTATCGGTATGCCATTTTAGAAGATAGTGGTTACTACCGATTTTCAGGTGATTATGTTCTTACTTCTAGTATAGCTTACGTTAATAATCCTCTTGTTGTTGCAGACGCCACGTCCGAAAAAAAAATAAGAAATTTTCTTTCTAGTTTTTGGATAGGAACGATGGGTTTTACTTGGTATGCAACTGACATATTCTCCTTAGGAATTGATGCCAATTATCTTAGAACTCAATATTCTGATGATATTTCAGATACTGATACCTACACCTCGCGCCGAAATTCCGTTGTGTCAGGCCTAGGCTCTACGACACTAAAAGGAAAAGTTCGTTTATGGAGAGATAATCAATTAAGAACTGGCCTAGCTTTCGTTCCAAAAGTGGAACTTGCTACTGGTCAAAATGATGGTTTCACTTCCGATCAATCCACAAGGTACACCGGTTTATTGGTATTAGAGCAATTTTGGCAACGCTTAGGTGTATTGGCTTCTCTCGGTTACTCAGTTTCCTCAAGCGCAGAATTTAGGGAAGTAAATTACAAATCCCTGGTGCCACTAGGACTAGGATTATCTTATCGAATCAATAATGATTGGAATATTAATGGAGAGATTTCCCATTACTTTGCGGTCGCTAGCAAAAGCAACCAAGACGTTGGGGATTATTATTTAACGGCAAAAGGCAAACTCAATAATCATTTATCAACCTACTTTGGTGCCGGAATTGCGGGAACAGGCGACGTTGATCGAGATAACTGGACTTTGTTTGCTGGGATTAAATTGTATCAAGAGGAAAAACCACAAGCAGCACCAACGCCTACCCCAGGCCCAACTTTGGAAGCTTACATACCACCACCTCCGGTCAAAAGATTAGAAGAAAAAAAATTAGGGATTTTGTTTAGAGCTGAACGTGTGTATTTTGAAAATAATAAATCTAATATTAAAGATTCAGAATCAAGCAAATTGGAGCGAGTGGTGAAATTCATTCTCTCTAATCAAGATAAGGTGAGCCGAATAGTGATTGAGGGTTATGCCAGCAAAGTTGGCCCATCGAAATGGAATGCGGAATTATCGGAATTGCGAGCGCGAAGTGTCCTAGAATATCTTGAGGCGAGGGGAGTCGAACGCAAGACTCTTGCTATTGTTGCCTATGGTGATGATTATTTTAACCCAGAAAAAGAACATTGGATGAACCGCCGAGTAGATTTCAGGATCTACACCAAAAAGCAAGAATCCGAAAAGTTGTGGGATGAGTAAAAATTACAACCTATCCTGAAATTTTTTTATAAATCTTTTTTTTGATATCATTCATTCTTTCTTAATCTAAAATTTTATTAAGTGTTTTGTTGTACGTTTTTCTAAGGATAAAACGATGAAATTTCATCTCCTTGCATTGATACTATTTTTTGCCTTTTTTCCTCGGGTGTATGGTGAGGAGATAAAAGTTTTAAATCCCAATGAAACAAGAATCGATTTTTCTACGATTTCCCCATCAGGAAGTACGAATAATGGGGCCGCTATTTTTTTAGTAAATGAAAATTCAGTGGTCGTTAGGGCGCAATCAACTTTTGATAAAAAATGGAATTCATTGTCTTTCAATTTTAATGATCCCTTTGAAAACATAAAATTTACCAATATCGAAAATTTAAATTCTAAAAAAAGATGTGTAGTTGAAAATAAAGTTAATACTGGTTCGGAATACATTATAGAAGAAAATTGCGAAATAGTTTTAAGTGAACCAATTAAAGTTTCTATAAGTATTTTTCATATTGCTCGAGAAAATAAGGGAAGTCGGAGGCTATCTGTTAAAGTGATTAATTACTCGTACCTCGAGAATGGAAAAGTGTACAAGTATGAATCAAAATATGATTATATTGAGAAACGACAATAAGCTAGTTATCTCGGATAATTATTTTTTTATTATCTTCGCTCTCATGATTAAAATGATATTGAAAACAAGTGAAATGATCGCCAAGGCCTTCAGCCCGTAGGCGAAGAATCCAGGTAGCATCGTTAATATTGGGAGAAAATGATCTTCGGAAAGTGCGTTATGTTTAATTTCTTTTTCAAGCTCTGTGGCAATTAGAAAACAAGATATAAATAACAACGAGAGGATCCACTGACTTCTTGCGAGCAGTGTCAGCGCTTCATCTTGGATCATCTTTAAGTGGCCTTGTTTTTTTATCCACCATAAAAATAATAATCCCGGAAGCGCAGTGATATTCATGCCCCAGCAAAAAATTAAAAAAAGGGAAGGGAGAATCCCATAGGCAAGTTCCAAGGCCCATGCCGTTTTAGGAGATGAAATTTTATTGTCCAAGGACATAAGCAAAAATCAGCGGCGCCACTATGGTTGCATCAGATTCAATAATAAATTTTGGAGTTCCAATCGATAACTTACCCCACGTAATTTTTTCACTCGGAGTAGCACCAGAATAGGAACCATAACTAGTTGTTGAATCACTAATTTGGCAAAAGTAACTCCATTTAGGAATATCAAGTTCCATATCTTGCTCAATCATGGGAACGACACAAATGGGAAAATCACCCGCAATCCCACCGCCAATTTGAAAAAAACCGATTCCCGATTTTTTGCAAGTTTCGGTATACCACTTATAAAGAAAAATCATGTAATCAATTCCCGATTTCAAGCAGGAACGACTTATCGTTTCTCTAATACAGTGGCCAGCAAATATATTTCCCGTGGTACTGTCTTCCCATCCCGGAACAATGAGAGGTAGATTTTTTTCTGCCGCCGCTAGAAGCCAGCTATTTTTAGGATCGATTTGATAATGAGGTTTTAAAAGTCCTTCCCGCAAAATCGCATAATAGTACTCATGGGGAAGAAAACTTTTTCCCTCTTTGGAAGCGGCCTTCCACTTATCAAGAATGAAACCTTCTAAAACGCGAATGGCCTGCTCTTCTGGAATACAAGTATCAGTGACTCGGTTTAAGTGACGGGCCAGTAAGGCCTCCTCATCTTCTTCTTTAAGCGAACGCCAGTGAGGGATGCGTTCGTAATGATTATGGGCAACCAAGTTGTAGAGATCTTCTTCTAGATTGGCCCCTGTGCATGAAATTCCGTGAATTTTTCCTTGTCTGATCATCTCTGCCAAAGAGATTCCTAACTCGGCCGTACTCATGGCACCAGCGAGGGTAACAAACATGGGGAGGCCTTGATCAATATGGTCCTTGTAGGCCTTAGCAGCATCTTTGAGCGAAGCTGCATTAAAATGAAAGTAGTTTTGTTCAATAAATTTTGAAATCGGGCCCATAAATTCCTTTATATCTTTATAAAAAGTGAAAAAGTACGTTATATACTGATGCGGTTTTGGTTTTCCAGTGCGTCGAACTTCGGGATTCGTCGCTTGCGACGTGCAGGAGCACGTCTCAGCGTCTCACCGCTCGTTCTCCTTCTTGAAAACCAAACCTGCATCAGTATAGAGAACAATGTGATGTTAATGTGGAATTAAATCTATTTTCATGCAAAGTGGCAAGCAGCTTGGAAAATTTCACCTAGTTGGACATCGATTCTGCTAATGATAGGGTGGTTAATATGGAAAATTTTCGCGGACAAGTCTGGTACTACCGAATCTATGATATCGGCCATGAAGTAAATATGGTCAAGGCCGTTGAGTTATTAAATCTTAAGAACCTCACTGAGCAGTTTAAACTCAAGCGTCCCAATCGATCTCTCATTATCGATCAGGCACCCATCGTCATTTCCTTGGGAGAAATTACCTACGAAGTTTTTGGAAGGAAATTTCCCCTCAAGGCCTATGGAAAACTTTGGAACTTTGGGGCATTGTCACTTACTTTTCGCATCATCATTAAAGAATCCATTCCGATCTCGACTTTTAAAAATATCGCGAATGTGATCGAAAATGATGAGTACTTAGAAAAAATGGCGCGCAAAACGCTCGATCAATTATTGATCGATATGGGGGAGGCGATTAAACGTCCACGAGTTTGGGAGCAATTTGAAGATTATTTAATATTTAACTTAGATCCCTCAGAAAATTCTGACAGTGATCTTTCCCATCTTTTGCAAAGTAACGACTTCTATCAGTTAATTTTAACTGAAACCAACATCAATTTAAGTCAGAGCGTGAAAGATAGTATTCGAAATTTTGCGGTTCAGTATTCCGATAAAGACTTAACGGTGGTGGATTGGAATAGTGCCTTGGTTTGCAGTACAGAAGATTTTCAAGATATTTGTGATGTCATTGAGTTCGGACAAATTCAGCTATTAGAAATGCGCTATCATGATGATCAGTTAGATAAAAAATTGAGTGCTTTAAATAAAGCAATCCAAGAAACAAAGCCCAGTATTTTTTCAAACAAATATAAAAATATTGCTCAAGATGCGGCCAAATTTTTTATTGATATCTCTGACATCAAAGAAAAAATTGATAATTCCTTGAAGGTGGTTGGGGATGTGCATTATGCCAAGATATTTCGACTTGCCATTGATAAATTTAGGCTTCGGGAGTGGAACGTCGGCATCAACGAAAAATTGGAAAATTTAAAGGAAGTGGCGCTCATTTTTCAAAATGAAGTTAATGAACGACGCAATATGCTCATGGAAATAACAGTTATTGCATTAATAGCCGTTGAAGTGATTCCACTGATAGTCAGTCTAATCTCAAAATTTCTGTCTTAACCAATTCTTAATATAATTTTTTCTTATCTTTTCACCCTAAATTCCTTAGATTAATTGAATTAATCAAACTAATGGATCTTATTAAGGCGACTTAATTTTTTTTCTATTAATTTATAATTTTATCACGGAGTGAAAAATGAAACGATGGATTTGGTTGGTACTCAGTTTTACTTTTTTAGCACAGTCAACATTTGCTAGGGATTTTGATCTCTGGGACGATGGAATTGTTAATGTGCCATTGATACCTAATTCTTCATTAACTCCTGGACATCTTTGTTCTAAGACAAACGAAGATTTCGATGAATTTCGATACCGTGCTCACATTGCACATTGTGCAAGAAATGTAAGCAAAGAAGATCGCGCGAAGATCTATGATCAGTATAAAATTCCAAAAAAATGCAGACAACAGTATACGATTGATCATTTTATTCCTTTGTCGATAGGTGGAAGTAACTCACCACAAAATTTATGGCCGGAACATAAAGAAATAAAATTAACCCGCTTTCACTTTGAAGAAGAGATTATGCTAGAGGTTCAAAGTGGGGAGTTAACTCAAGCTGAGGCGGTCGCTAAAGTAAGAGAAGTAAAACTGAACCCAGATTTATCAGGCATCAACAGTAGAAATTCAGATGAGTGCAATAAATTTGTAATCATTCAAACAGGCAATTAAGTAATTACTTAATTAATTTTGTATCTACCTACGTAGTTTTGTAACTACCTAAGGCCCTCTGGAAATTTCGTCACGACTAGGACGACGTTTCGAGGCTTGCTTCCTGCAAGCCGCAGAAAAAGGAGTCCGTAGAGTGGCGAAATTTACGAGGGACCTAGGTA
>JARXAH010000055.1 GCA_029865945.1 Bacteriovoracaceae bacterium | reverse complement strand
TTATTCATAAAATTTTTTTGTCTGTTTGAAATGATAAAAGACTACTAGATTTACGGGAATTCTTCTCCTGTGTCTAGTATGTCTCTGGCCTGTCACTCAACTGCCTCGCATCTGTCACTAATTTGGGCCCTATTAAATCTAATCACGCAAGGAAGAGTTAAATACTTTGGAATAGTATTGGATCTTGCGTTGCAAATAATCCCACATATTTAATTTTGACTCTAATTGATCATTGAGCGAATTGAGTTCCTCATCAAAGAATATTGGCGAAAGTTTGGGGCGTAGGTAGAGCTCACGCAACTTATGATCTTTCGCAAAATGTTCTGTCCAAAACTCGTACAAAGGATCTTGAAAGGAAGCAGGTTTATCGTACTCAATTCCATAGTCTGATAAATCACTTTCCCAAGGTAGTGTAGCATTATCTTTGGTCTTCGAGCGGGAAGGAATTCTTAATAGGTCAATACTTTCATGATTGTTAGTTTCAGTGCCTAAAACCTCGTCAGCTGGGTGTTGAATAAACTCACTAACATCCCTAATTTCTTGGAACTCGCGGTAATGATCCAAAGGAATCACTCTGGTTGACGAAGACACGGGGTTCATAGGGACATTTTCATCATTTGTCATTTTGTAAGCACCTTTTCAACGATAACAACATTAAGTCTACAAGCCATTTCGTTTGCCCTTTATCCTCTGGGCCACTTGAACTTCTGGTGAAGATAAATCTAGCACGTATATTTTTAATCCCTAGAGAAAAAAAAAAGTAGATAATTTTTTTCTTCCTATAGGGAATAATTTCGTTATCGAATTTTTCTCAATTTTACTCTCAACTTAAGTCAAGCTGATCATTAGGAGCGCACTTGATGAGCGTGAGGTAGAAGAAATTTTAGGTAGCACGGTGTAGCACTAGATTTACCTTGAAGCGTGGGGGCAAAAGCGAGGAAAATTTTGCTTATTTTGTGGAAAAGATGAAATTAAAGGTAAATTTTCCTAAAATAAATATATGGATATAAATGAAAATGGCGTCGGTAAAAATTTTACATCCAGGGAAGGAGTGGATTGTCGAAAGTGCATCCATTTTTACGTAACTTGGAAACAGGCCAGGCCTTACGGTTGTAAGTTGTTTGGATTTGAATCGCAATCAATGCCAAGTTTGGTAGTGAAAAAAGAATCCAAGCAAAGCTGCCAAGAATTTCGCTTAAAAAATGCACCCAAAGATTCGGACTAGAGATACTAAAAGTTTAAGGCGATTGGGTTGACTCTCATTTTAGACATCTCCTTCTTTTCCCTTTAAGATAGATTTTAAATTATTATTTTTAAAACTTTCAAGGAGGGAATCATGAAAGCTATTTTTAAATTTGCCTTAGGTATTTTGTCTGTTGTTTCATTTTATGCCTCTGCAAGAACCCAACCTCTTAATCGCGCTAGTAGTTTAGCAGTTGCCGATGCACCTATTTCTGGAAGTTTTCACTATTCATCAAATCGGACGTTATACTCGTGTGATTTTGTGGATTGGAGAGTTCAAACGATACTGAATGATTTAGGAGTGGAAAATTATTCTTCTAACTGTAGTGGCGGTTTAGAGATGAGATCTCCGTTTATTAATGTTACTTATCGATTTTTTTTGCCGCTTGCTTCAGAGTTGCCGCATGGACGATTGATTCGATTTAACGAATATAGTTTTAATGATACTTGGGGCGGAGAAGGTGTTGGTTGTGACGTAACTATTAATTTTTTTCGCCAGTTGCTTAGAAGCATTCCTGCAGAAAGTAATCCTTATACTATCATTCAAATGAGTGATTTTTGCTGGGGGAGTCGTGGGAGCTTTAATATAGAGTTGGAAGTTAAATAAGTAGCATTTGACTTCTCATTTAAGTCAGCGCGTAGATAAATTTATCCTACGGAGAAAGTGCTGCTCGTCGAGACGGTTGGGATGTGATAAGCTAGAATTTATATTTTAGAGCTGATTACTAGCTTTAAGATTAATTCTGTTTCTTTATTTTTGGGGGTGCCCCGGTTTCGACGGGGAGACAGAAATGTTGAGTGCGTGTCGAGGTTGATCACCAGGCCTCGTTAAAAGGGGATCAAAACGTAACGGCGAAGAGTCAAATCTCGCTTTTGCTGCCTAATCTACGATTAGCCCAGTGAATGAGGGGCCTACATCCGATAACATCAAGTAGGCGAAGTGAGTTCTCAGTCTCACGATAATCAAAACGGTGCGGTGATCAGTCGGGGTACATCGTAAAAAAGACCTGAGGTTTGCAGGCATTTACAAAACGCCTGATGGGCGCTTGAGCTCTCCTCAAGCTACACACGTAGTACTTTCCATGGAAGTTTCTCCGGACGCGGGTTCAATTCCCGCCACCTCCACCAACTTGAACGTTGGACAAATTCTGGGACGAGAAAAAACCGAAAGGTAATTTGAAAGAAAATGCAGGGCCACTGGACTTTTCCAGCGGCCCTTTTTTGTTGTCTTTATTAGTTAGGTTTCCATTAGAAGCAGGAGTTTCGGCCAAATTGTAAAAAACGTTAATTCCGTCCTCAGTAAAGATCAATTGACTAAAAATATTGCTTAACATCCTTTTCTTTAGGGATTCACCGGCCTTACGAAAGCCTTTGCAAAACAATTGAATATTGGCGGTAATGGCCTTTTTAGCTCCTGCGGTTTCCGCAATACTCACTTCTTGGGCCATCAAGGCTTCAATATCTTTTTCCATGGTTTCTTTCTGTTCTGCTAAGGTTTGCAACTTATCTTGGATTAAATTTGATCCGGCCGAGCCTTTTGTGAAAGACGTCATGACAGAGAATATAGATTCAATTTCATGGTTAATTTTTTCCAGTGATTTTGTAAGAGCAATTTTTTTGCATTCAACTGTAGATTTATTGGAGCCAATGGATTTTAAAATCTCATCTTCAACATTATCCATATACCCAGCTTCACTAATAACTTTTTGTAAATGATTAACGATAGCAGACTCAATTTCTTCAGCCGCAAACCTTTTAATCGCACAGGGAATGGTTTCGCCAATCAAATACTTGTGCCCATAGTAACGGTGGAGCTTGGATTTACCATGAGCCGATTGTCCAATTAAAGCGCGACCACATTCTCCACAACGAGCAATTCCTGAAACCAAAAAAATTCTTCTCTCGGACTTATCAAATCGGTGACGTTGCAAGAGGTTTGATTTTTTTAGGGTTTCTTGAGTACGTTCAAACAAGGCTTTCCCAACTATTGGTTGCCAGGAAGCTGGCACAAGTTGGTATTGTTGCCACGCCTTGATTTGTGTTTGATCTTCATTTTTAAATTGTTTATTTACTTCTCTTACGCCAATGTAGGCATAATTATTTAGTATTGTTTGAACGGCCCTAATGGTCCAACGTCCGTCTTTGATATGGCGAAATTTTGATAGTCGCCATTGCTTTCTTTTTTCATTTTCTTTGTTCAAGATATCAGTGGTAACGGAAAGACTATTTCCCTCGTTGTATAAATCAAAAACTTTTCTTACTAAATTTGCTTCATCTTCATTTACAATTAATTTTCCAGGATTGGTGGGATCTTTATCATAACCAAGGATGGGGTTTCCTCCATTTGATAGCCCTCTCATCGCTCTAGAGTGGAAATTCATCGCAATTCTTTCGGAAGTTTGCTTTCGTTCAAACTGGGCAAGGTTGATCATATTAAAGATCATCATTTCACCGGCCGGTGTGCTTGTATCAAACTGCTCTTTGATTGATAAAAATTTTGCCTTTGTGGATTCAAGTTGTTTGAGTAACAAACAGAAATCAGAAATGTTTCTTGAAAGCCGTGAGATATCTGTCACTAAAATCAAATTGATTTTTCCACTGACGACGTCTTTCATCATCCTTTGATAAGCAGGTCGATTGGTATTTTTTGCAGAGTAGCCGTCATCGATATAAGTATCAATGAGTTTTCCCCAGTTACTTTCTTGCAATTTTTTTATTTCAATAAAACTTTTAACTCGGTGCTGCTGGCTTTCTATCGATCCATCGGCCACCTGAGCTTGCTCTTCGGTACTGACACGAACATATATTCCAATTTTATGCTGCATTCGAAACCTCTTCCATTTCCTTGTGTGATGGCCTTCCACGTTTACTTCCAAGGAGAATCATTTTTACAATAAATTGTTGCACAATTTCTTTTCTTTCTTGGAATAATATTTTTGATTCATAGACAGGTAGGAAGTTTATCTTTATGTCATTTTTTCTTTTCAATTTTGTCACAGAATTTTTTACTTTTGTCATTTGATACTCCATAAGTGGTAAAAATTATTTAATATCATGGGACGAAAAATCTTTAAGAAAATCCAATGCTCGTTTCGTTGAAATGGAATCAAGATAGCGAAGCAAACGTATTGTTAATTTACTAGGCTTGCGAAATCCATTTTCAATATTGGAATAAGCTCGGTAACTAGAGAGACAAAGAATTTTTGCAAATTCCTCTCTTTCATAACCAAGCTTTTCCCTAATTCTTTTTAGCTCGCCAATATTCATTATTATTCCGAAGCAGTATTTATTTCCTTTATGACATCATTGATGCCTGGTGTTGTCAAGGCCTTTTGAGGTTTCTTTTTAACTAATTCATCGCCTCCAAGCTGCTTCTGTAGTAACAGCTTGAATTCAGTGGGAAGACTTCCATATTCCTTGGCCTGTCTCAAGATATTTTCTAGCATGGTAACTTCGTCAAAGTGCTCAGAGCGTATGGATTTAATGATGGCCTCATCAAGATCCGTACTGAATTTAAGCAGAATCCAGTTGGCCATTTGAGTCCTATTTACTCTTCCACCTGCAAAACCCTTATTTACCTTATCTACTATTATTCCTAATATTTTTTGAGCTTCCTTTGATACTGTAATCCTTTGAATTTCATCAGCCACCTCAATCCTATCTTCTCCTAATTTATCTTCTCTTCCTTCCTCTCTCTTATTAATTATATTCTTACTCATATTTATCCCTTTATTATTCCCCGCCGCCCGAGAGTTTATTCCCAGTCCTTGACCCCTTCCTCGAAACATCGTTGAGGGGGAGGGGTCAAGGACGATTAAGGAAAAAACTCGAAGCGGCGGCGGTCCTGAAGCATTAGTTTTTTATAATGTTTTTGCTCTTTGTTTATTTCATTATTGTATTTCGATGTTGGACGTATGTACGTCTATGTTCACGTACAACATTAAGAGGCAATTTTTTGCTCAATTTCATTGCAAACATCTTTAAGTCTAATAATTCCTCTGTTCATTTTTAGTGGAGCTTCCATCGGAGATTTTTTCCATTCAACTGCACTAGTCGTTGCCAAGCGGTCTAAGAGTTCTGGCATTTTTAAATATAAAAAAGTTTCTTCAATTCGTCTTTGAATGGTTTTATTTTCACAAATAAAAAGAATTAAAGATATTTGTCCAAGTCCTGCATAGTTCCAAAGAATTGACCGATAACGAGTTTGTGACTTTCCATTTCTTTCATATTCGATCGCCACAGTTTTTTTCTGATTATGCAAGAACACATCAAATAAAGCGTCTGGAAATTTTTGATCTCCATCCTTCCTAGTTAATTGATATTTGTCTTGATTGCTTTTTGCTAGCTCACTAGCACTCATCCAAGATGTAATAAGTTTTGCATTTTCTAGCATCAGCATCGATCTTCCAACATACTCATCATGATCCACTTGATGGGCCCAGGTTGGATGGACGGCCATGCAATTTAATTCTTCTAGAAGTTTTTTTCCATTTTCACCAAGTATCCACTTACCCCTAAAGCTAGTGGCCGAATGTTTGCGAAGATAATCATGGTCGATTAAATATTTAAGCTGTTTTTGCTGCCACCTTATTTTTTTATCATTGCCAAAAAATTGATGCCAATCCTGGGTACTGAGCACGCCAATTTTTCCAACATACCTTAAGGCTTGCAAAACATTCTTAGGAATGCTGTATCCTGTTTGATATTTGGCGATCATTATTCCACGTCCCATCTTGCAGGTTCAGTGATGATGTATTCAAAATGCCCATCGATATAGCGATTACCTTGAACTCTTCCTTCAACCCATCTGGATTCAACTTTGGGATCTTTTAATTCAGGCATGCTTCCTTGTTTTGAAAATGCTTCCTTAGCATTGAGTTTTCCTTTCTCATAAGAATCTTGTTTTCTCTTTTCGCTTGAATTAAACATTGATGATCCGGCAAGTGATCCCGCAATCCCTCCAAAGGTGGCACCGATAACAACATTGCGTGTTCGGTATTCTCCTTTTTTACCTGGATCAATAATGCCGCCAATAGCAGCACCAGATCCCGCACCAATTAATCCTCCTAATCCCACACTCCTAGATTCTGTTGCGCACCCTGAAACAATAAACACAAGAGTGATTAATAATAAATTCGTCATCTGTTTATAATTGCCATTAAATTTTTTCATGTGACTCCTTTTGAGACTTAAATGCTAGAGAACCAAAGCTTCCCGCATTGATTGTTTCAAGATTTTCTTGCCCCTCTGAGTTGCTTAAATTTGCGATTTGTTTTTTCTCAATATTTGGCAAAGCTACTCTGGGAAGATCATCGAGCATGTTAAACTTTATTTTTATCGTCTTAGTTCCCTGAGGATGAGGTACCACCATCATTGCTTCACCAACTCCAAGACCACTTTTGAAATCATTGGGGTGAACAACAAATTCCTCCACCTCTCTAACTGATACATCACCAGTTCTTTGATTACTCAGCATGCTGCGTTTCCCTCGCTCGGTATATTTAGTTGCTGCCTTTGTTCCAATCAATTTAGAGAAGTATTCTGCTGATGAGGGATCATTACCTCGCATGAAAATTTTTAAATTAGAATTAGTCATGATGGTATTAGCAACCGAATCTCCTAGCGCGGTGATGTCACCAAGAGCTTGATGAGCAAAAACAATTCCCACATTGGCACTCCTTGATTTATTGAGAATGGATGTAAAACCTTGATACAGGTATTCAGAAAAATCATCTAAGAAAACACTAAAGAACTTTTTTTCATCGCAAAATGACCTGTGTCTATTGGCGACAGCAGCTTGCAAAGATTGCAATACTAATTTTCCCGTCGCTTTTCCGAGAAATGGGGATAGTAAAACCGGTAACTGAAAGTATACGATCAGGTTTTTATTAAGTGCTTCATCAATTGTAAATGAGTGTTCATCTGCATTGAATATCGTAGCCGTTTTACCATAGGAGAAATGAGAGATGGCAGCAAGTAGGCCACTGGTTCTTGTATCACGCTCACTATTAGATAAATTTTTGTAAACTTCCACCCAGGTTTTTAATTCTAAATCCTCAGTAGTACTCACCATTTTTTCTAATTCGAGAGGTCTTGATATTGCTGTATGAAGTTTTTGAAAGGTAGGCGTAATTTTTGATAATTCAAAAATTCGCATAACTTGTCCCATTACTTCATATTGCAAACTCCTGTAATAGGGGTTTTCAAATTCAAAAGAATTAAAAATTCTTTCCGTAATTTCTTCAGCACTGCCACCAACCAGTGGATTAAAGGAATGTGACTTTTCAATATGGGAAAAGCTAACGAGCCTAAAATCACTTTCTCTTTTTGCTAAAACAGTATAACTCCACAATTTATCAAGTAGGGTGTTGTCGGCCTTCCCATCAATAAGCAGTAGCCCTTTTCCTGCATGAATATCTTGGATGGCCCAGGGAAGGATAACAGATTCAGTTTTTCCGGCATTAGTCGTTCCCACAATTTGGGTGTGCATAGATCTCTGATTGGGTTTAATCCAAACATCTTTTTTGTCACTGGTCACACCACAAAAAACTGAGTCATCTGTTTTTTCTAATATTTTCCTCTCAACGATATTTTTGCTCCTAATGGCAATTATTTTGGGCCAAAGAAAAATAAGAAGGAGAATTACTACCAATGCAATACCACCCATTAACATCCAATAGTGATAAGGATTCCTTAGCCAAATAATTATCTTCTGAATAATTTTATCAATTAAAAAAAATCCAAAAAACATGAGGATTAATAATTCAATTTGTCCAAGAGGTTGCTTATTTTCCATAAGTTGATCCTGGATCACGAAATAAAAATGGCTGATTTAGAATGGTGTAAAATTCTGCTCCCATTTCTAGCTCAATCCATTTTTTCTCAGCAGACATATATTCAGCGTAGGAATTGGCCTGATCTCTTGCGGTTTCTGCTATGGCATTTTTCATACCGTTATCACTTCCACCTGGGTTTGCACCAAAC
The DNA here is from genome assembly GCA_029865945.1 of Bacteriovoracaceae bacterium. Classification (GTDB taxonomy): domain Bacteria; phylum Bdellovibrionota; class Bacteriovoracia; order Bacteriovoracales; family Bacteriovoracaceae; genus JARXAH01. Next base: position 29,228 of record JARXAH010000055.1, on the reverse strand, counting down.
TGCCCTCGGTTCATCGATCCCTCAGCGTAGGCCCCAATAAAGCGAGTTAGTGTTTTCCCCACTGCATTTTTCACACTGGTTGATTTCACGTTTCCTTCCACACCTAATTGCCCATCTCTTCCAACACCAAGACCTGAGAGTGGCCGTTCTCTTCCATCAGGAAAGATAATTGATCTCCAATTTACTTGCGCCCTTTCACTACTATCATCGAAAGTAATATCACCAATGAGTTTTGATCCTTGAGGAATTGCTAGGTCACCATCAGGAGCAACGTCTTTAGGAATGAATCCAATGACCGGCATGCCCTGATTTGCCACAATTATTTTTTCAGTTAAACGAACTAAAAATTTTGTGCCAGGAGAAAGTTGAGTCTTGGAGTTATTGCCAGTCCTTGGAATAATCATGGAACTATTTCGATTATTTGCATTTGCAGTCCCACCCACGTTGCCACCTCTTTTCGCCATTGGATCTTGGTAGAGAAAATCTAGTGAAGTATGCACGATGGCCGAATTAGACTGAGCGTTCTGGAGTTGCTTTGCAGTTTCCTGAGTCGGGTCATTTGTTTCATCAACAATCCTATTATCAACCGAATTACTCTTCTCATGAAAGCTGGTATTCACAGCTTTCTTTGTTGGCATAAAAAGAATTATTGCAACGACAATACAGGGGGCAGAAATGCATACAATTTTAATTCTCAACCAATTGAGTTCTCGTTTTTTACTGAAAGGTCTTAGTGGCAAGTAGAATAAATTTTTTATTTCCATAAAGTCATCCTCTTGATGGTGATGGAGGAACGATGCTTACGTCTGAGTTCAATATTAAATGGTTCACTTGCATTTAGATCACTTGCCAAAATTTGTAATATTCCTTGAGAAGGATATTTTTTAGAAAGAACAAGCGACCCTAAAACCAAATTATGAATGGGGCGAGTGCGTCTAGATTGTGTTACCCAGATCCAACCTGGATCAAAATTCATTTTCTTCGTAGATCTCAAGTGAAATTCAATAAGTACTAAGCCGCCTTTTACTTTTGCCACTTTTTTGGTTTCAAAAGTTAATTCATCGTTAGACATTTCATTTTTGTAATACATCCAAGAAATTTGTTCTTTCTTCGCAGGATTCTTATCTGGAAGTTCCTTTGGGTTTTCAAGATAAACAACATAATCAGAGATCACATTTTTCCCAGAAACTAATTCAACATTAAATCTTTTCCAATCGGTGTAGATGTATAAATTTGTCTTAGCAGTATTCGCAAGAGGCTTAATGGTAATTGCTTGATCAAGGTATTCAACTTTGAAGGATTCCTGATCACCAACCACAACACTATTAGGACGATCGGGAACTTGGATAATCGTTGCAATCCCCACGGCTGTTCTAACTGTTATAATTTGGTCACCTCTAACAACAACGTGACGAACTTTTGTAGAAGTATTTCCATTCTTAATACTTAAGATTGATAAAAAGATTATAATAAAATTTTTCATTACAATTCCTCTCTTTCTTTCGTGATATAAATTCCCCATGGATTGTCTTTAGTCCTTGGACCACTTTCAAAATTAAGTAGCAACTTTAAATCACCGGCCGCCTTCATGCCTTGAATGGATGTTATTCGGTCACCAGTGATGGCGACGGTACTACTTTCTAAATTGACTTTGAGACTCGATACAAAAATTTTTTGCGACACTTGTTTTTCAAGAGAGAATTTCTCAACGGTGTTCATTGCTTCTGTAAATGCATTGAAACTTTGTGGGCTAATAAATTTTGCAGATTTTTGCAATTGATTTTTTACATCGTTTGGATTCCAGTTATACCGAAATTGAAGATAATGATTCACACCTTCTGCGATAAGTTTTTCAGGAGGAGGTAGTTTAGCGGATTTTATTTCTTTTCCATCGAGATCAAAGGATAAAATGATGGGATCTTGATTTGAAAAACTACTTACAAGACCAAGTGAAATTATGCAAACAAGAAAAGTGAAAAAAGAAAACATTTTTAGAATCTGATTTGAGTGCATAAGGCTGCTCATCATTTTTGGAAACTTATGATCTTTTAAGTTTAGTAGTGACATTATTTGCTCCCTTTAAAATTTTGAATGGGTTTCTTGTTTTCAAAGCGGTTATTCAAGTAGGACTTACCAGAATTGAGAGCGCCACGACTTGCTTGTTGGATTTGCAATGCTTTCGCTGGTACCGCTGCCATGGCCGCAATACTTGAAGCTCCCAGAGTTGTCGACATAGCTTGTAGTCCACTTCCTACAATAGATTTTACGATCATCGGAGTCATGAGCATCGCAGTTGCAATTACAAAATTCATAACCATTAAGGTGAGATAATTTCCCTCCGTCTTATAGGCATCACCAAAGGAGAGAGCAGTCAGCATGGCACCAAGAATGGCCCACACGATTTTCCAACTAGCGACCTCGATCATTCCTTTGAAAAGATTTTTCGTGATTTCGGAAGTGCTCGCTAACATATTAAAAAGTAATAATAACGGAGCTGAAATCATGAAAAAAATCCAGAAGAAATGATACATGGCAATAGTGAGATACCTTGCAACGTATAAGACGAGGTAACTTAGAAATGAAAGGGTTGCGATGATTAAATCATTAAATTGCAGCAAAATGCTTTTGGCCGAAAAGGAATAGCTTTGCGATTTTGCCTCGGCCATTCGGATGATATTATCTAAGCTATTAATATTATCGATTCGTAATGTAATCCCGTCAGCCACAAAAATTATGGCCTTACTAATTTCAGGAAAAGCAACTAGTAGCACTGTAGAGATAATGGCTCTCTTTAGAACATCAATAAATTCTGGACTTCCTTGTGGGTGTTTAAACCATGTCATGGCAATTGATAGTGCGAAAAATACAGGCAGCATCAAATAATAAATTCGTACAAACTCTTGATGCAAATCCTTGCTCAGAGTTCCTAACAGTTCAAATTGTGGCACGTTTGCCTCCTTGGAATTTATTGGCCTTCAAGAGGTACAAGGTTAGTTTCTTTCGGTAGACGTCCGAGTGCATTGGTTAGGCCTTCGTACTGAGTTTTAAATTGCGCTGATTGCAGTTTTTCTTTTCGATTTTCTAGCGCCATACTTTCGGCCATCATTTTGAGCATCATGGAATTTGTTCTAAGCATTTGGGTTGTAACCCCAATTAAGACCGCTACTGATTGCGCTGTGAGTTTTGCTGCTCCCTGGGGATTTACAAGACGTGCATGATTTATAATTCTTCTACTTTCCTCATCAACATCATCAGCAAAGCGGAAGATCTTTCCGTTCATGGCAATGCTCTCAGAAACAGATCTATCCTGTGCAGCTTGAAGGCGATATTCACCAGTCATGGGAATAATTCCGTAGAGTTCTTCAATGGCATTAAGAACAGATTCTACATTTTCTAATTTTCCAAAGATTCCAGGATTAAATTTAGGATTAATAATTTGAATGATATTTAGGCCATCACGAATGCCTTTATTAATATCTCTAAGTAATCCCAAGGTATCCGAACCATTTTGAAAAATTAATTTCAGTTGATAAAGTTGCTGAATGCTCTGAATTAAAATTTTAGTTAATACTATGACGTCACCACCCCAGATATCTGCACGAACTGGAGTTGCAGTTAAAAGTAATGAGCCCAAAATTAAAGTTAAGAATTTTTTCCTCATGATTTATCTCCCTTTTTTTGAGAGAAACCTTGGGGATAATCATGGGCCGCTAATTCAATGGCCTCAACGAGTGACATTCCACTTAATTGAAGTTGATTAAGATAATTGTTATCAGTGGCATCACTAGTTGCTAGCCAGTATTCAATGGGGTTGGGAAATATTCTTACGACCTGCCTATGATCTCCTTCAATCATGAAGCCTTCAGAATATTTTCCTTTTCTTTGTTCAAGTGAATGAATGAGATTTAATTCCTGAGAATTAAGCTTTAGGGTATTTTTTAATATTTCAGAATCACCCCGCTGAAGCATAATAAATTTTGTCGCTGTATTATTTAGAATGGCCGAACCAATGGGACTGGCCGCAATCTCTTCAATTCCTTGAGTAATAAACGTAATACCTGATCCCGTTTTTCTTAAAGTACGTGCGCAGTACTCCATGAAATTTGCTGCCGCATCAGATTTTAAAAGTTCCCACGCTTCATCAAGAATGATTCTTTTACGCTGACTTTTATCCATTTCAATTTGAGTTAAAATAAAATCAGTCAAAAGGAGAATCATGACACTTTGTAAATCTGGGTAAGAAGAAAGACCCTTGAGATCAAAAGTGCATATTCTTGCCTCTGAATTTAGTGATCCCTGCCCATCAAGTAACTTTCCATAGGGACGATCACCAGTCCAAAGGTAGAGCATTTTAGAGATTGTCCTCATAGACTCTTCATCAGATGAGCTTAACAACAATGCTAGATCAGTCAGTGTTGGAATCTCTCCCTTCTTTGCATGAAATTTATAAAGTTCAATGATAGATTTTTCCAAAATGGCGCGATCAAGTTTTAAAAGTTTTGTTTTTTCATTTTCTCCCACCATACTTTCAATAATTGCTAGGAGAGATTTTAATTTTTGATTGCTTGGACCTTCTGAAATATTATGAATATGAAATGGATTAATTTTATATTCATCGCTTAAATTCATTTCAATATATTGACCTTCTAAGGCTTCAGTGATTTTTTTATATGACCCACCGATATCAATAATAAAAACTTTTAGGCCTCGGTTTAATTCTTGAAGCAAAATGCAGTTATTTAAAAAGCTTTTCCCTGCTCCTGACGAACCAGTGACAAGAGAATTATAATTGGGAAGAGCAGGATCAAAGGAATTAAATCCAACAAGTCCATTAAGCCTATTTTTAAAGATAACAACAGGGTCATCATCTCCAACACGTGGCCCATAGATAGGTAGGAAATCCGCTAGATTATGGGTTTTCATCTTCTTTGCCCTTACTAGCTCTAGTGGTGCAGCTGGTAGATTTCCCCTCGCAATTTTCCAGGCTCCAACAGTTTCCTCTAATCCCTCAGCTCCTTGCAGGGATCTAAAGCGTGAAAGGACATCTCTTACCTGACGGTTAAGAATTTTTTCTCCTCCAGCATTTGCACTTGCTCTTAAGATGATGGACATTTGAACGGCATAAATTCTTTGACCAGTATTGAGCAATTCCCTAATAAGTTCCTCGGTAGAACTGAGTTTGGATTCACTTTCTAAATCAGATGCCTGATTGCCTTGAGTGATAGTTAGTGAGTGGGCCATTTTTCTTTTTTGCTGAAGCTTACTAAACTCTGCTGACTGCATGGGGACTTCAAAAGTTAAAAATAAATCATAATGAAATGGCATTCTTAAGAAATTGGAAATTTGTCCCGCAAATGTCATCTCAGGCAAAGTCTTTAGCGTAATTACTTTATGGTAGTTGGAATCAAGACTGTAATGTTCCAATCCTAAAACGAGATCACCGAAACAAAGTTGTTCTCTTGGCGAAGTGTCTGCAAGCCAAGCTTCTTGTGATACTTCATCTTGATCAAAGAAATTTTCATTTAAAGTTTTTATTTCTGGCAGTGGTTCACTAAGTGATCTTTTTGGATTTAGAAAATGATAAATCTTTGCTGTAATTTCCTTTTGACTCAAAACTTCAGAATGAATTCCAAGGGAATCAAAATTTGATTTTAAATTTTCTAGATTTTGAATTAACAACTCCAAAACTTCTTCATAAGATTGAAATGATTCTTTAGAAAACTCATCCTTCTTTTTAAAAAAGTTCATCGTCTTCTTATCAATGGGACTCGTTTTAAAAAAAACATAAAGCTCAGGCCTATAAAGTTCACCGTTATCAACTTCTTCAGTAAAATTTATCTTCCTACCCATTGCAATTTTTTGGATAAGAGGATGAATGTCCTCTTGCCCTTGATGCAAACTATTGTTAAGAAAATCTGCATAATCAGACTTAATACTCATTAAAAACTGAACGGTAACTCCCTCCGAGATTGAATCGAGTAAGGACCTAAGTCCCGAAGTTAGTTGATTTATTTTTCTTTCATCAAAGCATTCAATATCAATGAGGCCAACTTTAATTCCGGCCACAATAGAACCGTCATTAATGACTACGTGTCCAATAGGATCATCAAAGAATTCCCAATAAGGAATTTGCATTGCCATACTTGATTCATTATTAATTTTCGTGTTTACCATTATTATTCCTTTTGAATGGTTTATAGGAGAGATCATGTTCACCTGCTGAAAAGTATGTTGGACTAATTAGGTATTCGCAGTAGTGGTGCAAGTAGTTTTCTGGTTTTCCCTTTTTAGAAAAATACAAAAAAAGGGCCAGAGTAATTGTTGTTCCCCAAACTAGTGAATAGCGAAAGTTCGTTCCACCAAAAACTAAATTAGTAATCGCTAGATTAAAAAAAATAATCAATAGATCTGGTAAATCAAATCCAAATAATGTGCTTCTTATCTCTAGCGCACGAGGTACTTTACTTGTTAGTAACCCTTGCTCATCCATGCATCCTCCTATCGAACTGTTTGTGAAATAAAGTCAACGATTCCCTGCGCACCAAATCCAATAATCGAACCAATGACTGCGTAGGCAATGTGTTGCTTTGCATTGGGATTGCCGGTGAAAAACGAAGTCCCTGCTAGGGCAATTCCTATCACTGATAGAAGCGGTAATATGACAATTGTTAGTTTTGATTTTATGGCGACTAAGCTAGTTTCAAGTCCTGCATGGGCCAGGCAAGGAGTAATCAAAATGGCCAAGAGACATAAGATAAATAGTTCTATAAGATTTTTGTTTTTCATTAGTATTTCCTTTTTGAAATTATTTTTATGAAACCAAAGATAAATCATGTTCATTGCTTCTAGTTCCTGACGGCGTGGTATTACTTTCAGGAAATATGCTCATGTAAATTGGTTTTTCAAATAAATCAAAATTCAATTCAATGCAGTTTTGGGTGGCATTAACTTTTCCATTGCCGATGACGTTCCAGTGATGCTTAGTTTTTGAATATTCATTCTTGTTTGCTTCTTTACTCATAAGCAGACAATCCGAAGCATTCGTTTTGCTCATGACCATGTAGAAGTTTGTATTCAGAAAAGTCCAAAGTCTTAGTGTGTACGTCCCATGTCCTTCTGCTAGATAGCTCATTCCCACAATTTTAGATTTTTGAATTTTTCCATTTTCATTTTTTTCTCCCAAGTAAAGCTGGAAGCGATAGAGTTTTGGCACGCTAGGTTTCACAGTGTGAAATTTTTCTGTTTGATTCATGTAAGTCTCCTTTTAAAATTAAAAATGCTAAGCAGTTTTTCGTACAAGTTTTTGACCATAAAATGTTAGTGAGTCCCAGTTACATTCTGGGCAATACGGATCATTGGTTAATAATTTTATTTTTGCTTTACACCGAGGGCATTGATGAAGTTTTGCCGCTTCAAATTCCATTGATTCGAAAATATTTATTTTCATGTTTTCAAGATTTTCTCCATCTTCGGAAACATGTTCGACATCATCGAGTTCAACTAATCTTAATTCTCCCGAACGCCATTTTGATTTAACTTTTAAATATCCATCCACCTTAATCTCCTTAGGTATTGTTGTTCATTCCTGGAGATGCTCAATGCAAGCAGATGCCAAAGGTTATTATGAAATAAAAATATCGTTTGGATTTTGATAACTGCTTAGAATAAATATGAAATTCGGAGTTTTGAATTAAAAATCATGGGGTGGCGAATCACTCATTTTTGATTGATTCTCATGATAATTAAAACGAAAATTTGAGAAAATGATAAATGATAGTTTTCTCAAATTGGGATTCATTTTTTCAAAATGGGAAAATGAAAATTTTTTAACGCCATAAGACCTTGAAATTCAGATTCCTTTCGTTGGCACCATGGTTGCAGTCTATTAAATCCGTCGCGACATATTGAACAAATCTTTATTCATCTTTAAAAGGAGACGGATCTATGTTACCCCAAATTAATTGCTCTAATTCCAAATCTGTAATGATTGGAATATTTCTGTTCCTCAATCAAGTAGTACACGCTATCCCGGTACTAGGGCTCTCTGGCGATTCTATTGTTTCTGAAGATCTCAAATCGGTGACCCTTTATCCTGACAGCCAAAATCCAAAACTATTTTATTACTTTCCAAACACGGGAAAAGTTTTAAAAGATGAAAAAGGAATTCCAGATTTTACGATGGTAAAACTCAACCAACCCGTAGATGGAGTGGGTGGTTATATTTCAGGTGTTCTTGGACTTGAAAATACTAAAGCGCAAGCCGATGCTTTAAAATTGAAACGTGATGCAGGATTTCAGTTGGCCCCTCTTCCCGTAAGAAGCAGCTATTTCACTTTAACGTCCAAAAAAGCTGGTGAACGTGAATTTTTATCTGGGATTTTTAAAGAAGTAGCTCTTCCTGACCGAGCTGGACGCCCAGAAGATCCATTTGGATTCTCTGCAACTCTTACTCCTGTCGGTGCTGCCATTTTAAAGGCCGCATTAGTGACAAATCAATCCAATGGTACTACGTTTCAATATTGCTATACCGTGAGTGGAACCACTCCTAAATTTCATGGCGAAGTGACACTGAATTATCACAAAGTGTACGAGCATTTCATGGCCAGAGCATCTGGAAGAAAATGGTTTCAACGTTTTGAAGTTCGAGCGGAACTTGAAAAATTAAAAGAAAGTGGCAGCATTGTAATCAAAATGGAAGGCGGAACAGAAACTGAGCGCGCTTACCTTGAAAGTTTGACTGAAAAAATGATGGCCAGATTTTTTGAACCACAACTTCCTAATCGCAGAAGTGAAGTGTCGGCCAACTGGGGACTGAGTTATACAAGAATTGAGGAAGATCGAGATCGCCATATCATTCTTGATAGTAGTGAGCCCTTGGATCTTAACTACTGTACTACAATGAGCCTTGGAACTATTTTAAAGGACTACCCAGAACTCTATAGCGAAATTGATGCCTAATAATTTTTAATCATTATTTAAGGAGAGCAACATGTTTATAAAATTGATGAGTTTAGTATTTTTGTTTTTTTCCGTTCAGTCTTGGTCGCAAACGACTCAAGATTATGATGTTCTTCAAAAATCCAAAAAAATATATGTAAGAACAGATTTTGCTTTGGATTTTAGTTTACTTGAGGTGCCATCCGAAAATTATGCGGCCATTACTATCAACGTGAAGCAAGATACCGATGCTGCCCGTCCACTTTTTGATTCGTTAAAACGAAAGTATCCTGGATATAATATTTTGTACGCACCAATTACTCCAAATCTTATTGATGACAACGGTTACTACATTGAACTTCAATTTGTTGATGGAAGCACATTTAAAATGCCGTTTCGCACTGCTGAAACATCTTGGGAAGATGCACAGACCTTTCAAATTTCAGCAGGACTTTTAAAACAAATTAAATCGTCTATGGCTAACCGTAAAGCCTACGTTTCAGTTATGAATGCACCGTTTTCAAGAACACGCCTTCAAGAGACAAGTATTCAATTGGCAACTAGTCCATGCAACTTTGCCGATGACAGGAAAAATAAGGGAATATTTTCGGTATTTGAAAAATTTCAGCAAATGTCGGAGCAGAATTCCATTACTGAATCTGAGCAGAAATATTTATTTGCAAAATTTTTTCAGGTTTGTGTGAATTATGAAGAAAAAGTTCCAGTGAGAAGCTTTACTGATTTAATTGATGATTCAAAAAATTCATTTCAGTTGGCAAAGCTTTCCTTCGGAATCAGTGAGGATAGGCTAAACTCCACCGATGAGTTTTTTACTCCCAACTTCAAAATTAAATTCAATTAATCATTTACTTAAATGGAAGGCAATTTTATGAAAAAATTAAAAATAAATGTTTTATCTCTAATCGCGGTTTTATCAATGGTGTCATGTAGTGGAGGAGGTGGGGGGAGCACTAGTACGACTCAACCTGAAACAAGCAATAATGAACCAAGTGGCAACACCACTTCCCTTACCCAAACAGAAGTTGCAAGCATAAGAAAATTTGCAGATCAATTTAATTTGGAAAAGCGAATGACCAAAGAGGATCTTTTATTTTCTATTCATAAAAATTTGCCTTCCCAAAAGAAAGCAACTTATCAGTTGCTGGATCAAAAACTAGACATCGACTGTGAAGACAGTTGTGTCATTAAAAAGAAGCAAGAAAATGAATAGATCAATAAAAAATGTACTTATCACTTTGATGTTGATTTCCGGAGCTGCTCAAGCTGTTCCTGTTCTCAATGAAAATTTTGCTTTTGGAGAGCGCATGTTTACTTTTTGGAAGGATTCACAAGATCCGACCATCTTTTGGTACGCACCAAGTTCGCTTCAAATTGCATGCAAGAGTAATCGGTGCTTCAATTACACCAAAACAAAAGTTAATGGCGATAGAGGCTATTTGATTAATAGTATCGTGAAACCAGTCCACAATTTGGCAGCTTTTGAAGAATCAAAAGATATAATTCTTCGAGATATCAACTCTAAGGCGAAGTTTGCTCCGATTCCTTTTTCGTCATCAAAAATTGTATTAGATGAAACACAGAATCTTTTTGTCATGGTGAATGGATGTTCCCACGATTCTTCACAAGCTGGCGATGAGATTCCCTGTAACTTTATCCTAAACAAACGTGGTGATAAAACCTACCGGCCACTTTGGTTTGATGGAGGCGTGGTTCCATTTCAATATTACTACAGCTTTACAGCAGTCAACAAAGATGGAGTAGGAGCTATTGGGCCACTAATCAATGTTGACTATAAAATCGTTGTTCGTTTTGGAGGCATGACCACCAAAGATAACGAAATGCTTAAGCCTAGAATATTTGATGATCTCTATAGTGATGCTTCTGTCGATTAATGAATGAATCGACCAATTATATCAATTGGTCGATTTATTCTTATTTCATATGAGATGTATAAATAAATCTTTAGGAAGCCATTTTAAACCATTTCGACTCGACAACTTGCGTTCTTCTAATTCATTTTGATCGTCAACGATAAGGCATGAATTTTGTGAGATTTTTAAAAATTTGATGAGATTGGCCCCTGACTCTTGGCCATTAATAAAAGATTGTCCTATGAGATAAAATGATGGAACCAAAAATGTATTATTTTTAAACCAAAAAATAAAATCATGTGGATTGCTAAAAACTGATAGTTTATTTGGCAAATAACTTGTTTTCTTTTTAAAATCTTCAACAAAATTATTATCATCATGGATTAAAAATAGTTGTGAATGTGAGATAACTTTTAATTCTTTATTGGGAATTGAAAGAGTAACGTTTGTTCCTATACCTATCTGAGATTCATAGGAAATTCTACCACCATAACTTTCAATTTTTCTAAATGCATCTATCACTCCAAGCCCATTGCCATTTTCTTTTTCGGTAAATACTTGCTTCCCTAGCATGGGTAATACTTCAGCACTAATTCCTTGGCCATTATCAATGATTGATACGTTTATGCCTTCGGAAATATTCACATTAATTTTTCCAGTGACTTTGTCACAAGCATCCCAGGAATTATTAATTAAATTTGAAATGATTCGTTTAAAATCACTTTCAGTGATATTAGAAGTTAGAAATAAATCTTTATACTTTACATCAAACTTAACAGGAATTGATCTCACCTTAAATTCATTAACAATATCAAAAATCATGCATGAAATTGGTTTAGCGATCTCTTTAGTGTTGTGGGTTTTAACGGCCAATTCCTCATTATTTAAATCAGCTAAAATATCTTTAATTCGATCGATTAAATTAATGCTTTTTTGGTCATGTGCACCTGAGCTGTTTCGCAATCTTTTCAAATTGATTTCTAACGCAGAAAGAGGAGATCCAATATCGTGAACGACTTGCTTTGAAACCTGCAAAATAGTTTCATGCTTAGTTTTTATAATGGCAGAATTTTTAGATTCAAGGATCGAGTTCTTGATTTCTTCTAATTTTTTTATCGGACCACTGAGATTTTTAAATTTAATTAATTTCACTTCCGTTTGCTCTAAAAAAGAAAATAGGCCATTTAAGAAATCAAGTTGTAATCTTCGCAAACTAATTAATGTAATGATTGAGAAAAGAAGATAAATTGATGCAAATGCTAACATCTTTCCATAGGGAATCAGATCTTTTATGCACATGGTGATTTCTACATCACTTCCTTCAGAATAAGTTAAGAGTTTTCTTTTTTCGCAAACATTTTTACCATCAGAATTTCCAGAGTTAAAAATCTGTTTCTCTTGCCTAATTTCAATAAACATATCTCTGTAAATTGGGCCAAGTCCTTCAACAAAATTTCTAAAGTTTCCTTGGTTCAAATCACTTATTCTTGATCTTGTTAATATGTCCCAATAGGTCCGAACAATCGATTGATTGTATTCTTGAGATTGGTTATAAATATTAAATAGACCGACACCGATGATAATTGATGCTAGGAAATTTAAAATGACCCATGTTTTAAATGGCGATCGTATTCTCATGCTAGTGGATGAGGCCAAGGATTAATTCCATCAATTGAGCACTTGCCCCATTCTAGTTTTTTCCATTTGGTGTGATGTGAATTGGCGACAACTGGAAGACCAGGATGTTCAAAAATTACTTCCGATTTGATTTTTTCTACTTCTGATAAGATTAATTTATTTTCATTGCTGTTTATTTTTTTCAAAAAATCAAATGCAATTTTATTGGCCGGATTTAAATAGAATTTACGATGATCCTCTGGTAATCCCTTCTCGGGTAAATTCCATTCTGCTTCTAGCTTGCATTTATCAAAAACACCTAGATTTCGATTAACAGATAAGAGAAGTCTTCTCTCAGCTTCTTGAGTCTGTTTTTTCACAGGAGCAAGATAGGTACTATCAAATAGGCATTGGCCATTTGAATGTTGAACAAGAACTGCCAAGACCTCACCAGCATTAGAATTAATTTTGAAATACTCTAATTTTATCTTCCGCTGCTTTAGGAAAAATTCATAAAATTTTACCGTGATGGATTTATGATGGTGAAATGAGAAAGCATACTTATTTTTCCAAGCTTCTAAAAGTATAGAGCGTTCTAGTAGTTCATTGCGTGATGAGTAAATCGCTAACAGCTGATTTCTCTCGGCCGAAAACCCATTTGACGAGGAAGCCTCAGGACACTTTGAAAGCATAACCGCTCGTTCGAATGCTTCTGCAAATGCTTTAATAAGTGAAATGTGAAGTGAGAAGCCATCTCCATATCCTTTGGCCATAACTCCAAAAGCATTAATTTCGCATTCGATGTTTGTTATGCCTGGAAGGAAAGACTTTAAGTTATTAAAGTTCCAGGTGATATTTTCTTTTAAAGAACCGTTGTCTATTGTGAATTGACCAGACTTTAAAAAATTAAGGTTTGGAGACCAAGTATTTGGTTGGCCATTAGAGGATGACATCATAAATTCTGAGTCTCATGTCAAAAGTATTCCACTTAGTTAAATTTACACGCTTACTGTAGAAAGTGGCCGATTGTGTGATCCATAATGGAATGGCATAAACATTTTTTAAAGTCTTGAAATGAATTTCTTCGAGAATTTGCCTTTTTTGCTCTTCATTATCAATTGAGCCAACTTTTTCAAGCAAAGAGGAAACATTATCTTTAAACATCGCAAGCTTGCCATTTTCAGAGCCATACAAAAAATTCCATGAACCAAGTGGATCTCTTTGATTTCCGACAAAAGATTGTATTCTGCCAAAGCAATCATCATCATCAGATTCATTAGCAAAAATATATTCAATTTTTAAGTTGAACTGGGAATCTAGTTTGTCTTTGATTTGATTTAAGTAATCACTGATGTCTGTATATTCTTTTCCAACAAGAATTTTGAATTTACTCTTTAATAATTCCTTAGGAGCTTCATTATTTGCAAAATTAATATCACTTTTAATCGCTCCGACGTAACCTGGAGGGATCAGCGATTTAATTCTCGTTAAATACTTCGGTGAAGATAATTGTGATAGTACTTCATTAAACGAATGAGCAAAATATTCTCTTATTTTGAAATTATTTGAGTCTTTATTTTTGGAATTAAAATATAAATAATGAATGCAGTTAGGAGCACTCGAAAGCATCATCGGAGCAGCTTGCTCTAACGGCTTTACTTTGTTTATAAATAGTTCACCGTTTATAAGAAAGAGGTCTAACTTGCTTTTAGTAAATATTTCTCCGAAATCAACTTCTTTGCCAATGTGATGAAACACCACAGATTTTGGTGATTTGTCGGTTATTAAACTCGAAAATTTGTTTGCTTGCAGTTTTAATATTCTTTTTTCAGAACTATATTCTGTTACAAAATATGGGCCAGATGTTACTTTCCATCCTTCCATAAGATTTGATTTGTGTTTAATTCCAGAGTCAGCAAGACTTAGTTCATGAAGTAATGACTCGTTGGCTGGCACGCTAAAGTTTAAAACTACCTTGCTGTTGGATTGATCACATTCAATAGTTTCTAGATTCTTTAATATTGAAGCATGTCTCGTTGGTGAATCTTTAATTTTTTGCAAATTCCATCTTACGTCTTCGCAGGTAATAGGATTTCCATCGCTCCATTTTGAATTTTCATCAATGATAAAAAGCCATTTTTGAGAGTTTAATTTTTCCCATTTTTTTGCAACAACGGGTTCGTAACCTCCAGGAAAATGAACATTATCTCTGATTAATCCTGAAGAAATATTTTCTAGTAAATAATATTGTAATGCATACTCAGTATTAAATGGATCTAGCATTAACGAATCACTCTTGAGTAAACGAAATGGGAATGCAACATTAATTGCATCCCCATCTTTAAACTTGAAAGTATTTTTACCAAGATCACTATTCATAAAAATGTATACAAGTAAGCAAAAAACAATCAGATAAGATATTTTTTGCATATTTTCCTATTTGTTTAGTCGCTTCTATTAAGGCTTACTTACACATGAAGATCCGCCGCCAGTACAGTTGTCAATGCCATCTTTTTGGATGCTTGATTCAGTGATTTTTCCATTCATTGCAGTCTTGGCGTAAAGGTTTAGTGCACCTGTTACAAGTATTGTTAGAACACACAAAATTTTTACCTGAACCAATGAACCAAATTTCTTCATAGAACATCCTTTTGCTATTAATTACTTCCACCAACAGGGTGGTCGTTTAAGAGTGCATAGTATTTTCGCTTTGAAATTTTCAGTGAATCAATTATTTTTGGCATCGAACCGTTAAAATCATCGATTGCTCTTTTGAAAACCTGGCCTTCAACTTTTGCTGTTGCATGATCGAGTCCTTCTTGAACAGCTATATCGTAAATATCTTTTTGTTGATGATCACTGACTTTTAGCTTTGTACTTTCTTGTAATAATTTTAAAACTGTTATTTCTTCAACTCTTCCAACACTAATGGCCGTTAGGTTTTGTAAAAAAAACTGAAGCTCACGAATATTTCCTAACCAATTATGATTTATTATTGCGTCCTTTGCCTTGTCAGAAAATGCAAGAATTCTTGGTTTTAGCAATTTAGATACAAGAGGAAGGATGTCCTCCTTTCTTTCTCTTAACGGAAGCAAATCGATCTTCACACCGTTGATACGAAAATAGAGATCACTGCGAAACTTTCCATCTTCAACAAGAGCTTCAATCGAAATATTACTAGCGCTTATTATTTGGAAATCAGATTTTTCAGGTTTAGTAGCACCGACAGGATAAAATTCTTTTTCTTCGATTGCCTTAAGTAGCTTTGCCTGAGTTTCAATATCTAGAGATGCAATCTCGTCTAAAAAAATTGTCCCTTTGTTTGCCTTTAAAAATAATCCCGTCTTTCGGGAATGTGCACCTGTAAATGAGCCTTTTTCATGCCCAAATAATTCACTTTCAGCAAGTAGGGGACTTAAGTTTGCACAGTTAATTTCATGAAACTCGCCGCTTCTGCCCGAGAGTAAATGAAGTGCTCTCGCTAAATGAGATTTTCCCGTGCCAGTTTCACCAAAAATGCTAATTGGAATTCCAGTTAATATGGCCGAAAAGGATTTAATTATATTTGATTTTTGCTGCTGATTGATGGTTGCATACTGAAAGTTAAAAAAATCTTCCTGCTTTGTTGGAGAAACTGAACGCAAATATTTTGTAATCAGGTAGGGGATGGCAAACCCTTCTTCACCTTTCTTTATAAATTCAAAACATCCAAGATCGTAACATTCGTTAATGGTTAAATTGTCATCGCTACCAGATAAAATTACAGTTGGAATTCCGGATTTTTGGAGAAATGGAATTAAGTCTTTTCCGGTTGGACTACCACTACCAAGTTGAATATCAACAAGAGCAAGATCAATTGAGTGATTTTTGAGTAAAGTTAGGGCCGAAGAAATACTTGTTGAAAGATAGCAACTATAGTCAGAAAAATATGACATTACTGACGTCGCATACTGCGAGTCATCTTCTACGAAAAGAATGGATGGTTTTTTCAACAAAATGTCTCTTGAAATCATGCAAGAAAATATCCTGAATTACTGCTGGTAGCAACTTTTTTGCTCTGTAAATCAAACCGAAAGCAGTCACATCATGGTGCGATGCGTTAGGTTTTTTTTAGGCTAAAATTGATCTGGTACCTATAGAAATCGATATTTTGGGTTACAGAGAGCGCCCGTCTGATTTTAATATCATCCTCAAGTGCAATGATTACCCCTTTTACAATCTGGTGTTTTTCTGCGATTTCCTCTTTAATAAAACCCATATAACGTAGGATTTGCCCTACAACGTAATCGCTGGCCCTTCCCTTTTTTAACTCAATTACGAGAAGTTCTTTACCATCCTTACTGACTGCTAAGATGTCTATACGGTCTTTATCTGCAGGGTACTGTTGGCCGATAACTTCTCCATCTTCAAAAAATAGGTCATATTTTTTTCCAAGCTCTGTCTGGGACCAGTTTTTAACTAAAAAATCTTCAAGGTGCTTTTCCATCGCAAATTCAGTTACGTTTTCGATGGATGAATCTACGGCCACAATTGAAAAAGGTGCTTTGCCCTTTATCAATGATTCTATTTCTTCTGAATGTTTTGAAACATCGCAAGTAGTTCCGATTGAGCCCGTCGAGTTTTTTAAAGGTTGACTCATATTGGTTCGAGGTAATTCTTCTGAGTACCATTTTATATTACGTCTATGTGGCAAGGCTTGATTGGGAACGTAATAATAATCACCACTGACTTCGCCGACTAGATAATTACCGTCTCCCTTCGGAGATAATACAACATCGCCAATATTAAGACCTTTACTAATAGTCCAAAGTGCTCCACAGGCAAGACCTCCGGCTACTTTTGTTTTTTCGGGATATTCTTTTAGGTAAATGGGAATAAATTTTTTATTAAATTCTTTCCAATCTTCTGACAAATTGGATTTTAGATCTTCCTTTAGTCCGAAATCTGCACCAATAAAATTTTCCTTGCGGCACATTTCTGAAAAGGTGCTTCCTTTGCCAAGCATAATTCTAACATATTTCTTGCTCATTTTTTTTCAACCTTTAGCTTGCAGAGGAAATTGATTTTTTACAAATTTTGATTTGCTCTTTCCAGTATTCAACAAGCATTACCATGGCCAAGGTATCAAGCTCACAGTAGCGAAGTAGGGCCTCACTGATTTTTTGTCTTTCAAGGTCACTTACTTTTGTAAATTGCAAGATGGAGTAGGCCATCATGGCAATTCCGCCATTACGAATTTCATCTTCATCCATTAGCGTTTCTATTTGATTTAAATCGATTCCTTCATAAATTAAAGGTAGCTCTTTATAAGGGTCATTGAATTTTCCAGTACTGTTTTTAATAAGCCACTTCTTATCACTAAAGTTGAGTGATTTCATGAAATTTGTGCCGTAAATATTTTGTGAATATTTTTTTTGAAGAAATTCTGAAGAGCCAATAATAGCAGGCAAAACATATTTCAATGAATTTGATCCTTTCATACTTGGGTGATAAAAAAACTTCTTCACTAACTTCAAAAGATCAACGAATTTTGTTTTTGTTTCATCAAGAAAAGTATCAATCCAGTTCATCAATTCCATCCGATCAATTTCATCTGAATTTCTTAGTTGCTCTTTAATGTGATTGAGAACCGTTTTTTCATGAGAGGCATAACGAAATATTGTTCCAGGTGTTTTACCAAGGGATTTTCTTAAAGAGCGCACAAATTCAAAGTTTGGAAATACGTTTGGCCTAACTTCTAAGAACTGGTCAACATGATGAACATTTCCATTCTTATCCATTATGTGGTGGGAAAACTGAAATGCAATTGTTTCATAGGGTCTTCGTCCAGAGTGGAAGGGAAGTGCAGTCGTTGAAGTTTCAAAGTCAATAAAGTGCCAGGGTAAATTCCATTGATTCATCTCAAAAGATAAATTTTCTAAATCAATAAAGGGATCACATTCGTTCATTTTTTGTTTTTCAATCTGTAACCACTGCCTTTCGCTTGTTGTTAATCCCATTTCACTCGATTCATTTTCCGTAAGATCAATTTTTTCTAAATCCTCAAGCAATGCAATACCTCGACCAATTTGCTTGGGCAAATTTCGATTATTCCAAAGTTCAGTCACAAGTGGTTTTACTAATTTTTGATCTGATAATTTAAAATGTTCTTTCCAACATTGATGAATTCCACTTTTTGATATTTCCTCCTTCGACTGATATTGACAGGATTTGCAATGCGATCCCAATATGGGTTCTTGCTTTACATCCTTTGCATAAAGGTCAGATAGTTTTTTAACAAGTTCAGTGAATTTTCCATTTAGCGGAAATTCTGTTTGTTCCTCATGATTATGGATTTTATCTACAACGCTTTGAAGATCTACTTCTGATAATATTTTTTGACCAAGGGATCTTAAGGAAATATCACCATCAATTTCAATGGAAGTTTTTCTGCCATTTCTCTTTAGAAAGAATCTTTGATTAAGTGAATCAACTGTCGCTACTTTACTTTTATCTGCAAGCATGAGTTTTGGATTAACCACGAATTCCGGATAAGATTTTTTGATGACATAACTTTGGAATGCTAAATCGTAAATATAGTCGCACCAATCAGATTTTAATTGATAGCGTTCTTTTTTTAATTCCCTTTTATTCCAAATTTCTTCTTCGAACGTAGATGGATCAAAGGATTTTGCCTTGACTTCAATTAGGTCAATTACATTTCCCTTTTTAACTAAAATATCTACTCTGATAAATAAATTCTCAAAACGAATGGCCGGCTCATAAAGAATCACATTTTCTTTTTGTAATTCGTTTTTAGTCTTGGCCAGTGCCTCCTCATGGTTTAGTCCTTCTATTTCAATTCCACCTGTGTAGTATGCTTTTGCTAATGCTCCAACTTGAAACCCGCCTCTTGCTAAATACTGTAAAAACTCATTATCTAAACTCGAATCTGTATACTGATCTGCCTTACCAAAATAATAAAGTTTTGTAGGACACTCTAGGCCCAATTTAAATCGTGACTTGGTCAAATATCTCATGAGGTCTTATCGAAATTTTGGCTTCAATAATGAATATTTTGTTATGAATCCGACAAAAAAGGTCGGGACACTAAGGGTAATTCTCATTATTGAGAGACTCGATTCTCAAGAATGGAGGGCCAAAGTGTCACTGATGAAACATTGAAAAAGTGGTGAAACGCAATGTAGGAGCATGTTTAGGTCATTTAACTAGTTGAAAGTATTGCCGCCATCTGCATCGCTTGCATTTAATTCGAATCCGTTCTAAATAACCTCCAATCCTTGGCCTACATTTCGCAATTAGGAAAAACCTAAACTGGCGTCAATGAGGTAGTGCATGTTTGGATCTTTGAGAGTTTTAATTTTTTGTTTCATTTTTGGGTTTTTAAAATCTTCTCCATCGCATTGCCAAGAAAGGCCATATATCAAAGGCCTTTACTCACTTCCGCTCACCCTTGATCCCATTAAAATGAATGACACTGCTTCACTGGTTGCGGGAAATCTTATATACGACGGGCTCTTAAAGTTTTCTCCAACACTCAAAATTGAACCTGCTATTGCTGAATCTTGGACGACTAGTCCTGATGGCAAAGTTTTAACCTTTAAAATAAAAAGTAATGCAAAATTTCACAATGGATTATCCATTACAGCAATAGATGTTGTGACGTCACTCGCCCGCGCATTATCACTAGAGAGCAAAGTACAGAAGCTTTATGATTGTATTGATGGAACCAATGGACTTCGCGCTATTAATGATCAAACTATTCAAATAAAATTGAGACATGCTTTTCCTCCCTTTCTTTCCATACTTGCTGGAGCAACTGCAAAAATTCTTCCTTCTAAAAATATTAATGATGCAAATTTTTTTAACAAGCCTGTCGGATCTGGAGCATTCTACTTTGATGATCTCAATACTGATAAAAGAGAAATTACCGTTAAGGCCTTCAAAAATTATTATGGAACTATTCCAAAACTTGCTTCCATTATTCTTCGGGAAACAAATCAAGACGTGGCCATAAAACAAGCCGCACTTGGTGAAATGCATGATCTCGCGAATTGGCCATTAACAACAAATGATCCCATTTTTAAAATTGGAAAAAATATTTCTAGTCCTGTTGCTTCAACTTGGATTATTGGAATTAATTCAACAATACCACCCTTTGATAAATTAGAGGTGAGGCAAGCATTCAAAAATGCTATTGATGTAGAATCCTTTCGATTAAAGTTCTATCCTGATGCTATTCCCGCAAGAGGATATATTCCCTATGGGCTTGTGGGTTCTAATATTCACTTTGCTCGTACCATTAGTAAAAAATTCTTAATTCCAAAGAAAAAAATAAAATTAGTCATTCCTATTGAATTATCAGCAGCAAGTGAAATTAAAATTTTTTTTGAAACGGTCATGCGTAAAGATGGTTGGAATTTTGAAGTAGAATTACTTCCATGGGATAAACTGATGGTAGGTTACAGCAAGAAATCGCATCAATCCTTTTTAGTTGCCATGAATATGGATTATCCAGATCCTGAATTTTTACTTAAAAACTTTGAATCCTCTAACCCTGATAACTTTAGTGGCATAAAAAATAAAAAACTTGATAACCTTCTCCAGCATTCTCGCACACAGCAAGATCGAAAGATTAGAGAAACACTGCATATTGAAACCATTAAATTAGTGGAAGATTTGGCCCTGACCGTTAATTTATTTCATCCGCGCGCTAACTACTGGGTAGATAACTGTGTAGAGGGTTTTACTCCCAACATTCTTTCTGATGTTTATATAGACTATAGCAAAGTGAGCTTTAAAGTGAATTGCTCCAGTCGCACAGTGGTGACCAAATGAAACAAGGTAACCAAACATCAATTTCATTTTTTAGGCATGTTAATGATTCAATTAATCCTTATCGTTGGTTAATGTCATTAGTTGTTGCAACAGTTGTTGCCATGCTTTTTTCATTAATTGCTTTAAATTCACAAATGGAATCTGATCGTGAATTGCTTGCTGGTTTGTCTCCTTATCTTGCTACACTTGTGGAATCATTTGATAGACCTGAAATGCTAAGGGTTATTAATTCAGTTTCTGAAGTCAAAAAATCAGAAGTGATTTTAGTTCAAGAAGGGAGGGTACTTGCTACCTCAAGAGGAATTAGTGAGCTTGATTTGCCTTATGAAAAACCAATATCAACTTACAAATTTTTTAATAGCGATTTCTTATTTCCAAGCGCTCAAGTGGTTTCAACTCAAGCAATAACTCTACCGGGCCATGCAATCCATAACGCTGATCTTCACATCATCAGTCCACTTTTACCGGCAATAAAAAATACGATGCATATTTTCCTTCTAACTTTTGTCGCTAGCATGGTGATTGCTCTCTTTTCAGCAAGACAAATGAGAAAAGCCATAAAAAAAACGCTGAGACCGCTAGAACAGCTTCATGGTGAAATCCGGGGATTGATTTCTCTAAATATGGAACAAGAATCTAAACCAATTCGTATTCGTGAGTTAGAAGAAATTCGAAAGACAGTTTTTGAGACAAAAATTGATTTAGAAAATGCCAATGATCGCCTGGCCGAAATTAAGGCCAAAAAATTAAACGCAGAATCATACAAAAGATTAATTCATGATTTGCATAATCCTGTCGCAGCACTTAGGCAGATGACAAAATTCATAAATGATCCCAATTTAAATGAAGAAGAGAAAAATGAAGTTAGCAACACAGTATCGAGAACAGCTGAACAAATATTAAACCAAGTAACTGCGGCCAGAAAAAATCTTGATGACGAACCTCTCATCTTAAGAGAATTAGATTTAAGAGATTGTATTAGTGAATGTGTACATCAAAATAATTTGGTTATGACAAAATCCAAAAAAATATTATGTGATCTCCCTAATGGAAAAGTCATGGCCGCACATGATCCAGCTCTTCTCAAAAGAGCACTGACTAATCTAATTGAAAATGCCGTTGAATATTCTATTTCTCTTGTTAAAATTTCAGTCACTAAATTAGGTGAATATATTTCCATCCAAGTCAGTGATGATGGCCCAGGGATGAAAGAAGAAAACATAACATTATTTTTTCAGGGGCGAGGCAACTCAAATAAAGCAAAAAGACAGGCATATGGACTATCAAGTACCAACCATATTGTGAGAACTCATGGAGGTAAATTAATTTACCGGACAAGTGAATTTGGTGGGGCCAACTTTGAAATTCGTTTAGGAGCAATTATTTTATGATTAATTTACCTGCAAGCAAAAAGCCTCTTGTTCTTATTTGTGATGATGACTTAGAAATATTACAAAGTTTAAATTTCAGTCTCAAAGCAAGCTTTGAAGTTATTACTGCCAACTCAGTTTTGAAGGCAAAAAAATTAGTGAAGGAAAATACCTTTGATGCCGCTATCATTGACCTTAATTTTGAAGGACAGGAATTAGACGGTATCCACCTTCTCGATATTATGACAAAAGAATTTCCAGAAACTTATCTTATTGTTCTCAGCGGGGATACTGAAGTACAAAGAGTTGTTGAAGCCACAAGAAGAAAACTTTTTGAATTCATTGTAAAAGAAGGTGAATATTTTGATCAACTTCTTTCTTCACTGCACGCATCAACCCAATTAAAAATTGCGAGGCATGAACGATTAAGAAAAAGATATTTGACTCAATCACCAGTCATTAAAAATATGTTGCAAAAGATTGATACAATAATACGAAGTCAATCGGATGCTCCGATACTCATTTTAGGGGAGACTGGTTCTGGTAAAGAATTTTTGGCCCAGCATATTGCGATGAATTCTGGAATGCCAATTACTTCAACTAATATGGCCGCCATTCCTAAAGATATGGCCGAATCTATACTATTTGGCCATGAACGAGGTGCATTTACAGGGGCAATTGGTAGTAAAATGGGATTAATAGAAGCCGCCAATAACGGAATTTTTTTTCTCGATGAAATAGGCGAGAGTACTACGGCCATTCAAACAAAACTACTAAGAGTATTACAGGAAAAGGAAATTCAACCTGTGGGTTCAAATAGAACTAAAAAAATTAAAGTCCGATTTATTGCCGCAACACATAGGGATCTTGAGTCATTGGTAAGTACTGGAGAATTTCGGCTGGATTTATTACAAAGACTAAATACTTTTATTTTTAAACTACCATCCTTAAGAGAAAGACCTGAAGACATTATTTTTTATGCCAATCTTTTTCTTGATGAGCATGAAGAACCTGGAATGCAATTTAGGTTAACTCCTGATGGGGAGAAAGAACTTTTGGCCTATCACTGGCCTGGAAATATTCGTGAACTACAAAATGTAATGACTAGAATTATAGTTTTATCATTAAATTTAAACGTTGATGCTCACACTGTAAGAGATGCCATTGGCCTTGGTGTTCCAAAAATCCAATCACAGATTTCAAGGGCTGAAATTGTCGAAAATAATGCACGCCGAGATGAAGTAATCAAAGCGATAACTTTGCATAATGGAATTAAAAGGCTTGCGGCCAAAAGTCTTGGTGTAAGTGAAGCAACACTTTATCGTTGGGTAAAAGAACTGAATCTCTGCACAATTTTAAGTGCGAGCAAATTTAAAAATCATGAAGAGGCGATACAATGATAAAAATCACAAAGGTCAAATCACAAAATACTAATGATCCAACGATTGTTTTTATTCCTGGTGGGCCAGGACTAAGTTCTCTCACTCTTCGCTCGATGGATATTCTATCGAGATCAACCAATCTGTTTTATGTTGATTTTCCAGGAACAAATGGCAATCCGTATGGAGAAACTCGAAACTTTGCTGAACTTGCAACGATGCTGCTTGAATTCGTTAATGATATTAGCGGAGATGTTTATCTTGCAGGGCATTCTTACGGTGGATTTTTTGCAGCTAGTTTAGCAGTAAAAAATAAAATCACTGGAATTATTTGTTTGGCAACTCCCTTTAGCTTAAATGTTTTAAATCAAGCGACAGAAAATTATCAAAAATTTAAATCTAAATCACTTGAACAAGCTGAAGTTGATTGGGCCAAAAACCCAAGCGATCATAGCTTTGCAAAATGGCTTTCAGAATATGGCCCTCTATATTTTGCAAAACACTCTTTTGAATCAGGGAGAGAATTGTTATTGAAAGATAAAGTATCTGCAAAATTTTATTCTGATAATCGAACTGATGCGTCCACAATGCATCGCATGCTACCGGAGTT
The DNA here is from genome assembly GCA_029865945.1 of Bacteriovoracaceae bacterium. GTDB lineage: Bacteria > Bdellovibrionota > Bacteriovoracia > Bacteriovoracales > Bacteriovoracaceae > JARXAH01. The sequence goes on along the minus strand of JARXAH010000055.1, from coordinate 4,585 downwards.
AAAATATGCAGGATTAAAAAAATTATTTCTTGCTGGGAAGAATGATGAACTACTCTCAATGGATTTATTACGAAAAGATGCAATAGACGCTAATTTTAAATTTGTACCTGTTGATAACGCTAGTCACTTTTTAACTTTTGATCAACCTGAATCTGTTGCCAGTTTGATTGAAGAATTTATTGCAACAAAAAAAGGAATTCTATGAAAAAGTTTTTTCAAGTTCTCACTATTGTTCTCGCTGTAATGGCTGTCGTTCAAGTTGTAACCTCTCAGGAGCAGGCTCACGCAGATCCTTTTCATGAGCCAGGAATTTGATGAGATCCGTAAATCATTTTAAAGCCGATCTAACAGGATGGATTGGCGCTTTATGCATGTTGGCTTTTGCTGTGATTGCTATCTATAAATTTAATCAATCCGGCTTAATATTTTTTTTGATGCTATTTTTAAGAGATATTTTTGCGGCTTGGTTTTTGATTACTAGAGAAATTTCTCAACTAAAGGCAGCTAATAAAATTTATGAATTATTGGCATACACTTCTAGTGCACTACCCTTATTCTATATTCAGCAAACTGATGCATCATTATTTGCTATAAAGCTTTGTTCCATATTGGCCATTATTGGCTTTATGATTTCTACATTGGCGCTCTTTGAGCTGGGGACATCATTTGGGATATCACCAACAAAAAGATCTATCAGGAATGGGGGATTATATCGATATTTTAGGCATCCCATGTACCTGGGCTACGTAATTGCTGAATCTGGATTTATCCTGCTCTCTCCCATAAATATAGGGTTATTTGTAATTTCAGTGATTATGTATTGGCTTAGATCCAAAACAGAAAACAAAATCCTTAGATGATTCTTCAATTTCCCGAAAAGCATGTTTACACAGTGTTTTAAGATGTATTACAACTCGCGTTGAGGTAATACATGGGCACAAAGGCGGTCAGATTCCCCAAAGAGGAGGAAGCGGCCATAAATGATTTTCTAAAGAAGAATCCTTTTTTTGATTTTTCCAGTCTTTCCAGAATTGCCATCATGCAGTTTATTAAAAATCCTAAACTTAACATTAAGCCAGCTTCCTCGGTCAAAGTACGAAGTAGCTCAAGTATTACAAAAAGAAGTAATTAATATGGACTTAATCACAAACAGCCTTCCTGAGAATGTCGTTGCTTTTCCTGGTGCTGACCTCTCAAAAAATGAAGACTTAATACCAACGCCCATCTCAGATGAGATTGAAATCAAGGCCAATGAATTAAAATTAAAGTCCAAATTTCAAACTTCTTTTGATTACCAAGTATATAGAAATCTAGAAAAGCGATTTGGCCATGAGCAGCCTCGCGGCGGAATCGTTTTCAGAAGCCCATTTAAGCTAGTAAATAGTCATCCTACTTGTCAGCAATGCTTATATGCATTTGAAATTGACACCTACGGTAGAGGTTGCGTTCACGATTGCGTTTATTGCTATGCTAAGGCCGAGTTAACAGTTCATGGCTACTGGAATAAACCCTTTCCCATGCCAGTTGATATTACTGAAATATGGAAAACATTTTATACAGTTTTTGAAACGGATAAGAAAAATAAATGGCGTGAAATTCTTGAAATGAGAGTTCCCATAAGAATTGGATCTATGTCTGATTCTTTTATGTTCATGGATAAGAAGTATAAAGTTACTCAAGAGTTACTAAGACTTTTAGATTTTTATAACTATCCATATATTATTTTTACGAGATCAGATTTAATTGCACACGATGAGTATATTAGTCTTTTGAATCCAGATCTTTGTTCGGTGCAAATGAGTATGTCATCAACAAATGATGATTTGATTAAACTCATTGAGCCAGGTACACCAAGTGCAAAAAGAAGACTATTGGCTTTGCAAAAACTTTCGAGGAATGGATTCTGGACAACAGTTAGAATGAATCCTTTTTTTCCTATATATGCTGATGGTTATTTCACTAATCCCAATTTTGATAAAAACAATATGCCTGAACCTTTCCACTTTTCAAGCTTTGAAATGGTAGATGAAATAGCATCCTACGGAGTTCCATCAATCCTTGCAGGTATGGTTCGTCTTTCAAGTTTTTCAATTAATCAGATGGAAAATGTTTGCGGAAGAAATCTAAGAGAATTTTACCGCAATGATACAAAAAAAAGTTCTCGTGATTTTCATTATAGCGATGAAGAGATAAGAGCGTACTATGAAAGGATTCAGGCCAAGTGCATTCAAAATAATGTTCAATTCACAACTTGTTATATTGGGAATGGAGATGGCCATTTTTGGAAAGATCAAGATCTTTGGGCCAATAAAAAAGACTGCTGTAATGCCATTAATAGGGTTAAGGGCTTTGATGGTGTAAAAACGTCAAGAGATGTTTCCTGGGAAACTAGAATGAAATATCTGAATCAAAAAAATTTAAATCACACAATACCGGATTCGATATATAAAAAGCTAGACCAACAAAGAATTGAATAAAGGTAATAATAGGTGAAGCTAAAAAAAACGTACCCTGGAATTAATATACAATTTCCCATCTCACAATTAATTCTCGAAGGAAAAAAAACAATTGAAACTCGAACATATCCTATCCCAAAAAAATATCTTGGACAAGAATTGTTAATGATTGAAACACCTGGAAAGGCTGGATCATTTAAAGCAAGAGCAGTTGCTATTATCAAATTTTCTAAATGTTATAAGTATAAATCAAAGTCAGAGTTTTATGCTGATTCAAAAAAACATAGAGTTAATCCAGATTCACCATGGGCATGGAAAGATAAATCTAAATGGGGGTGGATTATTACCCATATAGATTTATTAGATAGACCAATTGAACTAAAAAAGGAAAAAGGTATTGTTTTCACAAAAGAAATTGATTTGTACCGTTAGGCTGCTTTTTTCTTGTTCTTGCCTACTGGTGCTGTGACCTCAATATCTTTTAGGATATCGTTTGATTCTGTTTTTGATAACCCATATATTTTAAAAACTATATTGTTTAGTTTTTGAAATGCTTCCTTGCAATTTTTTTTCATTAATGACTTTACAATTACAAGTAGCTCATCTTTTAATTCAGTGTTTATTTTACTAAATTCAGGAATCGGTAAAGATGAAATTGAGCTTTTTCCAAAACTAAAATATCCACCTTTAAATGATGATGAAGTGTGCTTGATGTAGAATGTGGTTAGTGATGAATTTAAAATTCCAACCATTAATAAAGTCTCTGAATGGCTTAGGTCATCTATTAAAATAGCATTGCCACCAGCAGTGCCTCCGCCAACGAAACAAAAGTGTCCCTTTGAATCAAGTCCAAATTGCGCTTGGTTGCTTAGTACTTGTAAAATAATTTTTGGTTTTTTGTAATAAGTAATATTTTTTGGATAAGGATATAGCCACCAATTTGATTCATCTGTTTTTGATCGAATAAGTAATTTTTGATAATTACTCTTGAGATACTTATAAGTTTCTGGAAATGAACTTTTCATGACTTCTATTGGTATTGGTTTATATTTATCTCCATCTACAATATAAGGAAAAATTACACAGTATCTAGCATTTGCAAGTATAAATGAGGTGATTTCCGAACCCTTTAAAACGGGAAGTGTAATTGATTTTTCAATTTTAATTATTTTATTATGTTCCTTAGATTTAGCCCACACGTATTTAGTGTCTTCGTTTTGAATTTCCAGTATAAAAATAGAATCAGCAGAAGTTGCAATGCCTTGAAAAATTTTAGGTGAAATGTCTTTTAGCTGAAGTTTATTTATACGAACTTTATCTAAAATATTTTTTGTACGAAGTGAACCAAACTCCCATTTTGATGTGGTGAGTGATTCAAATAATATTTTTTCTTTTTTAGGAGTATCCATATTTTCAAGAGATTCAACGCTAAAGTAATCAAAACTATTTTTATTTTTCTTTGATAAGAAAATCATACAAGTGTACGTAGTTGCATTTTCAAATACTTGAATTTGGTTAAGATTAAATATTTTATCAATTAATTTATTTTTTAATAAAAAATTTCTGAGAGGTTCACCCGAGTCAACTACAAAAAACTTGTGAGGCAAAATAAAACTAACTTCCCCAGATGGGTTTATAATTTTTGAACCTAGCTCAATAAATAAATTATAAATATCAAAATTACCTTTTGAGGCCACTTCATAATTTTTTTTATACCGCTCGGCGGTATCTCTATTGAGATTTTGCGTCCTTATATAAGGAGGGTTTCCTATTACAAGATCAAATCCGTCATTAATCTTAAATATCTCTTTAAATTCCATAACCCAATCAAAGGAATCCAAGGAATCACCAACTATGAACTGATTATTTAATTTTTCTAGTTTTTTTCCAGGATATGCAGTCGCTAGCCACATACTTAACTTTGCTAGTTTTACAACTCTTGGATTTATATCAACACCATACAGGCATTTATCTAAAATTTTTCTAGCTGTTTCTGAAATATCTTCACTTAGGGGCCGTCAAACAATAAGTGCTCATTCTTGAAGCACTATTCAGGGCCAATTGTATAATTCCATTCACCATGAAATTTATGTTTAATTAATTTTATTTTCAACATTTCTTCTTTCGAA
>JARXAH010000065.1 GCA_029865945.1 Bacteriovoracaceae bacterium | reverse complement strand
TTCCAAAAAAATTCGCGGAATATTTAAGCGATGCGATAACTCAAAACTCTATCTTAGCTGAAATTATTTTCGTTACGAACTATAGTTGATTTTTAGAGCAAAATCAAAAACTGAGCAACCGAAAAATTGTCACATATTTTTTTATCCTCCAACGAAATTTTGTAAGAAGCTATCGGCTAATCAAAATTTTCAAAAAAATTGAAGTGATGCCCACCAGTTTATTGAGAACTCTAAAAATTCGCTTTTCGATGCAAACTCTATGACATGAGATTTAGCCAAGACAAAGACAAAAAAATTATGAGCAAACGGTGCTAAAAAAACCATTAGTCCTGATTTTAAATATTGAAAGCATTTCTCATAGTTAATATCATTTAGATTTTTTCAACTACAAGTGTTAAATTAAACCTAAATTTTAGCAGGAACTTTTGATGCTTCGATTAGGAATTGCTCAAACCAATAACCATTATGATTATATCTTGAATCGCCAGGCGATATCTCGCGCTATGGAAATTCACTCAAAACATTCTGTCGATTTGGTCCTTTTTGCCGAGGCCGTCACTACAGGATATAATTGTGGATTGTTTACCATTGATGAATCTAAGTTGAATGACACGATACAGGTTGTCATAGATTTGGCCAAGAAACTCAAAATAGCAGTTGCTTTACCTACCCCTTGGCCAACAGGAAATGGGAAATTCTTTAATTCTCTTCTGCTTATAGACGAAGCTGGCAAAATTTTACATCGTTTTGATAAAGTAGGGTTTCAGAAAGGTGAAGAAAAAATTTTTACACCGGGAGAACTTAAATCACGCTGCTTTTCTTATAAGGGATATCAAATAGGTGTTCTCATTTGCATTGAGGCAGAATGCGGTGCTTGGGATTTTCTCAAACCAAGTAGTGCTTGTGATTTGATTTTATGGCCTGGGTTTTATGGAATGCATCCTGGAGAAACGTGGGAAACTGCTAATGCTGCTGAATACTTAAAAGTTAAGCTCAATTTGAAAGAATGGAAAAGCGCATTAATTCAAGCAACCTGTTCTTCAAGTCCAGAGTCTCAACATTGGCCAGATAAAAATTTCGGAGGCAGTGCTGTTGTCGATCGTCATGGAAAGAATGTTTTTAATGCAAAATCGGGCGCTGAAGACATGGTCGTCATCGATTTCAAAAATAACGAAATACTGGAAGCCAAGTCAATTTCAAATTAATATTTGTTTCTCTGAATTGATATCTGACCTTTTCTCATATTGGTCGGAAGAAAATGCATTTCCCGCCAATTCTTATAAAATTTTTGTCTCTGTGAGATTCGTATTTGAAACAATAAAGCCAGACCATAAGCAATTCTTTACAGATTTTATAATCTAAATGCAAATCTAAGAATCACTAGATATTTACTGTATCTTTAGAGCTGAGGATGAGTAATGAATTTTTCTGTCGAAAAAATTGAGGCCATGATTTATACCATTAGAAATCACAGAGTAATGCTTGACAGTGATCTTGCAAAACTCTATGGAGTTGAGACAAAAAGACTAAACGAGCAAGTTAGAAGAAATTTAGAGCGCTTTCCGGAAGACTTTATGTTCCAGTTAACCACAGAAGAGTTTTATTTTTTGAAGTCGCAATTTGCGACTTCAAAACTAGGAAGCGGAGGAAAGCAAAAGAAACCCCTCGTTTTTACTGAAAATGGCGTGGCGATGTTGTCGGGGGTTTTAAATAGTAAGCAAGCGATTCAAGTAAATATTACTATCATGCGTATCTTCACAAAACTTAGAAGCTTTTTAGCAATAGGCCCATCTTTGAAAGAGGAAGTAGGAAAACTTAAGTTAAACACAAATCAGCTTTTTAAAATTGTTTTTGAGAGATTAGATACCCTGGAAGAACAAATTACCCCTAAACTCCCTGCGACTAGAAAAAAAATTGGTTTTCAAAGCGACTTTAAAGACTAGCTACAATAGTGAAATTACTCATTCGATTCCAACTTCAAAGTGAATCCACATTTTTACTCTAAAAAACGAAGCGTCTGTTATTGATTATGGCCGCGAATAAATGAGTGTCCCGGCAAATTTCTAAAGAAACAAATTTTTGATCATTAAGTCATGAGTTTTTAAAATTTCTCGCTATGGCCAAGAATTCTTGAGAAAAAATCACCCAACAACTATTCTCTTTGTAAGCATATTTTAGAACGAAATTTACGCTGTTCACAAGTTTGCCTTTATATTATCTATTTATTTGAAATTTAGTGGGGGGTGATACATGAGGAGCTTTTTCTTTATCCTTTATCTTGCGTTGGCATCATTCAATAGTACTCAAGCATCTTCTAAAGGAGTTGCTAAGGAAATTGAACAACACAAACCTAGTTACGTTATTGATGTAATTGAACAAAAAATTACTTTTTTTTATGTGTCCGATTTAGCGCAGGAGCAAAGCTATGAAATAAAATACGAATCTGTAAAAAAACTGTTCCCGAATGGTATTGCTCCGGATCGTTTAGACGCTGACATGATCTTTAATACTAATTTTATTCTAAGAGTATTCGGCTTGATTCGAGGTTTTGGCTTACAAGATTTTATTCAAGGCGACCTGTTTGCACAACTTGAACAAGAGGAAGAAGATCTTTATATAGTAAGCTATAAACTTCAATACTTTCAGCGTCGATCAGGATACTACTCAACAAATGATGATGCGGCTTTTAAGCAAGAATACACTAATTACTTTGGTGATCATGAGCTGGGAAAACCAACCATTATCAAAGTTTACTTAGGAAAGGCGAAAGATTTGAGCATAAGCAACTTGCAGTATGACGAAAGTTCTAATTTTGATTCAAAAATTGACTATGATATGAACGGTAAAAAACAGACATTTTTTGTGAATGACTTCCCCTCTCTGCTTGAAAATCAATGGAGAATTGATTTTACAAAATCCAATAGCAGTCTTATCAAATTCGACGACCAAGACCCATTGTTTAAATGGAAGCTGTACTACGGCTTATTTAACGGATACAGAGTTGGAAGCAAGCTTCTTCAATGCAATAATGCAAAATGTTTTAAGCAAGTTTATGAGCAAACCTATTCCAAGAATATCAAGAAGCTAAAAGATCAAATCAAGTTTTCGGAAAATCCGAAAAAATTTAATTTTGAGAAAACTTATGTCCCCTTATTTCTGAAAGTTTCCTTAGAGGAAAGTTCTTTTTATAAGAAAATTTCATCCTATTCATATGTAACCATAAGCTTCAAACCTGGAGAATCGCTAGAATGCTTAGGAAATGGAGCAGAAAAATTTATCTCCATTACAAATTTCTAAAAAACGAAGCGTCTGTTATTCATTATGGCCGCGAATAAATGATTATCCCGGCCAATTTCTCGAAGAAAGAAATTTTTGATCATTAAGTCATGAGTTTTTAAAATTTCTCGCTATGGCCAAGACTTCTTGAGAAAAAAACCCATCAAACATTATGTTCGTTAAAACTCTAGCTAAAAGCTTCAATAAAAATGGCCCCCTCATTTGAAGAAACAATTTTTCCAGGAAACTTTCCATATCCAATATATTGAATATTAATTTTTTTAAAACCGGCTTGCTTTAAAAGATCTTCAATCTCTTGCTTTGAAAAATAATGCCAATAGGCCAGCTTAGTTTCACCTATTTTCGAATATAGTATATCACCAAGCTCATAACCATATTTGCCTAATTCCGCTTGATCAAACTCATTCTTAATTTTTAGTCCCCACTCATTTTTGTCATCAATGTTAAGGACGTCCATGTAAAGAGGAGTATTTTTTGCTAAGCAATCTTTTATTTTTCTCAAGGCCAGCAATCGATCATTCGAATCGGGAATCGCACCAAAAGCATAGAGAAAAAAAGCAGCATCAAAAAAAGTATCACTTTTGAAATCCAACCAATTGGCATGATCGCATTTAATTCCATTTTTTGTAGCAATCTTGGACATTTCTCCACTAATTTCAACGCCATAAATTTCATAATTTTGCTTTGCCATGAATCGTATTTCAAGATCTCTCCTTCCAGTTCCACAAGCAACCGAGAGCACTTTGCTTGCATTCGGAAGCCTTAATGAAATGAGCTGATTAATACCAGCCGTGTAACTTCGACGTTTCTCATGATTTGCATCAAATTGATCATAGCTATCCGCTTCAAGATCGAAATGATTTTTTACCATTTGATATAAAACATCCTTAGATGGGCAAGGCCTTAAAAAGTGAAATTGATGTGTTTCTTGCTTCCTACTCATACAATTCTTAATCGTATTATGATCCCCATATCAAAGCAAGGATACCTAAGATTTTCCTCAGAAAGAGTATAGCCAACACAATTTAGGAGTAACAGATTTTGCTTTTTTCTTTTAATCCTATGAAGTCCATGAGCCTTCTCATCATAATGTTGTTAGTCATTAAGGAGACATGAATGTTCAAAAAGAATTTTAATTTAATACGCACTCAATAAGTTGAGGTTATGGAACACATCAGATGCACACGCAATGCTGCGCAAGGTTCTCATGTTTTTTAACTGACTTTTTTCTTGGCGATATAGTAAGGACTTTTTCTTTTGAAACGAAAGTGTTATCAAGTCAAAGAAGAATTGATAAAAATCCTTTTACTTAGAGGATATTTATCGTTTCGGTATTAAACTTAACAAAAAATTAAAGGAGTCCTAAATGGCTACTCGAAAAATTTTCTTAATTATTATTTCGGTTCTTTTATTTTCTTCCAATGCCATGTCCACGAATCACATTGTTAGTCCATCCTACGAAGGAAAGGCATTTGGTGCTGCAAAGTTTCCTTTTCGATGGTTGAATAAAAAGGCAGCAGATAAAATCTGTTTCATTCTTTTGGATAGAAAATCTTTCAGGGCATCTAGTTTTACTACTGAAGAAAAATCTCTCAAGGATCTTTCCATTGATTTTCCTAAAACGTTTGAAGTATTTCCAGGTGCCAATCCTTCCAGCGCTAAGCTTCCTTGGATTGTTGACGGCATTTGGGTCGATGGAAAAATGGATGAAGCAGGTGCTTATGAAACTAGAGTGGAGATTGCGACTAAAATGATAGACTCAGATAAAAAAGGATTAGGCAAAAAAATTAAAATTTTTTCCTCAGTTACTTGTAAATAATTATTTGCAGAGAAAAAATTACATCTACATCTACATGTAGTATCGAAATTTTCCTCACTCATTAAGGCTGGCGATTAAAAATCGTCGGCCCATTTTGAACTTTCTTCCCCAGGATATCTTGAATTTAAATCCAACCAAAAATGAAAAAAATCCTTAGACTCTTCAAGATATATCTATCTGACTACTAGCTAAATGGCATGCTCTGGTGACTAAAGAAAAAATGAGCGCCAATCTCACATGATCCATTACTTCGAATCGTTCCATGCTCATGATCGCTGGGAAAAAATACACTCTCAGCGAATTTTGTAAAAATCTCATTTTTTGCTTACGAAAGCCAACTTTTCGAAGAAGCTTCAAAAACTTAAAAAAATTTTGAGACATCAATATTCTTGACCATTAATTTTTTGTGATTAATGACTGATGGATTTTTGATTACCTTGAGAAACGATAGAACATCTTAATGAAAGGCTGATTCATTTTTATAGACTATGTAAATTATATAGCATTAAGAAGAATTTAATTTTATTTTGACTTAATATTAATTTATGAATTTTATTCAACATATTCTGAAGAATTTCGTTTTTCTTTTTTTAATATTTTATCTTGCTTTATCTTCCAATATTCAAATTTGTTATGCTGATCCAGTGAGAGAGTGCTATGAAGCTATCTGTCCATCATTAGATTTTAAATCTGATTTAATTAATAAATCTAATGCAAGCACTACTCAAATTCCTGACTTAGATTCACCTATTCATCAAAATGATCTTAAAGAAAGTTTAAATGAGTCTTTGAGGATAAAATTTGATATCAATTCCTCAGATATTCAATCAGAAAATTCTTATTTTCTTGTTGCGTACTGGATTCTCGCAACTGGACTAAATGATATGGTTTTTGTTTCACATAAAAATAATGAAGATACGAGGAAGTTTTTTTTAGATAATTATCGGTAATTGTCAGCATATATGTCGCCTAAATTATTTTTACTTAGAATCCTTCAACAATACTACCTCATCTTTTGGCTCGCTGGGGCCATGTTAATTGGCCCACAACGCTCGAACAATTAAGCCGCAATCTTATTTGTTCT
>JARXAH010000048.1 GCA_029865945.1 Bacteriovoracaceae bacterium | reverse complement strand
TGCAGAAAAAACTTGGAATAAACTCCGAGGGTATGAAAGATTAGCTGAAGTTATTGACTTAAGATGGAAATTTGTTAATGGTATCAGGACTGAAGCGCAAGCCGCTTAACTTTTCCAAACACATCTTTTGAACATATCTCAATTTCGTCAATGATGACCCAATCATATTTTTGCTGCTCAAGTTGGCGTTCTAACCAACGGTTATTTAAAAGAAGCCGATCGAAAATTTCGCCATCAAGTAAGTCGAGATATAAAACATTTTTATTTGTAAATAATGATTTAAGTAAAGTAGATTTACCCGTTCCTCTGGCGCCAAAGAGAAAAAAACTTGGTGATTTTAGTGGGTTACATAGTCTGTGTATCATACTATAAAATTGTCTGCTAAATTTAAAGTGTTGTTAGTGCATGGCGAATATGTTGATTGATACGTAGCGGGCCTGAAAAAAGTCTCATAGAATAGAATAGCATAGCGGGGCTGGCGCTTTCCCCCTCCGTCCTTTCTCTCTTTTGTCTCTCGTTCTCGCTCTCTCTCACAGGTCAAACAAACGATTCAGTTCTTCCCAGATTTTAGAAAATTCGACTATTTTGCAATTTTCAAAAATAGCTTCTGTTTGAGTGGGAGTTATAATCCATCTTTCAACCACATCTAATTTTAACGAATCAACGATTTGGTGTTGTTTTTCGCTCCACTTAGTTGGTGTTGTTTTAATTTCAGCAGCGATATATTTTTGATTTGATAGATGAATCAGTAAATCAACTTCTACTTGATCTTTCGAGCGAATATAAAACATTTCTACGGGAAGTGCACGGTTCGTAAAAAACTTAGCGACTTCAGAAATGGCGACATTTTCTATTAAGTGTCCGTATTGCGAGCTACTCATTAAAGGAATAAATGAACTCCACCCTTGAAGTCTTGAGGCGAGGCCCACATCTTCAAAATAAATTTTAGGAGTTTTTATGAGCCTTTGGTTAATGTTGGAAGAATAAGCAAGAAGTGATCTCGTGATTCCATTTTTTTCTAAAAGACGATTCCATGACTGAACCGTGGTCACATCAATTCCTACATTTTTTGCAATATCTGAGGCATTAAATAATTGGCCCACACGTCCTGCAAAAAGTTGTAATGACTTGCTAAAGGCCTCATGTTTTTCAATGCCAGCGGCCATCACAATATCTCTTTCAATAAAGGTGGAAATTAATCCATTTAAATAACGAACGTGATCAAGTTTTTTATTCGTATAAAGTTGTGGCCATCCTCCACGAAGTAAATAATCTTCTAGAAAGTAATGTTCTGAAAGTTCATGCAATGACAAAGTATTTAAATCGTAATAGTCGGCCCGTCCGGCGAGAGACTCCATGACATTTTTTTGTAAAAGTGTTTGATTGGAACCTGTAATCCATATATTTAAATCAGCTTCTTTTCCCTCTCTTCTAAATTGATCAACCAATCGTTTCAGCTCAGAAAAAATAGCTGGACTCAATGTAGCTTCATCTAAAATTAATGGCCCTTTGAACTGAGAAAAAAACAACTTAGGATTTTCCTGGGCAGAATTTCTGATTAAGATATCGTCAAAATAGATAGTTTTATACTCTGTCAGTCTTTGAAGAAGCGAAGTTTTTCCAACTTGTCTCGGGCCTTTGAGAATTTTAATGGGATGGCCACTTGTACTTAAGATAAATTTCAATAAATCTCTATAAATCCACATAGATGTCTATTTTAGGATTTGATCCTAAATTAGTCAAACGTAGGAAGATATAGGCAAAATTAACTCAATTCACTGTGAAGTTGATGGCAAGTTCATGGCGTAGTTGGTAAATAAAAGCAGAGTTGATGGCTGCCGAAATTCCACTGAGTAAATTCTTATAGCTGATAAAGCTTAAGTTCAATTCAATTGTCACAAACCAATTTCCTTAAGGCCCACTTTCCAGTGAAGACAATGAACGTGAGAGTGTTTTTGAGAAATGGTATCCTGCGAGAGGACAAAAGATTCCGCGGCGCTACCAAAATCCTTGCTAAATTTAATAAACGAACTTGTGTGATCTGTTGAAATTTTACTTGTTGATTTAATATCAACTAAACACAAAGGCATGCCAGGCCGCTCAATGATAAGATCAATTTCTGCGTCATCTTTCGTGCGAAGGTAAAAAAATTGCCAGTCTAGTTTTTTGTAACAGGCAAGCGCCTTCATTTCATTGATAATAAAAGTTTCAAAAAGTTCGCCATAGTGCGATGTCGAGGGAGAAATTCCTAGATTTAAATTTCGTTTCAGTGCTGAAACGACTCCCAGGTCAAAAAAATAAAATTTGGGATTCGCACGAATTCGCTTTCGCAAAGAGGTGTGATAAGTCTCAAGATTCTGGCCAATCAACGTATCTTGTAGAATTTCAAAATAACTTTGGACGGTGGCGGTATCAATATTGATATCTCTTGCGATCTTTGTATAATTGAGTATTTTGCCATGGCACTGGGCCGCAACGTTGAGAAATTGGCGAAAGGGCTGAACCTTCCTCACCATTTGCTCAGCTATAATTTCTTCTCGCAGGTAAGTGTCGGTGTAGGACCTTAGATAATCCATTTTTAGCTCAGAATTTTTGTCACATTTTTTTGAGTACAGCGTCGGCAGAGTTCCCCATTGAAGGGCCGATAGCAAATTAAACTTTTTTCCAAGTTCAGTCGCCGTTAGAGGAAATAAGGAATAATTGATCGCCCTTCCGGCCAATAGATTTGCCGAACCTCTTTTTAATTTTCTTCCACTAGAGCCAGTTAGGGCGAAAAGTAGGCCTTTTCTTTCTATCAAATCATGCACGATATCCAGAAGTGCCGGTATCTTTTGAATTTCATCAATAATAATCCAGGAATTTTTTTTTAACTTTAGTTCATTGATATGTTGAACGAGAAGACTCGGGGAATCATTTAGTCGATAAAACCAATCTTGATTGAGAAGATCAATCCTCAATATTTTTTTTGGATTAATATTAAGGAAAAATTCATTTTCAAGGTAAGTTGTTTTTCCAACGCCGCGAGGGCCAAAAAGAAAAAAACTATGTTTCGGGGAAGGGGAAATTAGGCAGTTGATCGTACTCCATAAGTGTACGCCATTTATGGAGTATGATCAACTAGTGCTCCGCCAAGCAGGAAATTAAAATTTGAGATTTAGTCGCACGCCCGTAATCATTTGATTCGCAACCGCGTTAGGAGTACTTGTGTTAGTGAAAGCATAGTAGTCACCCACCAAGTAGTAACCAGCAACACCAGTTAAAACTAAATTCGGATTCCATTGATAATCAAAATTCACATCAAACTCATGGCCAAGGTCACTGCTCTGAGACGTTGCAGCTGTGTAGTGGTATCCGTTTTGATGATTAAATGATCGTTGGTTAATGCTAGCAGTCTCTCTCGCCTTCGCGTAAATCCAAGCAAAGGTCCAAGTCCATAGCCCAGACTTATAATCAGTCGCTAATTTTAAATACATAGCGTTGTTAATCGATGACGAGTAAATATTTTCTTTCTTTGACCCATCAGTTCCCGTATTTAAGTTTTGAACCGCATCAAGATTGTAGCGAAATAAAATATTTGCGATTTGATAATTAGGATGCAAATAAAGAGCAGTAAATTCGCCTGTATCGCCTTTGTCTCCACCTACAATTCCGAAATTTAAATGTTGTTTCCAGCGCTCATTGAACTCGTAATTGGTTTCCAAAATATAAGACAGCGATTTGTAGGCCGTTTGAGTTCCAGCTAAATTTCCAAGGTCGCCGTTTACATAGGGAACCTCGGCACCAATATAAAACTTTCCGAAGTAACGAGAAGCAAAAAAATCATAAATTTTCAAATCACTGTGAGAGAGGGTTTCATCAGATGTAAATGAACCATCTTGATCTTGATCTACTCGATAATCGGGATTTCCGTTGGTGTTTCGTTTCCCAAAGTAAACGCCCAATTTCATATCTTTGTCAGGATTGTCGTATAATAAAGAAATGGCCAAATCTCTAATTTCTCCGTCTCTCGTTAATTGGCCACCATTGGAAATATTGGACCAGCTGGGAACGATGTATAAATTTCCAAGTGAAAATGTTGCCTCTACTCCCTCGTAATAAGTAAAAAAACGATCCCAGGCCTTATCACCACTACTGAACAGCGCTCCTAGGCCCCAATGCCGTGCCATTCTTCCAATTTTAAAAGTGGCAAGATCTGAGAAAACTTCCATGTAAACTTGATTTACATTGAGCGATTGATTTTGCTTAGCCGAGGTATGGTAGATATTGGCATGTCCCATTCCGTTGTTGGCCTCTAAATAAGTTCCGCCATCGCCAACCGTGCCCCCTCGATCCATCCCCGTACTAAATTCCGCTTTCATGGTTACGTGATCATTCACGATAACATTCGGATTAAAATTAAAAATCATTCCTTGAATGTAGGCGGTTTTTCCCTCTCCGCTTACTTCATAGGAACCAGTTGCCGGGTTGGTGGTATCATCTTTGGTTCGAGTAAAATTGGACAAGCGCATGGAATCGAAACCAAGCTGGCCTTTCCAATCTACTGGCAGAGCAAATGAATTTTGTATTTTGCTAAGGCCAGTGATACAAATAATTGAGAGTAAAAATAAATTACTTAAAATTTTCACGAATTCTCCTTAAAACTTAAGACTTGAGACTTATGACTTGAGATCTTTTTAAATAAATCTAACACAGGCCAAGGTGGCATGACTACTATGACGTGGATCAAAAAAACGTACGAAAAAATTCATCATTATTTTAATTCTTTTAATTTTTTTAGGTCTTTTCGGCGAATCCCACCACTCTGGATTAAAATTGGCGCTCTCTCATTTCTCGCAATTTTTTTAATGGCCTTCGCATTTATCTGGTCTACCATCTCTGAACTTGGCCCCAAACAACCACTAACCTCCTCCATCGATTTGCCTACTCTCGAAAGTTTTACTTGGGAACAAGACGGGCTTATCGAAAAATCCGATATGGAAATTCTCTTTCCTTTTTTGGAGGTGTCCTCTCCTTTTGAAAGCTGGTGGAGTGAAGTTATTGATGAGAGCATCATTATGCCCGTTCGCGATATTCGTTATGATAACAAGGCCCTTTACCAAGTGATGGCGCCGCAAAATTTTACTTTTTATCGCATGAATCAATGTAAGCATAGTTTTTGTTATCAGCGTCGCCTCATCTTTGAACAAATTCCGCCCAATGTTTGGCGAGGACTTATGGGGGTGGAAGACGAACGATTTCTTACTCACGTGGGAGTTGATTTTTGGGCGATCTTTCGCGCTCTCTGGGCCGACATAAAAAGCTTTAGTCTGGCGCAAGGCGGAAGCACCCTCACCCAACAAATTGTAAAGAATCTCTATCTCGATGGTGAAAAAAGTATCACTAGAAAATTAAAAGAAATTATTTTGTCACTCTATCTAGAGACTCGTTATTCCAAAGAAGAAATTTTGCTCACCTACTTTAATGAAGTTTATTGGGGCAGCTTGGCCGGCATTCGGATCAATGGTCTTTTTTCTGCTAGTGTTCTTTACTTCGCAAAACGCCCGGAGCATTTAAGTGATTATGAAATGTGTATCTTGGTGGCCATGCTCAAGGGCCCAGGTTTATATTCGCCACTCAAAAATCCAGATAAATTGCGGGAGCGTGCCGACCTTGTCTTTAAAAAATTACAGGCCGAAAATTTTATCGCGAAATTTGAAAACGAGATTTGGAAAGAGGCGGATTGGAAAAAGTGGACTAGTTTAGTTTCTAAAAAAAATTCAGATTATCACTTCCGTACTATCACGCAAAATTTGCGACTACCCTACGACATGGCCGGAAATTTTTATGAACAGTTAATTTTTAGTTATCATGCCGAAACGGTTTTGGCGGCCCTTGAACTTAAGAAAAAATCGAACCCTAAAACCGCGAAACTGGAAACCGATTTTGCATATAAAATTTTTACTAGAGATCTCGCATGTCCAGTCGATGGAAATTGTAGCAAAGATTATTTTTTTTACTCCAAAATAGAAAGAGATCAGTCCACTGCCTATGAGATAGAAAAACATCAGGTCGGCAGTATCTTAAAGCCCATTATTTATCGTCTCTACGTTGGGCTTGGAAAAGATTTATCTGATTCCGTGAATACGGAGGCCATCGTGCTTAAGTTAAAATCAGGAAGTTGGTCACCCAAAGAATCTATTCGATCAACATCTAATTTGGGAATGCAAATTTCCATTAAAGAGGCGCTTCAAAAATCGCGCAACATTCCTACCATTCGCATTGCCGAGGAACTGGGGATGGAGGTGGTAGAAAAATTACTCATCGATTACGTTCCAGATCTCATGGTTCCCCTGGCCGAATATCCCTCTCAATTGCTTGGCTCGATTGAACTAAGTTTTTCTAAGATTGCCGTCGCCTACGAAAAATATGTACAAGATGAGTGCCGCGATCTTGTAGATGGACTGCGTACTTCTTCCAATTCTACCCTGCTTGCCATGAGTGATCCTATGGCCACCACCATCGGCCCGGTCATTCAAAGCAAAGTGGGGACTCTGACTTTTTTTGGAAAAACGGGTACCTCCAATAAAGGAAATGATAATTGGTTTATCGCTTTTGATGGCCGCTATTTAACGATTATCTGGACCGGAAATGAGCGCAAGGAGGAAGAGAAGTCACTGGAATTTACGGGCGCCGGAAGTTCGTTTCGTGTCTATGAGCAATTTTTACTAACGCGCGGTCGTCGCTTTCCCTCCATGGATTGTGCTAATTTATTACCCAAATAAGTGAAGTTAATTTACAGATGGCCAATCCTTCGATATAAATGAGTTGATTCCTTACACTCTTTCTATCGTATTTCGTTATTTCTAAATTTGATGGGGCGTCGTCAAGTGGTAAGACACCAGATTTTGATTCTGGCATACGTAGGTTCGATCCCTACCGCCCCAGCCATTTTTTTTCATTTACAAAAATCCCATATTTTATCTAAATGATGAAGCTTAACTTTTATTCCTTTCTTTTATTTTCTTTGTGCTCGTTCATTTCTCCCGCATTTACCTTGGTTCCAAATTCCACGAGAAAAAATTTACGCCTTTTGTATCAAAGATGAAACCGATAGCTGGATCCCTCTCTACCAAAGATATTTTCACGGTGCCGCAATTAAGGTGTTAAGAAAAGCGTACAGCGAAGAATTTATACCTGCCGTGATGGTGGTAAGTTCACACCCCCATTGTGATTGTCCCATGTGAGTGATCTGTTTGATTGTGCTGCTTGACTGAGTCAAGGAATGGGTCGGTTGGAGGATAACCAAATCATGGACAAAAGAATGATGGCGACTTATCTTAACAATTATAATTAAGACCTTAGCAAACCATCAAATATTTATTCGAGGTAAATGTGAGACGAATCGTATTAGTGTCAGGTTCTTCTAATATTGAGTTGGCAAAAAGCATCTCGGCCAGTCTCGATGTCGGCCTCATCGATGCGCAACTTCGAAAATTTGCCAATGGCGAAATTCACTGCATGATTGAAAAAAATGTACGCGGCGCCGATGTCTTCGTTTTGCAATCAGTTTGTACTCCCGTTAATGATAGTCTCATGGAATTGCTAATTATGATGGATGCGCTCAAGCGCGCTTCTGCCAATTCCATTACGGCGGTTCTTCCTCACTACGCCTACGCCCGTCAAGATCGCAAAGTTTCTCCAAGGACTCCCATTACAGCAAAGTTGGTCGCCGATCTTCTCACAGTTGCAGGCGCTAATCGCGTCATCACCATGGACTTACATGCGGGGCAAATTCAGGGATTTTTTAATATTCCTTTCGACAATATTTTTGCCTTCCCTGTGATCCTCGAATACTTGATGGGAAAAAATGATCTTCCCAATATTATGTGTGTCTCTCCTGATACCGGTGGTGTGGAGCGTGTGCGGGAATACGCCAAAAAATTGAAGTGTGATATTGCCCTCATCGATAAGAGGCGAACAGGCCCTAACGTCGCCAAGGCCATGAATGTGGTCGGTGATGTGAAAGGCAAAGATCTCATCATTATTGATGATATGATTGATACCGCCGGAACTTTGGTGGAGGCCGCTCGCGTTTTGAAGTCTGAAGGCTGCGGCAAAATCATTGCTTGTGCGACCCACGCTGTTTTCAGTGATCCTGCGATCGAGAGAATTATGGCGTGTAATGAATTATCGGAAGTCGTTGTGACTGATACCATTCCCCTGGTAGAAAAGGCCCGCACTTGCTCTAAGGTAACGGTGCTATCAACCGCAGAGTTACTTGCGCGCGCGATTCATCGCACGTTCAATCACGATTCCGTAAGTTCCCTTTTTATATAAACCTACGTCATGCAAAACGTTTCAAGTTCTCAACAAAATTTTCAACTCATTGTAGGTCTTGGAAATTACGGCCCTCAATACGAATTAACGAAGCATAATATTGGTTGGCTGGTGCTCGATCGCTATCTCGATATTTCTAATATCAATACGAACCTCAAAGATAAGCTCAAAGGCAAATATACAGAAGACTCGAAGAGTTCGCCCAAACGCTACTTTTTGTATCCGCAAACATACATGAATTTAAGTGGCGAGTGTGTCCGTCCTTTTATGGGCTACTATAAAATTCCTCAAGATGGCATGATTGTGTTGCACGATGAATTGGATCTTCCGCTGGGAGAAGTGCAATTTAAAATGGGTGGAGGATCAGCAGGGCACAATGGACTAAAATCCCTCGAGCAGCATCTTGGCAGTAATCAGTATGCACGGCTTCGAATTGGTGTGGGCCGACCTGAGTTTGGATCGGTGAGTGACTGGGTTTTAGGATCGTGGGGGAAGGCCGAGTGGCCAAATGTGGAAAAATTTATCGACTACGCTGCCCATTCACTCAAATTTCTGTTAGAAATGGGTTGGAGCAAAGCGATCAATCAATACAATCGCAAAAATATACTCATACAAAAATAAAACAATAATACTTAACAATACCTAAGGATATTTTCATGTCATTTAATTGTGGAATCGTGGGCCTCCCCAACGTAGGTAAATCAACTCTTTTTCAAGCTCTCACTTCTGCTCCTGCGGAAGCGGCCAACTACCCTTTTTGTACGATTGAACCCAATGTGGGAATTGTGGCCGTGCCTGATGAGCGCTTGGAAAAAATTACGAAATTCGTCACTCCTGAGCGAACGATTCCTTCGTCTGTAGAATTTGTGGATATTGCTGGATTAGTTAAAGGCGCAAGCAAAGGTGAAGGCCTAGGTAATCAATTTTTGGGACACATCAGAAGTGTGGCGGCCATTGTTCACGTGGTTCGCTGTTTTGAAGATGGAAATATTATTCACGTGGATGGAAAAGTGGATCCAGCAAGTGACATTGGAACGATTACAGTGGAATTATGCTTGGCCGATTTAGAGGCCGTGCAAAAACGCTTGGCCAACTTAGATAAATTTATTAAAAACCAAGATAAGAAAATTTCTGAGCGCGCAAAAATTTCTAGGCCTATTTTAGAGCAACTGGAAAAAGCGCTTGGGCAAGGAAAGGCCGCGAGATCGCTCGGACTTTCCAAAGAAGATTTAGATGCCATTCAAGATTTGCAACTCATTACCATGAAACCAATGCTTTATTGTTGTAATGTGGATGAGGAATCTTTGTCGAGCGGAAATAAATTTACCGAAGTAGTAGCAAAAATTGCCAAAGAGGAAAGTGCTGAAATTATTTTTGTTTGTGCAAAAATTGAATCTGAAATTGCTGCCCTTGAAACTGAAGCTGAGCGAAAAGAATTTGCGGAAACCATTGGCCTCGCGGAATCAGGCCTTTCACAATTGATACGAGCTGCTTATCGCTTAATTGGTCTACGAACTTATTTTACGGCCGGAGTAAAAGAAGTGCGCGCGTGGACGTTTACCCAAGGTATGAAAGCTCCTCAGGCCGCTGCTGTTATTCATACAGATTTTGAGAAAGGTTTTATTCGCGCCGAAGTTTTTCACTGCGAAGATTTATTTTTGCTGGGAAGTGAAGCGAAGGTGAAAGAGGCCGGAAAATTTCGCGTGGAAGGAAAAGAATATGTGGTGCAAGATGGTGACATTATGCACTTTCGATTTAACGTATAAAATATATTTTTGACCTTTATTATATTGAGTTTGTCTTCATTTAAATTTAAATCGAGAACGAAAAATTTTAAATGCTTTTTCCAAACATAGAAAACTACATTTATTGGTAAAATTAACAAAGAACGAATTTAAAGTTTTATCACAAGATAATAGGTCATTGACACTTTATTCAAAAAACTAAACCAACATAGAAGAACCCAATTCAAAATATAATGTGCAACGTGTTTAAACAACAAACCGTATAAGAAAAAAATGAAAAAGAAAACATCGCTATTTTTGGGAACGACACTCTTTAGCTATTATGGTGACATCATCGCCGCAATGAGCATCCCTCTTCTTTTGTATAAACAATCGAATAATCTAATTGAAGCATCGACATTTACATTAATGGCCATATTGACAACAATGTTGGTATCTCGTCCTTCAGCGCTGTTATTGAAAAAATTTCACCCACTGAAAATTATATTTTATTCTGACTTAATTGGAGTTTTTCTATTAGCAATCCTCGCTTTTTATTCATTTAACTTTAAATTCGAACTTTTAAGATTTCTGTTCATTTGTTTTTTTGTAGCATTGGCAGTTAATTTTCCTATGTTTGCAAAAAATCAACTTCTCTATCAGTATTTTATACCGAAAAATGAATTAAAAAAAACTTCTACGCTACAAGGAAAGTTAATTGGTCTCGTATTTGTATTAAGCGTACTGTCGGTAGGTGCAATGTTAGACAGCGTTGGATTTGCCGGTGTGATTGTATTTGATATTTTTACTTATTTACCGTTATTAGTTATCGCTTGGTTTTATCGAGCTGCAGAAAAATTGGGTTATGATGATTGCGCAGAACCTAAAAATCGTTCGTCGTTAATAAAGGCCAATCAAAATAATTCTAAAAGTATTGGGATATATTATTTCTTTAATGCGAGCACATACTTTTTTTTTACTCTTCGCAGTCACTTGTTATTGTCTGTGCTGCTTAGTTATTATCGGGAATTTTCATTGACTCAAATTTGTTTGGCAGCGGCTGGCGGCACGTTATTATCAATTTTTACAGATGGAATAACATTAAAATATTTGTCAAACACAAGTACTAGATCTGCATGGGTTATCGCACTATTTATTTTTTTTATAGGAATCCTTTTTAACTATCGAGACTCCTGGATTCCAATTTTAATAGTAGGTTTCTTACTTTCTGAAATAACCTCCATTTCATTGAAAGCGCAGCGTGTAAAGCAAGTAATAATCAGTTCATTCTATCCTGAAACTAGGCTAGCAACATTGTCCATTATTTCAGGTAGCTTAACATCTGCAATCTTGATTCCATTGTTTATCACATTAATTCATTATTTCGGATTGAGTTCCACTTTTGTGTTTATTTCATGTCTCTTTCTTGTTGGCTCCCTGTTGGTGAGCGCAATAAAAAGGAATGTAAAATTTTGTTAGCTATGTTGTTGCTGTGATTCTTTTGGTTTCAATTAGGAAGTGAAGCGAAGGTGAAAGAGGCCGGAAAATTTCGTGTGGAAGGAAAAGAATATGTGGTGCAAGATGGTGACATTATGCACTTTCGATTTAACGTATAAAATATATTTTTGTAAGACTTCTTGACTCTATCTTAACAATTCAATTCCTCAAAAAAAATCTATGATCTCTCAATGTTCAATTAAGAACATTTAATAAATGGGAGTTTCAATTATGAAAATGCTAAATTTGTTTGCGTTTCTATTTTTAACATTTGCTGCAGTCGGAGCTAATGCGCAGAGTGATGATAAAATTTTATCTTTTGGAAGTACTGCTTCTTTAAATGAAATTGCTGCTGGAAAAGTAACTAAGACAATTCGTCTTAAGGACCGAGTCGTAGCTCCTTATTCTTTTGCTGCTGGAAAAGTTCTTGTTCTTGTCAATTCTAATAAGACTGAAGATGCACGAACAGTTGCCGACCAACTAGCTGCTGCTCCTTATGGAAAAGCAAGCTTAACGAAAGTTGTTGTAACGGAATTTGCAAAGTTAAATGCAGCTGATCAAGCGGAAGTGAAAAAATATTATACTGATGCACAAGTTGCTGAAGCGAATAATGTTGTCACGTCTGTCGAATTTAAATTTGTAAAATAATTTAATGGCAAAGGTACTCCCGGCCTAAACTCAGGGAGTACCTTGCATTAAAAAATGGATGTCATTAAATTTCTTTATACAACTCAGGATACTTTTTTAATATATCGAAGAGCGAGAAAATTTTGCAAATAGAGACGCTCATAGATTTGTGATCACTAAACGTGTACTTAGTCTCCTCTGAAATGCCTCGTGAATTCCCTTGAAAGCTTAAGTTAATAAAATAATCTGGGTTTAAAGGATTTTCATACTTCATGTTTGTTTCCCCTATCAATCCTTTCACCACTAAATCGTTAATAAAATAGGAAATAAAAAAATCATAATCCTCGTCAAAGAAACTCATTTGGTAATCCATTTGCTTGTTGCTAATGAGAGACTTGATAAAATCAATAAGTTCATATCTTCGAATAACAGTGGCCAAATAAGGGCCGCGATAGAACTTAGTTTTTAATTGTTCATAAATCTCCTGCAAATTGGCCTTTGCATAACCTGGCAAAATGGGTGAAAGTCCCAAAAACTTAGCACAGTACTCAAATTGCAAAGATCCTGAATTTTTTCTAGTCAGAAAATTGTACAGATAGTCTGAACCGCCTTCGGTTAATTCTATCTGAAATCCCACCGAGTCTTCTGCTCTTCCAGAAAGTGTTGGCAAGGAGCTACCACTATAAATTTGCGTATAACCAGGAATTAAAAAGTCATCTTTTGCTAAGGAAAAATAACTTTTAAGAGGAGATAAAACATGAAGCTCTTTTCCTCTTGCCCTCTCTTGCTGGAGGTCTAATTTGGTTGACAAGGAAATGTCGTGAACAAAAATACCTGAGATCAGTGCATAAAATTTGTCGGCAGATTTTTTTGTTCGGAAAAAAGAAAAATTAGGTAGGCCATTTGCCTCTGACTTCTCCAATTGACCACTATCGGGAAAAAAATAAATTTTAGAGTCATTATTGGCGCTAATAAATTTAGGCCCCATTTTTTTAGTCCCCATCGAACAAAACAATCCAATGCAGATGACATGATTTTTAAACACGGGCAATTGTCCATAACGTGTTCTCTCTGTGTTAGTATCTGTTTGATCTTGGGAAGGTGGGGTTGTTTGGGTTTCATCTGTTGGTGGTTTTACTAAGTCCCCACTGTTGCTACCACCATTCACATCAGATTTCATGACTTCATCCGAATCCGAGCTTTTGCTACAATTTGTAGTTAAAAGAAATAGTAAAGATAAAAGGGCAAGGTATTTAAAGAAAATTTTCATAACTAGGTCTCCTCAATCTAAGTGTAAGTAATCTAGTAAAACACTATGCTAGATTAGTCTACTCATTTGAGGAATTGATTGAAGGCATATCAGATTTGAAACTACTTATTAAATCCTAGCTTTAAATCAAACATTTGATTGAATTCTAGTGAGTCTTTAACGTCCGTTTCCATAATTAATTTATAAAAATAGATATTTCTAAAAATTAATTTTACGTAATTGCGAGTTTCTTGGAAGGGAATAGATTCCACATTATTTAAAATATTTTCAAAACGAAAATACCCTTGTTGCCACTGACTCACTCGACTTTCTCCGGCGTTGTAGGCCGCCAAAGTAAACACTAAATTATGATCATACCTTTTAAGTAATTTATTCAAATAACGAGTTCCGATCGCCAGGTTCTTTTCAGGATTTTTTAGTTGCACGCTAGAAATGCTGCGCTCAAATAATTTTGCCGTAAATGGCATGAGCTGCATTAGCCCTGTTGCCCCCACCGGAGATTTGGCGCCAGAAAAAAATCCAGATTCTTGGCGAATTAATGCATAAAGTAAAACATGATCAATATCGGTTTTCATGTCTGATAAAAAATCTTTAATCGGTGTGGGAAAAAGGGTTCTTAATACAAAATAATCCACAGTAAGCTCTCTTCGCTCTAAAGCACCCCAAAGTAACTTAAAGGTAGAGAGATAGGATTTTCCAGAATTGACTACTAGCCCCACCACATGATTAAGCCCAGAAATAAAATCCAATCTTTTTGCTTCTTCGACATTAGAAAGATGATTGATGAGCAAATCATTTTGCAAATATTTATATTCAGAGTCTAAAATTCCAAACGTATTCATCTCAGACCAAATTTGAATTCGTTTCAAATCTTGAGCATAAAATTTCATGTAATCCATAGGGACGCGAAAAGAGGCATTTTCTTTTTGAAATTTTTGCTTAAAAAAACTATCGTGATCGGCTTTGCTCAAACTCTTCATTAATTTTAATGACATCACTCCATAATAAGAAACCGGATGGGCCTCAACTAACAACTTTAAATTTTTAAGCGCTTTAGCATGCTCCCTAATTTCTTTGTAGATATAGGAAATCCAAAATTTCAGTTGAGGGTCTAACTTCTGAAAATCAGCATCGAGCTTCTGCTCTTTGACATACTTCATGGAAGATTGATAATCACCCGCCGTGATATAAGACCATAAGTAATTAAAGTGATACAGAACCATGTTGAGTTCACTGATGTTGTATGAAGACTTTATAAATTCTAAGTTCTTTCTTGCCAAATCTTGCCTGGAATTTCTTGTGAGAAAATCAGAAAAAACAATCAATCTTGAAGCAGCGAATTCTTCATCTAGCATCACTTTATAATCAGATACCATTTTTTGCACTTCAGTAAGGGTATTGTCGTAAAATAAATCTGCTACCGGCTCTCCACCGTAGCTATAGGTTTTCATCAATTTACTGCTAAGTTCGGTTCTAATCTTTTTTCGTCTCTGGATAAAATTGGGCCCGCGTTCTTGAAAATAAGACGCAAAGGATGAGTTGCTTTGAAGCTGTTTTGATAGCAGTGGTGAGGGAAAAAATTCTTGCTTGATAGATTCCAGAGATAATAAATCAGTAAAACTAATTTTTTCTTTACTCTCTAGTGAATTGATATAGGGAACCAAGTGATCGCCTGTACTTGAGTCTAGAAAAAATTTTGGCTTAATGCTTATGATCGAAAACACTTCGGTGGTGCTTATTTTTTTTGAAAATTTTTTCTCTTTTAGCCAATCCACCAAACACTGCTGACAGCTTCCTTCCAATTGGGTTTTAAATAATATGGAATTTTTATTGGTTGCCAATTGCTCTCTGCAAATGACTAATCTCTCTAGCTTGTTACTCGTTTTGAGCATGCTGGCTAACGTCTCTATCCAGTCGTGGTACTTGAAAAAAATTGAAGTTTCGGAATTGATACTTTTAGATAATTCACGAATTTGTCTTGCGACCTTATCGATTTGATTATTTCTTCTCACTTCTAAGATGAGCGCGGCATTGCGTTTTTCTTGCTTGGTAATATTACTAAATTGGTATTCCAGTTTTACTTTTTCATAATCTGTTATGGGTGTTGAGGCCACGTGAGGATTTTGAGCGGGTAAAGGTGGCAATTCATCTTCGTGTGATTCCATTTTTAGGGTTTCATCGTTGAAGGCCAAATTGGTAAACTTGAAATCATTGAGTGAGTTTAATTTTTGGGTTTCGGAGTAAGACGACTTCTCTTGGGAGATAGAAGAGAGAGAAGCTAAAAGTAGAAAAAGCATAAAATAAAATTTCATATTCTATTCCGAAGAGATTAAAAATTATAAATCAAAAAATAAATTGGGACGCCCACTGATTTCAGTATAACAACCAGGGAGTCGGCATGATAGATGGGAAAGTTTTTTTTAGTTTACTTATTTAGGTTGTCTGAATTGCGCAACTTGGGACTCGTATTTACCATCATTTTCGAGAGATATTTCTTCAAGTAGTTGAACTGCGCTTTCTCTTTCTAAGTAATTTTGTCGCATTTTAACATTAACGGCGTTCAGAAGTGGTTCGAGTTCTAAAAAATGATCATTCTTACGCATCTTGATTTGTTTGGGATAGGTATTCTGAGTAAAAAACTCAAGGATTTTTCTAAACCTGACCATGGGCCCAGCAATTCGGTGAGTCATAAATAACAAAAAAATGCTTAAGACAAAGTGAATCAGTGACTCGATCACAATCATATAAAAAAGTGTTTGATTTTTAAGAACACTGACCTGCATAGGACTTAAAAAAGCGTAGCGTGATAGTCGCTCAATGATGCTGTCCCAGAAAAAATAGTAGGGTGTAAGGAGAACGACCAGTAGTCCATTAAGATAAATGATCACTTTCCACTGAAAATTCGGATTAACTACTAATTTTGATCTTTTACTCTTCAATTTTTGCTTCCAATTGCCTAAGTTAAGGGATAGGAATCAGCTCAAGGAATTGTGGGTTCTATCCTGTGGTTCCATTACCAATTAATTAATCGGAGAATTCGTGGATAATGTCAAATTAGAGTCTATCAAAGATTTACTTAAAATCATTAAAAATCCCAATTCAGAGCGGTCTTTAATAGAAGAAGATCGACTGACAAAATTAATTTGGGACGAGGGATTTTTGCACATACAATACCGCCGTGATGGAATTTCCCCAGAGCAAAAACGAGAAATTGAAAAATCCATTATCCTTGCATTGAAAGGTAGTGTGCCCGCGGAAAAAATAAAAATTTTTACCATATCTGATCGATCAGAAGATGTTTTTAAGAACATTCAAAAAACAGATTCCACTCCGGTGGATAAACCGAAGAATCCTGGATCCCCGGCGCAGCTGCAAGTGGGTCACGGAGCTATTGGCAATAAAAAGTCCGTTCCAGGAGTGAAACATTTAATTGCGGTTGGCTCAGGCAAGGGTGGTGTGGGTAAGTCAACAGTCGCAGTTAATATTGCCTTAGCGCTAGCGGCCAAGGGAAACAAAGTGGGGCTCTTGGATGCCGATGTATACGGGCCAAGTGTTCCGATGCTACTTAACCAACGTGCGGCCAAGCCTTTGGCCAATGATCAGAAAAAAATTCTCCCCGTCGATGCCTATGGAATAAAATTTATTAGCTTTGGACTCTTTATCGAAGAAAATAATCCGGTCATTTGGCGAGGCCCTATGCTGGGGGGTGTCCTCAACCAATTTCTCTTCGACGTGGAATGGGGTGATACCGATTTTCTTATTGTCGATTTGCCACCCGGAACTGGCGACATCCAATTGTCTATGATTCAGAACACAAAACTTGATGGGGTGGTCATCGTGTCAACGCCGCAAGATTTGGCACTCCTCGATGCAGTAAAAGGCCTAGAGATGTTTCGCAAAATGCAAATTCCTATCATTGGGCTTGTGGAAAACATGAGTTATTTTATTTGCGATCAGTGCGATAAAAAACATTTTATTTTTGGTGAAGGCGGCGTTGAAAAAAAATCACGCGAATTAGACGTTCCGCTTCTTGGAAAAATTGGACTCGACCCATCCATGAGAAAAGGTTCCGATTCGGGAGTACCGTTTATGAGTGTAAGACAAAATGATACTAGTTTTATTGGAAAAACTTACTTTGAAATTGCCAACCAGATCGTAAAGCGATTTAATCAATAACATTTAGAATTTGAAGCGAATGTAAAGTTTATGCTGCCAAATCTTTTAAGTGAATTGCGGACCAAGAAAAAATCAAATTTTTCGGGAAAGCAACTTTTAGTTGAGGAAGGAAGTGAGGTTGAACTGGGAGAAATTTATTTTCTGGCCGGGACACCCATCCACTTTACCTCATCCACTTTTGGAAATGGATTTGCAGGGCTTTTAGAGTTTTATTTTCATCAACGTCATATCATGGAGTGTAGGTATGAAGATGACATTGAGTCTGACTTGTTTATTGTTGACCATCCCACTATTAATTATCATTTTGATAGATTGGTTATAAATCTCTTAGATTCCTACCAAGAAAAAAAGGCCCTTCACAAAATCTTAAGTCTCAGTTCAGAATCTATTATTAGCTATTAATTAATTAACTTTACTAAATAATTTGAAAGGAAGTTTATGAAGACTCAAAAGCATAATCAGGGTGAACTTGCAGAATTGAAAGTAAAAATCGAAAAATCTGTTATCGAATCACTTGAAATCATGTCCCAAAACAGTCACTTGAGCGTCGATGAAATTGTGGTGATCGCCATTAAGCGCTTTAGGTCGAGCCACGCTGATTATATGGGATCCATGAAAAAAATCGACTAAGTCGCAGTTAAAAAAGACCAAAACTCTTTGCCTTGCGTTCCCGGTTTTGTACCTCCTGAGTTGCGACTAATATTTAGACAGTCTGATCATTTATTCACACCCTGCCTATTATCAATACGTTTAACATTTGAATGCGTTTCATTTTTGATAACTTTATTTACGTTATCAAGAATAAATACAGATAGTTAAATTTCGTTCACTGTCTTAAAATTAGACAAATCACCCATAGCTGAATTTGGTACTCCCCTTGCAATGAAAGTGGCAAGAGGTAATTATGAATTCAGCAACGTCAAATCATTTGTCAGTAAGTTTCTCAACGAAAAACATATTGATTGGCGGTGCAGTCATTTTACTAGGCATCTCAATTATCAATACTTGGAGTAATATTATCGTCGTTAAAGATGAACAATTTAATGATGAATTTTTTGCTAAAAATATTTCTACTAACGCTGTCGTTGCTCAAGGAGTAACCTCTCCCAATTATACAAAAAATGTTAATGAACTCCCTGGAAATGTAGCCGCGGAAGTTTCCTATTTAGAAAAACAAGCGCTCGATACACCCGTAGTTATGCCGACGAATAACTCTGTCATGAAAAAAGAATCTGAAACCTTAACATTGGTTGAAGCGTACTCACCAAACATTAATCAAGGAATAAACAAGGCAGATATCTCAGGAGAAATCAGTACGGAAAATGGAAATATTAAATCGCTTTCATTTTCTATCCCAGGAGTGGATGCGGTGGAATTAGCTGATTTGAAAATCGAAGGAAACGTTTTTCGATTTCAAAAAGATGGACAAGATATTCAAGGAATGGTTTACCCTATATCAAATACTGCTTACTTAGTGAATTTTATTACAGGGCCAATGCAAGGAATGAGACTTCGTTTCAATAGTGAAGAGGCGGAAGAACAACAACAACAGTATGCTGAAAAAATGATGGAAGAACAACAAAGACAACAAGAAGAAGCACTTGCGATTGCAAGCATGAATGGTCACGTTAATGACAGTGTCGATGCAAGTAAATCGATTGCTTCAGAAGGAAGCGTAGTTGAAATGGCTACTCCGGCCGTGGCCCAGGATTATCATTCAATTTCTGATACTTCTAATAATAGCTCAGTGGATAACCAGGAAGTTCCTGCTAATGATGCTGAAATTTCTTACTAGGAGTTGATTGGTCGAAATTTATTTCTCATTTCTACCAATCAACAATTTGAAAAATTCTACTTTCCTAGCAACGCCTTAAATTCTTTCGTTAGAATCGGAACAATTTTAAATAAATCGCCCACAATTCCATAATCAGCTCTCGTAAAAATCGGCGCCTCGGGATCCGTGTTCACGGCGACGATCACTTTTGACGTTCGCATTCCCGCCAAATGCTGAATCGATCCAGAAATTCCACAAGCAATATACAAACTAGGCGATACGGTTTTTCCTGTCTGTCCCACTTGCATCGCGTGCGGTGCAAAACCAGAATCCACGGCGGCCCTCGAAGCACCCACTGTTGCGCCAATCACATCAGCAAGTTCATCTAAGATTTTAAAATTTTCCGCATTCTTCATCGCCCTTCCACCAGAGACAATAACATTGGCTTCCGTTAAATCCACTTTACTACTTGCTGCCTTAATGATGGATTTTACCAATGCTTTCACTTCTGAAACGTTCACTGCGGTATCACTCACCTTCCCAGCACCAGCCGCCGCCGCTTTTTCCGTCGGCATTCCAAGTGCGTTGGGACGAATGCTTATGAGATGCGGACCACTCCCCTGCATTTCTACTTTGGCCAAGCACTTTCCAGCAAAAAATGGCCTGGTTCCAAAAAATTTATCACCTTCCCAAGTAAAGTTCGTTACGTCACTGGCAAGTCCTGTTTGTAATTCAGCTGACAAGCGAGGAAAATAATCTTTTCCTGCGGCCGTAGCACCCGTGAAAATATAGTGATAACCACCACTCTTCGCCACTTCTTTCACCGCCGCGCTGTATCCTTCGCAAGAATAACTACTTAACTTATCACTCTTAAGTACTAAAATATTTTGCGCCCCATACTCGGCGAGCATTTTACTTCCAGCTTCGCTGGGGCCAGCTCCCACAAAGGCCACATCGATTTGATGCCCTTTGCATTTTCCTAATATTTCGATGGTGACTGATTTAGGCAAGGACGATTGATTCAATTCTGAAACGATGAGTATTTTTGCCATAATGAAATCCTTATAAAAAAAAGTTTTAAAAATTAACTTAAATTAAATTAAATCACCTTCGCTTCGTTGCGAAGTAAACCCACCACATCTTTTACGATGGCACCCGCTTTCGCATCATCCATGGCATCAAATTTTTTACCCGCCGGTTTTTCTGGCGGCAATTGAAATCCATGATATTTCACTTTTGTATCGCTAGCACTGACGCCCACGTCACTTAGTTTGTATTGAGCAAGCGGCTTTTTCTTCGCCTTCATAATACCTGGAAGAGAAGCGTACCTTGGAGTGTTTAGTCCTTTGTTACAGGCAACCACCAAAGGTGCATTCAGTTCGTAAATTTCAATGGATCCACCTTCCACTTCGCGCTTAAGTTTCACTACATTCCCGGCGACTTCAAATCCCACCACCACAGAAACGGATGGCAAATTCATGAGCCCTGCCAACAATTGAGGAACCTGGAGCGCATCATCATCAATCGCTTGTTTGCCACTCAAAATTAAATCTGGTGTTCGTCCGGATTTTTCAATCGCACCTTTGATGGCCTTAGCGGTTGTGAAAGAATCAATCAATCCTTCACTTTCCACTAAAATTGCGTCGTCTGCGCCCATCGCCATCGCTGTTCTTAAACATTCGTTGTCACTCACTGTACCAACGCGCACCACAGTGACATTACATTCCGGAAATGCGGTCTTAATTAGCAACGACTGCTCGACTGCAAATTCATCATAAGGATTCATAATCCATTTGATGTTAGTGACTTCCACATAACTGCCATCGGCCTTGGGAATAATTTTGGTTTCGGTATCGGGAACTTGTTTTACGAGCACGAAAATATTTTTCATAACTTCTCCTTGGTTTATATTTAGTTGCTTCTTAATAATTCTCTGGCAATCACCATTCGTTGTATTTGCGATGTTCCTTCATAAATTTGCAGTAATTTTGCATCTCTAAAAATTTTCTCAATAGGGTATTCTTTGCTGTAACCATATCCCCCATAAATTTGCACCGCATCGGTCGCCGTTTGCATGAGTCCGTCACTCGCCATGGCCTTGGCGATACTGGCCACTTTTGTGTTGCGAATTTTTTGATCTGCCATCCACGCCGCTTGGTACACTAACATGCGTGATGCTTCTGTTCGCATTCCCATTTCTGCTAACATAAATTGCACCGCCTGAAATTCAGAAATACTTTTTCCAAATTGTTTTCTTTCAAGAGCGTATTTCACTGCCAAATCCATCGCTCTTTGAGCTCCACCCACCGCCGATGCCGCCACTAGTGGCCGTGAGTGATCTAGGGTCTTCATGGCAATTTGCCAGCCCTCACCTTCTTTTCCAAGCAAATTTTCCTTAGGAACTTTTACTTTGTTGAAAGTTATTGCTCTTGTATCCGAAGCTCTGTGCCCAAGCTTATCTTCTTTCTTTCCAATTTCAATTCCCGCAGTCCCTTTTGGCACCACCACACAAGAGATTCCCTTATTCTTGAGTGATGCATCTTTTGTTCCATACACAACATACAAGTCGGCATAACCACCATTGGTAATCCACATTTTATTTCCGTTCACTTCATAGTGATCACCCTTATCCACAATGCTCGTCTTTATGCCCGCCGCATCCGATCCATTTTCTGGCTCCGTTAAACAAAAGGAGGCCAACAAAAATTTTTCCGTAAAGGGAGTTAAGAATTTTTTCTTTTGCTCCGCAGTTCCTGCAATCACAATCGGAAGTAGCGCCAAGTCGTTGGCCATCATACTGCTATTCATTCCCATACAACCGTAGGCCAAGCATTCACCGATGAGGACAGCATCTAAATTTGAAAATCCAGCGCCGCCATATTCCACCGGGACACATGTGTTCAATAATCCCGCTTGCCATGCCTTCTCAAAAATTTCTTTTGGGAATTCGCCACTTTCATCAAATTTCGCGGCGTTGGGTATCATTTCATTTTTTGCAAACTTAAGCGCAAGTTCTTGATATTCTTTTTGTTCACTAGAGAGAGAAAAGTCCATGTAGATTTCCTTTTTTCCACGAAGGGAGTTCGTTTAATAATTGAAACACAAAGGGACGCTTTTTCCATGCTGGGTGAGGAATGGTGAGCTCTTTACTTGTCAAACTCAAGTCCCCCCAGAAAATAATATCAATATCAATAAGTCTTGGCCCCTTATCAATTGGACTTGGAGTGCGGCCTATTTTTAATTCAATATTTTTGATCAGTTTTAAAAATTCTTCTGGAGTGACATCCTTGGGAATTTCAAATTCTAGAACTTGATTACAAAAGTTTGGTTGATCGAAAAAATCCACAGGCGGATTTTCTATTACTTGAGATTCTCCTAAAAACATTAAGGGAATTTGGCAAAGTTCACGCTTCGCTTTTTCCAAATTGTTTTCTCGGTTGCCAAGGTTACTACCGGTGGCCAGAACTAGATTGGGTTTCATTATTTTCATGATCATCGGCCGTCGCAGATGATGTTGATGTTGATGTTGATGTTGATGTAGGCGTAGGCGTAGACGTAGGTGGAGGGTTTAATGAATTTGATTTTTCTATCCACTCGGCATCCGTACTTTTAATAAAGTTTTTCAGAGGTGGTGTTGGGGATTTTTTAACCCCACATCCTACAAAAAAAAAGAAGGAAATAAAAAATAAAATTTTAAAATTCAACGCCGAGCCCGATTGCTAATATGTCGTTTCCTGCATCAAATCTGAACACCCAAGAGGGAACGAGTCGCTTAATGATTGAAACACCATAAACCGCCTCGACCTGTTCTACATCATCAAGTAGCGCCAATTCATTATTGGCCGCAACAGCATCAGGATTATCGCCTGCTCCAGGGCTATCGGCAAAGCCTTTTTTAATTCCAGCGTAAGGAAGGAGATAAGTATAGAAACCTAAATCAAAGGCCACTCGAATTTTGCCGGTAACAATATGTAATCCAGAATCAATATCCACAGCGGGAAATTTTTTTAATAAACTATAAGAGTAAGTTACTTCTGGCCAAATATTTTTAAAAATTTGATGCATGAAAGAGAATTGGTAATTGAGATAGTTTTTATTGCTAAGATCAGTTCCTATGGCATTAATTCTTCCAATACCCACCGTTAAAATATTGGGTGAATTGATGACTCCCAAATTTCTAGTGTCATCATATTTGCCTTGAGATTTAAGATCGATGTCATAATCCCCAGAGAGTAATTGAAAGTCGGAATTCAATTGATCGCCCGGTGTGCCCTTAATGTCTTCCTCAACTTTGGACTGCTCATTTTGCATTTTGGTGTAGAGTGAATCGTCACCCTTAAGTAATTGCACATCATCATCTTCTTTCACTTTATTCCATTCAACCGGGTCATAGATTTTTTTCACTCGTATGCCAAATTTATCATCGCGTAGTTTAACGACGATACCTCGAGCAAGCATTTTTCCTTCCAAGGAAATCATCGTGAGATAATCACCGGGAATAATTTTTTTATTTTCATTAGTGAGGATATAAATTCTTCGTGTCGCGCCAATGGTGATGACGTTTTCAGTGAATAAGGCGTCTTTGGCCAAGGTCACATCAAAATTTTCTGGTTTCAGAGCGTCGGCAACTGACTGAGCACTTGCGCTTTTTACGAACAAAAAAATGGTGAGAAGTCCGATGAAATAAGCGTGCATATCATTATTGTAATAAACAAAAAAGATTGCGTAAAGAAACAGCTCATCTTCTGTGAATGTTGATTGAATAATCTGCTCAAGTAATTAATAATTAATCTTATGAATTTACAGACGACATCATTGGCCAAAGATTTCGATTATGCTTCTGCTTCTTCCACTCTTCCTAAACTCAAGAATGATCGAATTTTTGTGGTTGTGGCGGGCAACATAGGAAGTGGTAAAACAACGCTTACTAAAAAAATAAGTGAACGATTAAATTGGCAACCTTACTTCGAGTCTGTGGACAACAATCCCTATTTAAAAGATTTTTATGAAAATATGACTCGTTGGTCGTTTCCCCTTCAAGTTTATTTTCTCACTCACCGCTTTAATACTCATCGCCAAATACTCGCTTCCCACAGCAGCTCTATTCAAGACCGCTCCATTTATGAGGACGCCAATATTTTTGCTCGTGCGCTTTATGAGCAAGGTCAAATGGATAAACGCGACTATGAAAATTATCTTGGTCTTTACACGACGATGGTGAGTCAACTTGAATACCCCCATCTCATGATTTTTTTAAAACGTTCTGTCCCTAAGCTAGTAGAACGAATTAAGATGCGTGGACGTGATTACGAGCAAAACTTTGATATTAATTATTTAACCAAACTCAACGAATATTACGATGAGTGGATGTTTACATGTAATGATTACTCTCAAGGTAAATCACTCATTATCGACACAGATAAGTTAGATTTTGTGAATAATAATGACCAATTTGAAAAATTAATTCAAATGATTCTTCAATCAAACGAACAATCTGATTTCTTTTATCAACTAAATGAAAGCCACTTCTAATTCCCTAGATAATCTAATTTCAAATACTTAATTTTGGTTTCACTTTTGAAATTGGAAAAAATTTCCCCATAAATTTATTTTTCATGTAAAACTCGAAAAATTTGCCCGGTATCCCGTAAAGGAGGTGTCTACGCCTATAATGGTGTTAAGAACATTAAAGGGGAAAAAGTATGAAATGGTTGGACTACTTACTAGCAGGATGTCTGGTGATATTCCTCGGAAGCTGCTCAAAGTCTTCTACAGATGGTGATGCAGAGGAGGATGGGGCCGACGTTGAAATGTCTGATGGCGGCGGCAGTGATGCGGCCGATGGAGATGCTGTCGAAGAAAACTTAGATGGAGATTCTGGAGATGGAACGGTTGCGGCGGCAGGTGATGCAGCAGCTGGAACAGAAGATACCGTTTCCTTAGATACAAGCGGACAGAATCTAGAAGAAGTCGCGGCGCCTACGGATAGCGCTTCCAAAGATTATACAGCAGAGCAACCTTCCGGAGCTGCAGTGGCCGATAGTTCTGGTAGTGATTCAGCACCATCTGGGGCCGCAACTTCAGATACTTCTGGAATTGGTGATGGAGAATATGTTGTTAAATCCAATGAAACACTCATGTTGATTGCCTTCAATCTCTATGGTGACTACGGAAGATGGAAAGAAATAGCAAGCCTTAACCAAGATAAGTTAAATGGTAAAACCATGATTTCTGCCGGGATGAAATTGAGAATCAACTCTTCTGGTTCTGGATTTTCTTGGTCGCGAGATGGTAAGGATCATGTGGTGGCGAAAGGCGATACTTTAAGTCTTATTTCAAAACGCTTCTATGGTACACTCTTTAAGTGGAAGAAAATTTGGGAAAATAATAAACCACTTATCAAAGATCCCAATAGAATTTTTGTAGGATTCACGATCTATGTACCAGATGTTTCGAGAGATATGGCCTCTGAAGCACCAGCGACGCAACCAGCACCAGAAAAAGCGGCGCCTGCTCAAGGAGACCAAATGGCCAATCAAGGCACTGGAGCTGCACCAGCAACATCAGCACCTGCTGAAGCTAATGATGGTTTCCCAGCGGATATTTAGTTTTTTCATTAACTTTTTCATTAACTTTTTCATTAGCTTTAAAAAAAAACATTTTGATTTATTTCCAACGGCCCAACTTTTCAAGTGGGCCTTTTCTTTTTTTGCTATGATTAGTCTTACTTCCTGTTTTTCCTTTCTAAAAACCAAAGAAATTAACCGCGGGGAAAATAGCAAACTTCAAGAGAAAGATTACCTTGAGTATTTATCTCACTTAAATTTGTCTCTGTTGAATAACAATCAAGTAAAAATAAAAAAACTAGATGGCAAATCTTTGAAATACATAAATAATTTGGCCCACAATTTGTTGGATGCTAATGAACTGATGTTTGGCCTTCCAGATGTTATGCCCAACGTACAAGTCTATCTGATAAAAGATAACCGTCCTTTTCATTTTTCTTTGCCAGGTTATCAAATTTTTATTTCAACAGGCATTCTCGACAAATACATCCAAAACGAAAGTTACTTGATGTGCTTACTCATCTATGAACTACTGAGAGCTCGCTTCGACATCTATCAAAAACATTTTGCGCCGCCCGTGCATTATGGAAGCGTAGAGCAAGTGGTGTCTTTAGCAAGAATTCCAGCGGAGGAAAAAATAAAGTTACACGAATGGTCTGCTTATGCTTTAACGCGGGCAAAACTTGATCACAATATTTATATTCAGTGGATCCAACTTCACAATCGTAGCTATAATGATTTTAACTTTCATTACCAAGATAGATCGCTCGCTCTCAAGGAGGAGTTAATGCTGAAAAAATTTGTGATTTCCCAGTTTGGAAATAAAATTTTTGGGAATGTAGAATTTAAATCTTCTCCCGAATTTTATCAATTTAAAAATATGATTGGATTTTAGGAAAATGGAAAGATTAAAAAATAATACGTGGATAAATGAACATCAAATGGATTTTAAAAAGGTTGTGTCTTTAGTTGGAGATGCTTCAACAAGAAAATACTTCCGCCTTTTGGACAATAGAAATCATCCCTTTATTGCGGTTACCTATGAACAAACTGAAGCAGGGAGAAAATCTTTTGAGAGATTTATATTTTGGCAAAAAAAATATAAGGATTTGTATATCCCTGTTCCAGAAATATTTCATATTGATGAAATTCATTTAACCATGATTTTGGAAGATTTGGGATCAAAGTCACTCTTATCTGAAATTTCGAAGCTTCCATCCAATGAACAAAATTTATTATTAGATGAGGCCATTAACTTAGTTTTACCTTTACATCAATTGAAGGTGACGGATCAAGGATACTTAACTCAAGGAATTTTCAATCGTGAGAAATTAGATTTTGAACTCAATTTAACCATCAATCATTTTTCTCAAACTTTTGGATTACCCTCTCTCAAGACTAACCAAAAGGTCATCCAAGAAATCTGGAGCGAATTCTTAAGTCAGTGCTTTAACGAAAAAGATTATGTTTGGTGTCACCGAGACTTTCATGCAAAAAACTTGATGCTGGATTCCCAAAATAAATTGCGGCCCATCGATTTCCAAGATACGATGCTTGGCCCGATAACCTATGATCTTTGCTCCCTTCTTCATGATTGCTATATCAATTATTCTGAATCCACTAAAGAATTTATGTTAAAAAAAATGAAAGCTTCTAAAAGTTTTAAAAATTTTTCTGATGATTTTGAAGAACAATACTACATCACCATGGCCCAAAGGACTTTTAAGGCCATTGGAAGTTTTTGCTATGTTTTCCAGGCGAGGCAAAATTATTTTTACTTAAGACATGTGGGTCTAGCGATGGAGCATTTTAACTTTGCGTTAAAAAAAATTAATAATAACATGAGTAAAGAGTTACAAAAGTTAATTGTGAATCCTTACGTAAATTTATGATGAAAATTTATGACGAAAATTAAATTTGATGATTTATTGGGCGGAGTTTTGGTGCTCTCTGCGGGCTTTGGAACTCGCATGGGTAAAATTGGATCTATCCTTCCCAAAATCCTATGGCCAATCGGCAATAAAACTCTCTTCGAATTACAATATTTATATATTCGACAATTTTTCCAGGGCCCCATTTATTTTAATGTCCATTATCTTTATCAAGACGTACTAAGATATTTAGACACTCACAAAGAAAAATTTAAAAATGTTCACATTTTGCATGAGCCTGAAATTCTCGAAATTGGCGGAGCGATTCATCATCTTGCCACCAAATTAATGAATCCTTATCAGGGGAAATTTTTGGTGCTGAATTGTGATCAGTTCTTGTTCATGTCCCATCAACAAGTTTTAAATTTGATTAACTTTCTTGAAACTTCCCCAGTCGCACTGGCGAGCATTCAAGTTCCTAATCAAGGCTATAATTCCATTGTCATTGAAAAAGGAATTCTCAAAGGGATAATCATCAACCCACCTAAGGAACTTAGCACTATTGAGACCTACGCGGGTGTATGTGCTCTGGATTTAGCAAAAATTGAACCCTGTGGTGGCAAAAGTAAATTTTTTCAATCCGTGGCCCGTTATCTAGACTTTCCGGTTGCGGTTGAGTTTGTTGATCATGAAAAGTCGACCTATTGGGATTTCGGAACAAAAGAGCGCTATGTTTCCTCGCTGCTAGCACTTTGGGAAAAACAAAATTTTTTAACTTCCCCATTTACCCATCACCAAATGGAAGAAATTTTATGTCGGCAAGTAGAAGGTTCGCTTCAAAATTTAAACGGCACTCATAAATTAGTTTTTAAAAATGGTGATCTTGAATGTGTAGTTAATCATGACGGAGAAGCTGTTTTAAAATTTCGCAATATAGAAGATCAAGTAGGTGTTGAGTTAATTTCAAAACTTCGCTCTTTGATGGCATCGACAGGACAAACTTCAACGCACAAATAGCATAAGGTACATGACCAAGGTTCAATCGTGTAAACATGATCCACAAACAAGATAGATTTTTCTGGGCATATGGCGCGGCAAGCATCACAAGAAACACAAGTAGGTTTTATTTCCAAGAAGGTTAGCATAGGTATATATTAACTTAGATCCCATTAAAAAGTTGAGTTTTGGCAAAATCATTATGAAAATTATTCACCGAAGTTCTTTTGTCTACTTTTCACTTCTCTTTTTATTCTTTGCCATCCTCTGGCCTTATCTTAATTCCTGCTTGATTTTGCGAGTCGCTTTCTTCAGTTGGAAAAATTTAACGAAAATGGCGCCAGGATTTTTATATTATCTCATTGGAGTGCCGCTGCTGGCCTATGGTATTCTGTCATTAAAAAGATTTACGCCCTATTTTCTATTTGTATTTTTTCTGACTATTTTTGTTCACGTTTTTGGATTGGTATGGATAGCAGACAGCAAATTTCTTATGTTGACTAATGGGCTCTTCCTTTATTTAGCTTTTTCTCAATGTGTTTATTTGCAATTAGAGTTAAAGCAAGCTTGTTTTGTTAGTAAAATGAATTATGAAAATGAATGGAATAATTGCATAAAAAAATTATCTGGGTCCATTAAGATTGGCGAGACGAGCTATCCATTGACTGTTTTGCAATGGGACCACGAATCACTACTAGTAAAGCTGGAGACAGAAATACCTGAAGCTAAATTGAAATTAACTTTAAAAATGGAAGTTAAATTTGGGCAACGAAAATTTTATATTTCCGTCTATCCTGTATCAATCTATAAAGAACTAAATCTAGTGGGCGTAAAAATCGCGGTACCACAAGTAGAAGACGATGATGAATTGGTAGGATCTATTAATTATAAGGAATTTTATGAATTATCAACGGAGCTTTCTTTTGGAACTAATTCGATCAGTTAGGTTCTGTGGTCGGTTTGGTTTTATCTTTATTTTTTTATTTTTATTTTCATGCAGTGCCCCAGATCAATCATCGCCTGACGGAACGTTAAAATTATTTATTGCTCAGCGCTTCAATGATGCATCTGATGCTGACCTCATGAAATTTTTCACGAATGATTTTAAATTAAAAATGCAAGTGGAAATAAAGGAGTCAGCTAATGGCGAAGAAAATCCGATCCCACCTGCGGAAATCGAATTTAAGAAAAAATTTCTAAAGAAAGATTTTGAGATTTCCAAGCAGACATGCACAAAACCTGAGCTCTGTATCATCCGCTACATTTTGTCCTATTACTCGCTGGGTGATAAACCCAACCAAAAACAATTTTTAACCGAAACGAAGAAAGTAGCAATCTTGAAAAAAGTGGATGGATTTTGGTATATCGACGATGTGGAGCATTTAAAAACTTATCATGAGTCTTTGGAGCAGATTGAAATAAAATCTTCTGCTCCCTAGTCTTTTCTATCCCCGAGACTTTTCTGTCTTTAGAGCGCCATGTAGTATTCTTTCATCATCTGTGCATCTTTTTCTAAGTTCGGACTATTGCAAATCATGTAGCCTTTGCACTTTCTATCTTTGAGTGCCTTGAGCAATTCTTGCCATTTAAAATCTGATTGCAACAAATTTAAATGTTTTAAGTCGCCTTTCGAGTTTGAAGAAATTCCAGAAATATGAATGTGCATGTTGTTAACTGCATCAAATCCCAATTCTTTTTCAAGTAGATCTAAAATATTCATAAATTCAGCATAAGAATTAATTTCACCCGTTCTTGCGTAGAGGTGAGAAAAATCAATGCACGGCTTACAGCTGTTAACCATTTTGGCAAGACTGATAAGTTCTTCTAATGATCCAAACTGGCTGGTCTTACCGGTTAACTCTGGCCTCAATTCTATTTCAATATCAAGACGCGAGAGTCGCTCTTCAATGACGTTCAAACTTTTTTCCACTAAATCAAATACATCATAAGGAGAATCTTTCATGTAAAAGGCAGCGTGAAAAGTCATCGATTCCGCACCACATAAATCTGAAATTTTTGCCGTCTGTATAATGCGCTCTACAGAAGAATCAATTTTGTCTTGCTCTCTTGCATTTAAATTAATGTAATACGGCCCGTGAGATGTCAGTGGCACTTTCAATTCGTAAGAAACTTTTCTTAACGCAGAAGAAACCTCTTCTTTCATGCGTACACCATGGGCAAATTCTAATTGCATGCAATCGAGGGATAATTCATGAATTCGTTTTACACCATCTACAGGACTATTCTTTTTTTCTGTGCTGTTGGGAACTCCCGCTGTGCCAAATAAAATTCGATCAAAGGCCATACGTCACCTCACCTGTAAAATAGTTAAAAAATTGTAAATAAAATTGTGGGCCCAAAAAATAGGCAATAAACAAAAGCTTAAGCGAAATGATCGGTGATCATTTTAATTAAATGGTGTTGGTCAACTAAACAATGCCCGCAGCCACGGCCACAACCAAGGTCGAGTAATAACTCATTCACCATTTTTTCATTCGGGACTAAAGAAACTTCATGCAAAAAATGTAGGATAACTTCGTTAACCGAAATTAAATTACATTCGCAAAAAAGCCTTTCGTCGCCGTTCGCGAGTTCTTCCAATAGAAGAGACATCTATGTATATTATTTTGCCCACAGGATCTTGACTACATCAATGTTATCAAGATGAAGCTCCAGTAGCTTACTTTTATTTGTAAGTCTATAATTTTAAGATACTATGGAAAATTTATAGCTCATGCAATGCATTAAAATTTAAACCAAGAGAATCAAAAACTTATGGGAATCGAATTTATTTTATCAATAAT
Organism: Bacteriovoracaceae bacterium; assembly: GCA_029865945.1. Classification (GTDB taxonomy): domain Bacteria; phylum Bdellovibrionota; class Bacteriovoracia; order Bacteriovoracales; family Bacteriovoracaceae; genus JARXAH01. The sequence goes on along the minus strand of JARXAH010000048.1, from coordinate 34,149 downwards.
TTTTATTGTTTTAATGTTCTCTGTCATGATGATTCCCCCCTACATTGTACTTTTTATTTTAAAAGGGAAGAAAATAGATTTAAGTTCTTTTGTTCAATCGAAGAACCTTCAAGATCATCACTATCAACTTTTATGTCAGCTCACTTTTTTTAAGCAAAAAAAATATTCTGAAATTTTTATTTTTTCCAATACATCATTAGAATTGGGCGATGCTGAGTTTATTTGGTTGAGAGGGAAATTTTATCTTCTCTTGCCAAATAATTTGCCCTCTACTTTTTTGGTCAGATTTAAAAAAAATTATTTTCTGAATAGATTAAATTTCTTTGAAAAAATTTGGGCGAGGATCCATACGTTTTTTCTCATGGGGTTTTTATTAATGGGTGTGTTATTTCAAAAGTTGTCGAGACCAAATTCCGAAATTAGGCAAAACGTCGTCTTTTTTGTTTTATTTCCATTTTTTAATTTTTTCTTTTTTATGAAGAATAAAACGATACAATTATTTATGAAAAAAATTATGAACGACAATCTTTATCATGAGTGGTTGGCGCATTATCAAAGTAAATCACCCTTTTTTAAATATTGGTTTTATCATCATTATCATGCCGGAAAATCCGTGTGATCAATGTGTTAAAGAAAATTTATACTTCCATTTCGCAAACTATTAAGATTGATGAAAAAAGTATTTTTCCTCTCCTCTTTACCCTCATTTTTGTATTCATTATTATTCAATACTCCTTTAATACTTTTGATGCCATTTTCTATGATCTGTGGATTAAAAGTGATGCCTTAATAAAAAAAGATAACTCTTTCGTAGTTGTCTCCATGGATGAGACAACAGATCAATTATCTGGTGAAGTTTATCCTTACACTTACCTGACCCATGCAAAGCTCATGGAAAGCATTGCATCCGACACACCTAACTCCATTATTTATTTTGTCGATTTCTCCTCTCCCACGAATGCCTTAGAGCAGGAGCATTTACAAAGATTTATTGCCAGTATTGAAAAATTTAAAGGTGATACCATTGTTCGCTTTGTTTCTTCGCTCGATAGCTTTGGTGAAAATTTTCCTCCTGATGAAATTAGGAAATATGGATTTTCTCTAGGCGTCATGAACGAAGATGGAAAAGATTTCAATCGTGAGAATATGGTTAGGCAGGCGGTCTTAAATGTCTCGGGAGAAGACACCATCCACCTCTGGATGGCCAATCGACTTAGAGAGCAAAGTAATTTGGCCAAGCTCGATTCTAAATCTGTTTGGGGAAGCTTTTATCATAGTAACGCCGATGCCACTTTTGTTTTATTTCGCTTCCTCACTTCTCTCCAAGTTCCTTCTGAAAATTACTTAAGAATTCCCATTAATCGAGTGATTAATAAGGCGTTGCCGCCAGGATTTTTTAAAGGAAAAAACGTTTTTATCGGGCACCAATATGTTTCGCGGGGCGATGATTTCGTCTCAACTCCTCTTATGAGAGATTTAAAAATTCCCAAAATTCAAGTGCATGCTTCTATCATCGATGCCCTCGCTCAAGAAAAAACGATTTTTCGAATTCCTTTTTGGTTAACCCAAGTGATGACGGTTATCATCTCCGTTCTCCTCTCCGTTCTTATTGCGCGGGTGAGTCCGCTGCGTGGCCTCATTTATATTCTTTGCTCCGCTTGTCTAGTGATCGTCGTCACGTTTGCTTTATTTTTGGGATTGGGTATTTGGCTAAAGATGGCCCACATCGTAACAGGGATTTTTTTAGTTTATTATATTTGGGTTCCCTTTCGTGCGATTGCGGAATACCAATCCAGGTATGCGATTCAAGAAGAAACGAAAATTCTCAAACAAGTCGATCGCTTAAAACATAATTTTATCTCTCTCATGAGCCATGATTTAAAAACACCGGTGGCGAAAATTTCTGGGATTGTGGACCTCATGATGGTGAAACTTGATTCCAATTTTGAGGCCAGGAAAATGATGCGCGATCTTCAAGATTCTACGCAAGAACTTAATAGTTTTATTTCTTCTATTTTAGATTTAACCAAAATTGAATCCCAGGATCTCAAACTTAATATTATCCAAAAAGATGTAAATACCTTAATTGAAACTACCGTCGAAAAACTCACCTTTCAGGCCGAAACTAAGGGAATGAAAATCGAGACAGAGTTGGGGCCGCTCTACCCGGTTTCCATTGACCCCATTTTAATTCTTCGGGTGATCTCTAACCTTGTGGAAAACTCCATAAAATATTCTGGCCCGAACTCTACCGTGATGATCAAAACGTGGGATGACAAAGAGTGGGTTTATATAGAGATTTACGATAATGGAGTCGGTATCCCAGAGGAAGATCTCAAGCATATTTTTGATAAGTTTTACCGGGTAAAAAATAATTTGAGTCACTCCATCAAAGGATCGGGCCTAGGGTTATACCTTGTAAAATATTTCATCGAGTTACATCAAGGAAAAATTCAAGTATCCTCTTTAGTGGGTGAAGGAACAAAATTCCTCATTCAACTAAAAAATAGTTAGCTTTAGCAAAGTGAGTTTTTATGCATAAAGTATTAGTCGTAGACGATGACAAAGTTTTACAACAATCCGTAAGACAGGCACTTGAGTATCACAATTTTAAAGTAGATGTGGCCGATCACGGCAAAGATGCCGTTCGCAGTGTTTACCGAGAAAAATATGACCTGGTGGTGATGGATGTGAACATGCCTGAGATGGATGGAATCACGGCCCTCACCGAGATGAAAAAACATGACCCGAGTTTGATCGTTCTCATTCTAACTGCCTACTCCAATGTCAACGACGCTGTGAGAGCAGTGAAAGAAGGTGCTTATAATTATTTAGAAAAACCCATTTCTTCAGAAAATTTAGTGGCGCTCATCAAGCGAGCTTTGAAGGCGAGAACGTTAGTCGAGACGACCATGTATTCGGCCCCTAAAATTGCCACAGTTGGTGGTGCGCCAGAAGAGAAAGATGAAAAAGACGAAAAATTTGTTGGCGAATCCAATGAAATGCAAAAAGTATTTAATGTCATTGGAAAGCTTGCAAAAGTGAATACACCCGTTCTCATTCGCGGAGAATCGGGAACCGGAAAAGAATTGGTGGCCAAGGCGATTCACTTTAACGGGCCACGCAAAGATGAAAAATTCGTGACCATTAATTGCGGCGCCATCCCAGAAAATCTTATTGAATCAGAATTATTTGGACATGAAAAAGGTGCTTTTACCGGCGCTGATCAAAGAAAAATTGGACGTTTTCAATATGCAGAAGGCGGGACTTTATTTCTTGATGAAATTGGAGATGTTTCTGCGGCCATGCAAGTAAAATTACTTCGCGTGCTTCAAGAAAAATCTTTTACTCCGGTCGGCTCAAATCGAGAAATTAAAGTCGATGTTCGAATTATTGCAGCTTCCCATAAGCCGTTTGAAGATATGATAAAAAAAGGAACGTTTCGAGAAGATTTATTTTATCGACTCAACGTCCTGCCTGTTTATTTGCCTCCCCTCAGAGATCGCAAGAGTGACATTCCCCATTTGATTACCTACTTTATGGCGCATTTTAATACCGTTCACGGACTGGCGATTAAAGGTTTTACTGATGATGCGATTAAAGCGATGGTGGAATACAAGTGGCCAGGAAATATTCGCGAACTTCGCAACGTCATTGAGCATTGCTTTATCATGGAAAGTGATGAAGTCGTACAACTGAAAAATCTTCCTGATCACATCACCGCTCAATCAAATTCTCAATCCCATGAAGATGATGCTGACGCTAACGATAATTCTCAAACAAGCAGTATGATTGATCTTGAAGAAATTCAATCAGAAGTCATGGATAGCTGGATTGATCAAGGCCAAAACATTGATCAATTGATGAATTTTACTTTGACCTTTAAAGAACCACCAGCGGATAAAAAAATGGATTTTCAAAGGTCAAAAGATTATTTTGAGCGCGAATTTATTATTAATGCTCTTAAAGTTAATCGCGGAAAAATAAACCAAACGGCCCTCAATGCCAACATACCTAAGAAAACGTTACTTAGAAAAATCGAGAAATATGGCATCGTGGCAAAAGACTATCATTAAGTTCATTTAGATCGATAAGTTTTTATGCGTATCTACAAGTTGTGGCCACTTTTAGTCTTGATCGTTTTTCTTATTCTCATCGATCAATTGATGAAAGGGTATTTTCAGTCTAACTTTTTGCCCAATGAAAAAGTATCCGTCATCGCGGGATTTTTTCAATTAACCTACTTTGTGGAAACGTCTCATTCAAAATATCAATCCCTTCTATTTCTGTGGTTGCCGATGTTTTGTATGGCCATGACTTTTAGACAACTATGGAGAGATATTTTAGTAAAACCTAAAATCATTATCTTGAGCTACTCTTTTTTAATTGGTGGGGCAGGCGGCAATTTACTGGATCGAAAATTATTTGGTCATATTGTGGGTTGCTTTGATTTTTATTATCAAAGTACTCACCTACCGATTTTGAATTTTTCAGATCTCTGTATCATTTTTGCATCACTGGTTTTGTTAACCGCAAAATTAATAAGCTTAAAGAAGATAAGTTAAATCTAGTTTTTTTCTCAATATCATTCTCAATATCATTTTGAATGGAATAAGGATTTGATTGCGGTTAACTTTCTTGAGGTTCTGTTTTGGCTTTTGAATCAGATAGACTTTCAAATAGACTAGGATCTTCGCGCTTCAGATCTTCTAAGTCGACATAAAGACGCGAGTCTAATGTTTGCATTCCCCAGGCCGTGAAGGCCTCGTCGTGATTGTACATGCTGATGGTTTCCCAAGGACAGTCCTTTGAACAATTTTGACAACCGATGCAGCGGGCCAAATCAATTTCTACTTTTTGCAAAAAACCAGGATTGAGAGGATCTGGGCCAGGCACCAACTCAATCGAATCCACTGGGCAACCTTGAATGCAGACTTCACACCCAGTACATCCATCTTGATGCACGACTGCTATCAACTTAGGTTTTTTAAGTTTGCGCTTCGGTTTAAAGCGGGCGGTATGAAAGGGATTTTCAACTTTAATTTTTGTCATGGCCCCTCAATTATATACTGTTTTTATGTTATCCTAAAGCCCCTATTACCATTTACTTGCTAAATTTAAAAAACTTAAGGATTTAATAATATGGTGTCCACAAAAATTCGCTTCGTGACCGCCGCTAGTCTTTTCGACGGACATGACGTTTCCATTAATATTATGAGACGACTTTTGCAGTCCAAGGGTGTTGAAGTGATTCACCTCGGACATAATCGCTCGGCCGCTGAGGTAGTGGACGCTGCCATCAGTGAAGATGTGCAGGCGATTGCGCTAAGTAGCTACCAGGGTGGCCACAACGAATATTTTGCCTACATTCGGGAGCTTTTGGATGCTGCCGGAAGGAAAGATGTCAGAATTTTTGGAGGTGGTGGTGGAGTGATCACCCATGAAGAAGTGAATAAGCTTGAGTCTATTGGTATTACTAAAATTTATACCCCCTTTGACGGCATGAAGCTTGGCCTTGAAGGAATCGTCAACGATATGATTGAGAAATCCAGTTTTTCCACCATTGGAAATTGGACCCCAAGCGAGCATGACTACAAGTCGAGAGTGGGCATTGCGCGCACCATAACGTGGATTGAAAATCAGACCACCCCTAACTTAGATGCTGGCAAAAAGAAAATTCCCGTCATTGGATTTACGGGAACGGGCGGCGCAGGTAAATCTTCGCTCATTGATGAAATCTTGATTCGCATGAGAGAGCATTTTGGGGACAAAAAAGTGGCGCTGCTTTCCATTGATCCCACAAGACGCAAGACTCAAGGCGCACTTTTGGGTGATCGCATTCGTCTTACCTGTAATGATCATCCCCATTTTTATATTAGGTCGCTAGCGACAAGGGAGTCTCAAGTTGAACTGAGCCCGCAAACCCAGTCCATCATTTCATTTTTGAAACGAACGGAGCAATTCGATATTATTTTTGTAGAAACTTCCGGGATTGGTCAATCGAGTGATGCCATTGTTAAGGTGGCCGATGCATCCGTTTATGTCATGACGTCTGAGTATGGGGCACAAACGCAACTGGAAAAAATTGAAATGTTGGATGTGGCCGACATTATTGTGATTAATAAATTTGAAAAACCAAGATCGGAAGATGCCCTTAGAGACGTCAGAAAGCAATATCGCCGCAACCGCCAATTATTTGATAACGAAAAAAATCCAGATGAATCCTTGCCCGTTTTTGGAACTAAGGCCTCTCAATTTAATGACTCAGGCGTCAACGGATTGTTTGTGGAGTTAACTAATTGGATGGGACTAAAAGTTGAACCCAATTCAAAATTAAGTAAATTAGCGGTAAGTAAATCAGAAAATTATACTTCCATGATTCCCATTTCTAGGCAAACTTACCTAAGAGGGATTGCTGAGTCTGTTGAAAATTACAATCTTGAAACGGAACGTTTAGCGCAAAAAGTATCAAACTGGGAAGGATTAACGATCGCGAATCAATACTTAAAAGAGGTCGGTAAATTGCCAAATGAGATTAATCTTATTGCAGCGGAAGCAGAGAAATTAAATAAAGAACTTAGTGAAGTAGCGATTAAGAAGATTGAAGACTTGGAAGCGAAACTGAAAAGTTACAGTGAAGGAAAGTGGGGGGAAGTCGCTACCAAATTTGAATCCTTGAGTGGTACCCAAATTTTAAAAGTGAGCGCTCCAAAATTGAAAAGTAAGCGCGAGCTCTTTGTCTACTTGAGGAAATCCCATTTACCAGGATCTTTTCCATTCGCGGCCGGCATTTTTCCATTTAAGCGCAGTGATGAAGAACCTAAGCGCCAATTTGCGGGCGAAGGTGGGCCACTGAGAACCAATGAACGGTTTCATTTTTTATCAAAAGGAGATGACTCCAAAAGATTATCTACTGCCTTTGATTCGGTGACTTTATATGGAGAGGATCCAGATTTGCGCCCCGACATTTATGGGAAAATTGGTGAATCGGGAGTGAGTATTGCCACCCTTGATGACATGAGTGACTTGTATCGTGGGTTTGATCTTTTTCATCCCAAGACATCGGTGTCGATGACCATCAATGGGCCGGCGTCCATTATTTTGGCGATGTTTTTTAATGCGGCTTTAAAGCAAAAATTAAGTGAAGAGGAGCGCGCAGATTGGAGCAAATGTTTGCCACTGCTTCAATCAATCAGAGGAACGGTTCAGGCCGATATCTTAAAAGAAGATCAGGCGCAAAATACTTGCATTTTTTCTTTAGATTTTTCACTCAAACTCATGGGTGATGTTCAAGAATTTTTTTGCAAACAAAAACTAAAAAATTATTATAGCGTTTCCATTAGTGGCTATCATATTGCGGAAGCTGGTGCGAATCCCATTACTCAGCTGGCCTTTACGCTGGCCAATGGTTTTACGTACCTTGAATATTACTTAAACCGTGGCCTACCGCTGGATCAATTTTGCGAAAATTTTTCCTTCTTTTTTAGCAATGGTCTCGATCCTGAGTATTCCGTACTGGGAAGAGTTGCTAGAAAAATTTGGGCCGTGGCCTTAAGAGATAAATATGGCGCCAGCGAAAAATCCCAAAAATTAAAATATCATATTCAAACCTCCGGCCGATCACTCCACGCGCAAGAAATTGATTTCAACGATATCAGAACCACGCTTCAGGCCTTCTTGGCATTGAGTGATAACTGTAATTCTCTTCATACCAATGCTTACGATGAGGCGATCACAACGCCAACAACAGAAAGTGTGCGCAGGGCCATGGCGATTCAAATGATTATCAATCGAGAATTTGGGATCAATAAGAGTGATAATCCTCTCCAAGGCTCTTACATGATGGAAGAGTTAGCGGATTTAGTAGAGACTGCTGTCTTAGAGGAGTTTAAGCGAATTTCTGATAGAGGCGGAGTGCTCGGTGCGATGGAGTCCATGTATCAGCGTGGAAAAATTCAAGATGAATCTCATCACTATGAATCGCTAAAAGATTCTGGAAAATTTCCCATTATTGGTGTTAATACGTTTCTCAATCCTAATCAAGAGAGCGCCGCAGTAGTTCCGATTACGCGCGCGAGCGATGGGGAGAAACAGCAGCAAATTGATCGTTTGCGAGCGTTTCATAAGAGAAACGAAGGGAAGTCAGCGCAGGCACTTTTAAGATTAAAAGAAGTGGCCTTGGCCAAGGGAAATATTTTTGAAGAATTAATGACGACAGTGAACTATTGTTCGCTCGGACAAATTACTAAAACCTTATATGAAGTGGGCGGCCGTTACCGAAGGAATGTTTAATATGAATGATAAAGTAGAAAAAAAACACAAGTCCGGAATTTACACTAAGACTGGAGATGGCGGGACGACCTCGCTGGTGGGTGGTACAAAAGTGCTTAAGGATCATGATCAAATTGATTCCTACGGCAATGTGGATGAACTCAATTCTGTTATCGGTCTCCTTCGAAACAAAATGGGATTGGCGCACGGCGAGCAAAATTTATTATTCAAAATGCAAAATGAACTGTTTGTTTTAGGATCGATCTTGGCAACAGAGGTAGAAAAGCGAGAAATGTTCAAGCTACCAACTTTATCTAAAGATTTCATTTCTGAAATTGAATCACACATTGATGTCATGGATTCAAAACTGGAAAAATTGAAAAATTTTATTTTACCAGGTGGTGACGAAGCGAGCTGCGTTGCCCATTTAGCAAGGACAGTATGTCGAAGGACAGAGCGAAGTATGGTGAAGTTGTCCCAATTGGATGGAGACAGTGTAGGGATGACGAGTGAGAATGACCACTTGGTTCCGCCTTTGGCGATTCAGCTTATCAACCGTTTATCTGATTATTTTTTTGTCTTAGCGCGATTTTTAAATCATGAGAGCGGCATTGATGATGTGATTTGGAGATCATCAACCTCTGTCTAAACATTAAACAGTTTTTGAAATTAATTCCTACTAGTCATGAATTCAATTATTCTGAAAGGAAAGGCGGTAAAATAGAGAGATAAGGCGGTATTTATGAAACGTAAATTATTTACTCACTTAACTCTTGTTATGTCTCTTGCTTCATTTTTATTTAGTTTTAATTGCTTTGCAGAGCCAATACCCAAAATTTCTCCAGACGAATTTGTTGCGGAAGATTCGAAAGTAAAATTAGAAATAAGTGTAATCCCAGGGAATTCAAATTGTGTTGAGAGTGGAGGTAAAATCGCATTTACATCCTCTCAGAGAAAGAAAGGGGATGGTATTTGGGAAAAATTCGTAAAAGTTTCTTTTATTTATACCACTGCACCTCTTTGTAAAGTTTTAATGGCCATCCCAGGAATAACATTCAAGGCAGTAGCTCAAAATGATGGAACAAATTTAATTTTATTATCTTTGGAAGAATTGCCCAAAATTATAGATTCTGAATTAGCTACTTTTAGTGGGCAGACCAAAACAATAGACGATGAAATTGAAAAAGCAGGCACAACAAAACATGAGGCAGATTTAAAATTAGAAGAAGAAAAAAAGAAATTAGAAGCAAAAATAAAGCTATTGGAAGATGAAAAAAAGAAACTGGAAGAAGAAAACAAGAAATTGGCGGCAGAAAAACAAAAAACTCCTGAAACTGAAAAAGTAGTGCCTCCAGGTACATCTGTGCCCCCAACTTCAAAGCTAGGAGATGGTGTTTATATTAATAATAATGGTGATACGATTTCGTGTAAAATATCTTGGATCTTTAGAAATAAATTGCGATGTTTTTTTCTGGAATTAGCTAAAAAAACAGTGTCAGCTTCACAAACGAAATAAGTAGATACAAAATTTAAAAAAAATCAATTTACTTGTAAATGAAAAACGTTTGCCAGTAAATTTCCTAAGAAATCAAAAATTGTCCGTAATCTTTCCAGGCGCTAAAATTTGATTCACGCTTGACCATTTGTAAGTATTGGTGGAGCTTTTCGCTAAATCGAAATTCCGGCACTAAGTACAGCCCCCACAAATGGGAAGCCAATATTACATCTTCCATTTTTAAAGATTTGCTCTCAAAAAAGGGAGTGAATTGATTTTCGAAATTTTCTAAGAGCACAACAAGCTCTGCCTGAAATTTTTCCCTATTTTTCAGTAGTAAGTTAAAAGGCCCTCGCTTAATCGATTTTTTTTCCACAAAATATTTCCGGTCCTCAGGCGTAAATTCTCCGGAGAGAGCATAAAAAGGCATCGCCAAATTAAACAGAGGCGCCGAAATGCTCTCAATCACCTCTTCTATCACCTTTTGCCTAGCTGACCCCACAAACCCTTGGCATTGTAGTTTATTGGCCTTATCTGTGCTTGCGATAATTTCTAAACTTTCATTCCTCAGTGAGCCATCTTCCATCTTAGCAATAGGTAACATTTTCTTGCCCGTTAACTTCACCGGCGTTTCTTCATCCCGGTAAGGCAAAACGATAGACTTATAGTTAATACCAAGGTATCCCCAAGCGATTCTAACTCTGATACAATAGGGACAGTGTAAGTAGTGATAAAGTTCCATGCAGAGATCTCAATTTTTATTATGGCCAAAGTTTAAGGTTTAAGGTTTAAGGTTTAAGGATTTATTATGAGCACAGTTTTAGAAAAAAATGAAGTTGATATTGCTATTGATTCTATTATTTTGATCTCTCGCAAGGCGGTTGATCAAATGATAAAAATTCAGCAAGACGAATTTCAAAAAAATTCCCAAAACCAATCAGTTCGCGTGGCGGTTATTGGCGGCGGTTGTTCAGGACTTTCTTATAAAATATCCTTCGATGCCCCGAAGATAAAAGATCACATTATATCCTTGGCGGCCGGGGTTGATTTATTAGTTGATCCCAAATCAGGAATTTACCTTAAAGGCACTTTACTCGATTTCGAAGACGGACTTGATGGTAAAGGTTTTGTTTTCAAAAATCCTAATGCAAAAAATACGTGTGGTTGCGGTGAATCTTTTTCCTTTTAGCTCCTATTCTTTAAGGGAAAAAATTTTGCTTGGATGCAAAATCCCTAAAACAGAAAAATCATTTTCATGTTTAAAAATTTCAGGATCTGATTCCTCTCAATTCTTGCAGGGCCAGACAACTCAAGATGTTTTCCTTTATAAAAATGCACCCATAAAACGGCCATTGGAAAATGCAGTGCTAGATGGAGGTGGCCGATTGCAGGTTACCTTTTCCCAGTGGGAAGATTCGCCAAATGTTTGGTACTTAATTGTTGATTCAAAAATGAAGCGATCCCTCGAAGAGCGACTTTTAAGTTATATCATCTCTGAAGACGTAGAAATTGAGGACGTAAATACGGAAGAAACTCACGAAGCTGTTTTTGGAATTTTTTCATATCAACTTGAAGCTTCTCAAGGGCAGTTAAAATCTATTCCATTTTCCTTTTTAGGTGCCTCTGGAAATTTAATTCCCTATTCGAAGGCCTCAATTTTTCCTAAACTTACAGAAAGTGAATTCAAGATGTTTTTGATGCTTCAGGGTAGTTTCGTTAATGAAGCGATGATGCCAGCAGTAGAATTATTTACAAATACTGTCTATAGTGAAATGTCCTTATCGCTCACTAAGGGCTGTTTTTTGGGCCAAGAAACCGTTGCAAAAATTGTTTCAAGAAGAGGGGCCGCTCACTATCCTACCCTTCTGGCTACAGACGTACCCCAGGATTTTGATAATCTTACAAAACTTTCCTTTCAAAATTTAGATTTAAAAATTTTAGGCCAAGGAAAATTTGAGGAAAAATTTTATCTACTTGTGGATATGCCTAGAGAAATGCGTATTCCCAATAATAAAATATTGGCCCAAGTCGAGGCTTCATTCAATAAAAAATATGAACAACCATTCGAAACAATTTTTGCACCTTTTTTCCCTTACCAAATAAATTCATTAATAGATGATACTTATTTTTTATTGCTTAAGTTAGCAGCTGAGTCGAAGGACTCAAGGCATGATGAATCAAAAGAATTGGCCGCTCTCGGACTTGAAATTTTTATTTCTCAAAATCCCACCTACCTTGATGCCTATGAAATGCAAGGAGTACTACTCACTCAACTGAAAAAATATCCAGAGGCCATTGATTGTTTTAAAAAATTAAATGAAATAGATCCCAACTCGGTGATGGCGTGTGTGAATTTGTCTCGTATTTATGGCGAGCTTGGAGAAATCCAACTTGCGGAAGATTATAAGGCCGAAGGAATAGTCCGTTCATTTCAACTCAATGCACTTGGACTAGAAAAAGAAAATCCCATTCCCTCCCCTACTATTCACGATCCTGCCAAGATTCAAATGTTTTTAGATGTCCTTGAAATTGATCCAGATGACCGCTTTGCAAAAAATCAGTTGTCGCAAATTTTTTGTGAACAAAAAGATTGGAAAAAGTTAGAGCAGTTGTTGGAAGGTCTCGATCCATGGCAGCTAGTTAAAACAGATCCAGAATTTACCCTTCCCTTGTTTGAGCTTAACAAAAATCTTTATCAAGATCCCCATGCGAAGCAAATTTTACTAAAAGGGATTGAGTCTGCTGCTAAACTTGGAAAACAAAAACTTATATCTGAAATTCAGGCCACACTACAATTATTGGCCAGCAACTCCCCATAATTCTTGGGATTCAAGCAATTTTTTCTTAGAAAATTTTCGGGTCATTTTTTTGAAGGCATATTTTGGAAAAGTTAACCAACTCACTTTTCCGATTTGCAGGACTTCATCGCCCCTCTCGAAGTTAAGAAGCGAACGATAAAATTGATTCAATAAAAGGCTTCGGTGGTGATACCTTTTATCCGTTAGTTCTTTTTGAAACATATTTCCCAAAACACTTTCTTCAAAAATAAAATTTTTAGAATTAAATTTTGCCTCTTTTCTTACGTAAAGCTCTTCTCGCAAATTTTGATCGATGAATAAGGCCAATTCAATGTGCTTAATGCTTGGTGTTTGCAAAAAGGGTGAGGGATATACTTGATCAAAATAGTTGGCCAAATTTCCTAAACTAGAAAGAACACAAGCAACGTTGCTTATCCAAGAGGATTTTGTAAGTGAGTAGTTTAACAAAAAACAAGTGACCACTTTTGAGGAAAGTTTGTGGGTTAACTTTAATCCTCTCGCTACAGGAGAAACGCAGGTAAGTCCCATGTGTAAGATGAGTTCATCATAAATATTAAAAATATAAGACGAACAAAATCCTACTATTTTTCCATCGCGACTGCGTGCAACAGAAATAATGAGTCGATTCATATCTCTCAGATCTTCCCGTAAACACTGATAGTTTGGCACTTCATCTAGGCATTCCGATGCGACTACTTTTAATTCTTCATAGAACGATTTTAATTGATCTAATTCCATCCAATTGCCGGGACAATTATAAACTTCATACTTAAGTTTTATTTTTTGTTTTGCCTTAGTTTTAAGCATAAATATTTCCCTGGTTTGGTTTGTCGTAGTGGTTGGTTGGAATAAAGTTTTCAGAAATAATTTGTTGAGTCGTAGTGGCCAAATAAGATTCATCCATTTCGTTTGAAATATTTAGTGGAGCATGAAAAATCAACTCTAATTCCATGTTATTTGCGTAAAGTAATTTCCAAAAATGATTAAAAAATTCCATATCCCCGTACCAACATAAAAGATCTTTGTTTTCGTTGTTCACTTTTTCACCATTAACTTTTAAATAATTAATGGTCACCGGAAGTATCGGTAATTGAGAGTTGATAGCGGCCTTTAATAAAGGCTTTTTAAATTTTAAAATTTGCTCACCATTGGTCGAGGTCGCCTCAGGGAAGATCGCAACATTCTGTCCCGCCAACAACGAATCTGTAATCTCATTGATTTCCATTCCCAGTTGACTGCGATTTCTTCTCTCCACATACAAGCATCCGGCCAGGCGACATAGGTGGCCAAGAAAGGGAGTGGATTTCATTTCCACTGAAGTCACGTAGCGAGTCGGGATGAAAGAAGAAATCAATAAAATATCGAGGTAGGACATATGATTGGAAACAATAAGGTAGTTGGAGGGATTTTGAGCTAGGAGCTCGTCATTTTTAGACGTTACTTTTACTTGAAGAACACGGGCCAAAAGTTGAGAGTATCTTTGAAGAATTTTGGGAAGCCACAGATTTTTTCCAAAGAGCTGAGTGATAAAACTTTGTACGATGAACCCGACGCAAATGAAGCAGAAGGTTACAAACTTAAAAATTTGGCAAATTCGTCTCCATCCTAACATAATCTTCATGCTAATATTGAACACCATTTAGAGTAAAAAATCTCCCTATCTTGTACCTGCTGAGCAATTCTTAATCAAGTCTTAACGAAACAGCGTAGTTTTAGTTTTTTTCGAGAACTTTTTACAGATGACCGGTCGGCCATTGAGTAATTATTTCAACCTCAAAAAAGAGAAGCGGATTTAGATGTGGGTTAAGACGTGGGTGTAGATGTGTCCAGATTTTTGAATCTGATTTTTGAATCTGCCCTTTTTTATTGCCAGAAAAATATTATTGCAAAAAAATGATTACCAGAAAGCATTGAATTTTAATAAAGATTTTTAAAAAGCTAAAATGAAAAGCAAATTCCTGGGGTAACTTTTATGCTTAAAAAAAATCACCATTTTTTGTCATTTTTAAAAACGCTTCTTTTCATTGTTTATTGTGGTTATGCCCAAGGGGCAGATGAGTGGATTCCAAGCCAAACAAATACTTGCCCAAAAATTATTGATTACTTCAATAAATTTAATATTTTCCAAAATCCTTTCAAAGTGGTTGCTTGTGCTGACTCGAGTGGACTTATTACTACGATTCCAAGATCACAAATTGGCGCGGATATGTATAATTCAAATAGAAAGTTTAAACAATTTTTACTAATAATAATTTAAAGCACTACGGTGACTCAACTTCGATTGGCGCAAATATACTTACCCCTGATCATCCTTATAGGTTTTTTTCATATAATTATAATTTTGTGTTTAGTAATTTTATTAAAAATAATAATTATCCAGAGGCATCTCCCTTGGTTAGAACAGTTTGGAATTTTGACTCAACCAGTTATTGGGGAAATAACTCTATCTCAGTTACAATGATGACACCCATCACAAATGAACCAGGGTCATTTCACGGCCCAGGTGCTGCGCTGAAGGCCGATAATGGTGGATTTGTCCATGTTCAAAATAATGCATTACTTGCGTTATTAGAGTGTCCATCAAGTGTAATTAATGAAATTAAAAATAAAATTACTACCGAACAAGATAAAATCAAATCATTACAAAATAAAATTAACGATCTACATCTCAATTCAGGTCTATTGTATCAATCTTTAAAAAGAATGCTAAATGAAGGAAAAAATACATTAAACGGCTTAATCTCTTTGAAAATTGAATGTGGAGATGTCTAGATAAAGTATTATTTCATGATTTTTTTGATTTTGAGTGGATCCATGCTGATAAAAAGAATCTTACATTACCCTGGGTTTTGAATTGAAGATTGCTCATCACAAAATCTCAATTCCTCACAGAATTCGTTTTAAAAGATTAAAATTGAGTGAAAAAATATAAAAAAATCTGAAATTAAAAAAGCACGACAAAAAATGGCTGGGAAGGTGGGACTCGAACCCACGACCAATAGATTAACAGTCTACTGCGCTACCAACTGCGCTACTCCCCAGTAATTGAATTGCACATAAAATAGGCAATAATGATTTATACTAAAAACTCTTTGGGACTGTCCATAACCGGATTACAATATAGGTAATTATTCCACGAATCTTTTAGATTTGGGATAGCAATTTGAGATATACGAAAATGGCTGGTCGAAAAAATGAATCCTTTCTCTCCATCACCGAGATACTCGGTTTTTTAACACCTGCCAAAATTGAAAGAGCATTCGACTCCATCAAAATAGTTTTAAAAGGGGCCGACGGCCAAGATAAGCAGATTCGTTTTTTAGTCACAGAAGATGAATTTGAGCCCATCTTGAGCGAGAAATCTCTCATCGGAAGCATGGTAAAAGGCTCCATGCTTTGGATCCCGGATGCGCCAAAGGCACGCTCGGGTTACTCTTCTTTCATGCTTTCAGATGCTGATGGTGTCGCAGTGAGGCCAGATGACGGACAATCATCGGCCAATGAACTTGATCTAAATAAACAGCCTCAGACGGACAAAGAATTCGCCACTAATGAGACTACCCATCAAGAAGTCCATGAAAGGGTAGATGGAGATAATCCTGCACCTGCCTTAAGTTCGACCGATTTTCTTTTGAAAAACCGAACACAGAAGAAAAAAGTAAATGAAAAGAACTTAAAGGCATTTAAGAGCGGAAAGAAAGAAAATACGAGCTTCATTATCAACAAAAAAACCCAGTAAAAGCAAAAGACATCAAATTTAATCTGCTCTAGAAAGGAATTCCAGAAAGCATCACTCCCCTTTTTTCCAACTCTCTAAATCTTTGGGACCACGGCCCCATGTCTCCCACATAAAGAGATAAACTCTGATGCTCTCCACTCCCACTCTTGGTAGATTGGGTTAACACGTACCTTAGTTTGATTGCCTTAAAAGAGTGATTGTCACCATCAGTGGAATCCTCCGTAAAATGAATTAGGCCCGGTTTCATTCCTGAAACTAATTGATCTTCACACCTGATCATTCCCTGAAAGGATTCTTGGATTAATTTTATATCTTTTATAGCACACCGAAAGTGCGGCCCACCATCGAAAGGATCAACTTCTTGAGTGTATTTAAAACCAATGTCTTCTAGCATTTTTTTTACGGGCAAAGTATCCTTGCCCACTTGGCCCACTGCCCACCTTGCCTCCGCAGGTAGCAGCGTTTGGTAAATATTTT
This sequence comes from Bacteriovoracaceae bacterium, assembly GCA_029865945.1. GTDB lineage: Bacteria > Bdellovibrionota > Bacteriovoracia > Bacteriovoracales > Bacteriovoracaceae > JARXAH01. Next base: position 17,348 of record JARXAH010000048.1, on the reverse strand, counting down.
CCGTGGGAAAAAGACTAGTTATAAATTCTTTACTTTTCCGACTTAAAAGATCGGCCTCTAGGTAACCCATGTTGAGAAATTTTCTTCCGATCGCCTCCCACAGTGGAGAGTTTCCATCTTGATCAAACGGCGGCATTAGCTCAGCGTGAATCATGTCGCGAAATCGCTCCTTATGGAGCGCGATAAACAGAAAGCGAAGATAAGAAATTTGCTTTCCTAACTTTTGTACGTGACCTCGATAATCTGGATGCAAAATGAGAGCACCTATTTCTGTAGGGCCGTTCGTATCAACACCTAAACGCAAAGTTCCATGAACGAATCCCGTATTGAGGGTGTTAGAAAATTTTCGCTCATGTCCAACGCTCAAATAAAAATGGGGCTCCTCCTCCGTTCCATGCTGCGCATGGATCAGCGATACCGCCACAACCTTACGCTTTCCAGAGTCCTCTATAGCAAACATATAGATGTTATCGGCAAGGTGCTTTGATGGCCGCTCAAAGGACCTAAGCGAAGTCTCCACCATGTGATTTATTGTTTCCATATGAGGTGGTAAATTGATAAAATTGGCCAACTGGCTCAATTCAAAAATATCTGAGACATCTGTTTTTTTAACGGAGCGAAGTAAAAACATATATTTTATCCATTTCGTTAAACGTTTAAGAGTAAAACTATGACTAACAATTCAACTGATAGTGTAAATCACAAACAACTTTTAGACACCCTCAATTCCTTGTATCAGCAGGGAGATTATCCCAAAGCGCAGCAATTGCTTAAAGAAAATGCGGCCTCTTTTCCCGCAGGAGTCTGGAATTATAATCAAGGTGTTCTGTCCTACAAACAAGGCAACGTTCCCCTGGCACGCCTCTATTGGGAAAATGCTAAACGCTCGGACCTAAGTTTTACTGGCGTGGAAAATAATTTATTTATTGCAAAAGAGCAATTAGGACTTGTGAATATTGAATCCCAGCACCAACCTTTTTGGTCCGATTATTTAGATGATGTCGGAACAAAATCGGATCAATCCTTTCTCGTTTTTGCGATTCTAACGTTGTTTTTCTTAATACTTGTGGGCGTAAAAGTTAAACGACCAAAGTGGAGATACCCTCTCTTTGTTGTTTTATTGGTGGCCGGGCTGTGGCAGTTGGAAAAATCCTACGATAATCACTATTTGCCGGCCGCTAACCAGGCGATCATTTTAAAAGAAACTACTTTGCGCGAAGGCCCATCAGCTATTTTCAATCAAAGTGGAAAAATTCCGGTAGGCCTTAAAGTCTCATTAGGCAAAATTCAAGATGAGTGGGCATTAATTGAACGACCAGAAGAATTTTATGGCTGGGTTGGCCTAAATGATTTAAAAGTGATAACCACGGAAAAAAATTAGGAACAGAAAAATGAAAATGGTAATGCTAAAGACAAGTCTCTTGAGATCAATAATACTTTGCGCAATTTTCTTCGTTTCATTTTTGAGATGTTCGTCTGAGAAAACCAACGGGGTCACAGAAGCGGAGGTTTTATTTAAGGAAGCGGAAGAAAGTATCGGAAAAAAACGTTACATCGCCGCCCTAGAAAAACTCAATGCCATTCGTGCCCAGCATCCCTATAGTTTTTATGCCACTCCCTCTGAATTAAGAATTGCGGACGTTAAATTTTTACAAGAAAATTTCGCTGAATCTGCTGCTGATTATCAATTATTTAGAGACATGCACCCCAAGCACGAAAGAATAGATTACGTTATTTTTCGCTTGGCAGAATCGTTGTACAATCAAATGCCCTCAACCTTTGATCGCGATTTATCAGTGGCCGAAGATAGTGTTAAGCATTACCAAGAACTTCTTGATCACTACCCAAAATCTCTTTTCTTGAAAGATGCGAAAGAGCGTATTGAAAATGTGGCCAAACAAGTTCGTTCCCGAGAAAAATATATAGCCGATTTTTATTTTAAAACTGAAAAATACGAAGCAGCTCTTTGGCGATATGAATACATCTTAGGTCGATTTAATGATGTGGAATTAATCGAGCATGCGAAAGTTCGATTTATATCATCTTTAAATGAATTGAATCGCATTGATGAATGTTTGGCCAAATCTAAAGAATTTGCTCCCCAATTAGGCCAACCAAAACTGCAAGAACTGAGTCTGCTCGTGGAAAAATGTGGAAAGAAAATTGCTAAATTAGAGTCGAGGTAAGTGTGGTTTCAAAATTGAATCGTTTGGAACTTGATAAACATGTACAGGATGCAAAGGCCTTTTTTGCAAAAAATGATTTAAATAAAGTTAAGCAGCTGCTTCATCCCTACGCAGAAACTCAAGGTGTGACGCCAGATGTCTATTTTCTTTTGGCCAATGTTTATCACCTGGAAGGTAATATAGCTAAAGCGATCAACACCTTCAGAAAGGCCCTCGCCCTGGATGCTGACAACACGGATATTTTAATTAGCTTGGCAGTTTTGCTCAATGATATTGGAAAGTACAGTGATGCTCAAAAATATTTCGATATGGCCGACTCACGAGTCAAAAAGGGACAAAACGGAATCGTCGATCAACATATCAACAGAAAATTTTCACTTCAACATTTCGAATTGGCGGAAATGTACGCTACTTATCAGCGCTTCGAGGAATCTGAGCGGGAGTATCGAACATCCATTGGATTGGACCCTGAAAATTTACTTGTTCCTTTGAAATTGGCCTTACTTCCCATGAAACGTGGTGATCACGGAGCTGCTATTGCAAGACTCAATGATTTAAAATCCAGACACCCAAAATATTTGCAAGCAAGACTCGCACTTGCCAAATTGCTGCACGAAGAGGGAAAAATTATTTTGGCGCAGCAAGAGTGGCAAACCGTTTTGGAGATGGATAGTAATAATGATGAAGCAAAGATGTATTTAGATCTTTCTAAAAATTCTTCGGAAACTACTTTAAACTAATTTAATTTTTATTGGGACTAATTAACTCTTAGACTAGTTACTTTCAGAATTAGTCATAGCTGTTTTTGCATTGGTCAATTCGGCCGGATTTATACTTTCAGCTTCATTCGCGGCCATAGGATTTGAGTTTTGATTTGATAAAGTTCTGATCGGTGTCTGCATCGTTCTTCTTCTATCATCGGACGTGGCGTGGGAGCTGATGGCAAGTTTTAGCTCTTTGTACATCTCATGCTTAACCAGCATGCGGTTATCTTGAAGCACAATTTGCTTACCAATATTTTTTTTCACATTAACGACGATAGGTGCTTTGAGGTTGGCCGACATTTGAGTGTAATCTGCTGGGATTGTGAGAATAGAATAAACTCTGGCATCACTTGTTTCTTCTAAATCAATGGAAGACATATCTGAAGGCATCAATACGGGAAAGTAATCGCTTTTGAAAATTTGGGGCTCAATCATGGGGAACGCGATATTTGGGGTATCCGTTGATTGCAACCAAAGGATAAGGGTATTATCATTCGGATCGACAATAAAAAAATTCTTATGCTCTTCAAAGCCTAGAATTCCTTCCTTGAAACGAATCACATCTTCTTTATTAACGCTTAACTCACCAAACCTTGTGGTTAGGACTTTCACAGAGAACCTCCCTCTTGGATACACGCAAGAGAACACATCCATCTTACAGATGTTAACAAGCTGTATTACTTAGGGCAAGCGGGAATTTATTGCTCTTATTTTTATTTCTATCAATTTCTAGTAATTTTCTTATTTATTATTTCTTATTATTTAAATCTTGAGTGAGTCCACTCATAGACTCAGGAGTGGATTCGAGTGCTTGAACGTTTTGGTCTTGAATAGCAAGATAGACTTCTTCGCGATGAATTTTGGTTTCTTTGGGTGCTTTAATTCCCAGGCGAACTTGCTTCCCTTTAATTTGGACGACGACGATCTTGATGTGATCATCGATCGCAATACTTTCACCTAATTTCCTTGTAAGTACTAACATAGTTTTTCCTAAACTAGCCTAATGCGTTACAGTTAAGCTTTACTATATATACGTCTTTCAGAAGCTTTGGAAGCAAAACTTTCAAAAAACTTAATCTATACCCATCGCACTTTGGTTTTTATGGTGCGTATTCGTCCTCGACGTATATCCATACGCCTTCCTCCTCATCCACTTCCCTGAAAACCAAATTCCTATGAGTATATCTTAATAAACTGTCAAAATCTTGAGCTTTTTATATTTTTTAATCTTAATTGTCTACAAAAAAATTTCAACGCAAATTTCTACTCTACTTTATAAATTGCAATAAATTTCGATTCAAGAGACCGTAGCTAGATTTATAAGTGGCATCCATAATCGATTGTTGTTTTTGAATACTACCAAATAATTCTGCTACATCACTGTCTTCAATCTGACTTCGCTGGGATTCATTGAGTACTTTGTCTTTATCAGTATTAAATTCTGAATATTGAATAGAATTGGATAGCGATCCTATTTTTGTTCTCATGCGAACAACGTGTTCTTGAAAGCTATCGAGATCACTTAATAATGTTTGAATGATCTTGGGGTTGTCAGTAACTAAGGCGTTGTACATATTTTCTAAAACTTCAAACACGGAAACATCGTTAGATTTAGGGATGGATTCATCAGCGTTCTCTTCCATTGAGGCGAGTTCGCGAGATTGTTCAGATTCTAAAGTTGGCAAATTATTGAGTGGCTGATCTTTCAGTGGCGTAAATTTTTTTTCAGAATTTGTTTTCACAAAAAAAACTTCTTTACCAGTTAAATTGGTAGGGACAAAAAAATCTTTTCCTACCTCAATTTGAGTTTTTCCATCATCGCCTTGATACTTTCCTTCCTTGTTAAAGGCCGGGTCTAAAGATTTATGTCCAGAGAAAATATAACGGTTTCCGAGACGTTTATTGGCAATGCTCATGAGTTGCGACCGAATTTGTTTTACTTCCTCTGCAATATTAATTCGTGATTCTTGGGTAAAAATGGAAGAAGACTGAGCTACTGCAATTTCTTTGGCGCGCAGTAATAAGTCGAAAATATCTGAGACTGCATTTTCGGTGTACTCAAGTGAAGTTTTGGCCATATGAGCATTTTTCATATACTGATCGCTATCGGCCAGGCGGGAGCGAAGTAACAAAACGTCTGTGGATCCTATGGGATCGTCGGAAGGTTTTTGTACATTCTTTAAATTTGATCCCTTAACCTGAAGATCTTCAAGTTTGGATTTTGCTTTACTTAATGAATGCCCCACCGATTGATGAGAACTATTTTCTGAAACACGCGACATAAATTTTTATACCTTCCTCAAAAACCATTTATCTAAAGTCACATTACTTTAAGAGCCTCAGAACTGAATTAAACATTTCATCGCTCGCACTTATCACTTTTGCCGAGGCTTCATAAGCATGCTGAAAGCGAATCATATTGGCGGCCTCTTCATCTAGTGAGACGCCGGAGACTCGCTCTTTAAGCGTAGAGATTTGAGCGAGCATCCCTTTTGTTTGCTCCTCATTTAATTTTGCTTTGGAAGTTGCGAGACCTACGATGCCCACATTTTTTAAATAATCTTCTTCCAGAGTGGATTCGCCATTGTTACCAATTTTTTCATGTTGTAATTTACTAATAGCAATAGCGACTCGGTTATCACCGGGAGAATTGGGCTCTAACGCAGACGCGATGTAAATCGGATCATCTTTTATTAGTTGGTTGAGTTTTATTTCACCAGCAGCATTCAGGGCGCTATTCATGGGTTGAAAAAAATTAATTCCACTAATAGGCAAGTTGGGATCGCGTTTCGTGGACGAGGAATTAATGTATCCTTGTCTGTGAATCGCGTTAACAGATTCTGATAAATTAAAGGCCAATTGGTCGAGATTTTTTCTAAATTGATTGAGTTCACCTCTTTTGATTTCAAAAAGCGCCCCCAACTTTCCGCCTAATATTTTATCATTTAGTACAAAGCCTGGCCTATTTTTATAAGTAATATTTTTTGATGTCTCGCCAAATTCGTTTTCGACCATCTGAACATCAAGTTTTTGTGCCGTTCCGCCTACAACGAGTGTTCCCACACCAACGGCATTCACGGTAAATTGATTTTTATTTGTGCTGTAGGTTTGAACTTCCATGAATTCAGATAGATTTTTGACCGCCAAATCTCGCTGATCACGAAGATCTCCGGTTTCTCCGGTTTCAATTTCAAATTGGGAAATTTTCACATTTAAATTTCTAATTCTATCAAGTAAGGAATTGATGTCATCAACATTTTTTTCTACACTGGAATCAATGTTGGAATTTAGCTCGCTCAACCGCTCGTGGATGCGATTGAAATCATGGGTCACCATTTGTGCTTTGTCGCGAACCACGGTACGAAGGGTATCATTTTCTGGTTGCGTTGATAGCTCACGAAACGTATTGAAGAAGGTATTAATTAATTTGTTCATCCCTTCGCCATTCATCTCGTTAAATACATCTTCTACTTGGGCAAGTTTGTTGGCGCGCTCTGAAAAATAATTATGTTCAGTATTTGATTTGATAAATCGCTTTTCGACTAATTCATCATGAATTCGCTTCACAGATTTAACATCGACCCCAGTTCCCATGGTAATGTTGCCGCTGCCGATAGGAGTTGTCGCGATCTGATCAGCTCGTTGTCTTGTAAAACCCTCTGTATTGACGTTGGAAATATTGTGTCCCGTCGTCGCCAATTGCTTCTTGGCGGCCACTAAACCAGAACTTCCTATTGTGAAAACATTTGCTCCCAAAGACTCTCTCCTACCCCTTGGTGTTCATCAAATTTTTTTACTATCTGGTGTGACGCTGCAGGTTTCCTTTTTTATTGTAGCTCAGAACTTTTCCGGTATTTTGAAAATCTTTTTTGAGATCTTCTAGCATGATCAAGGATCTATTGAGGAATTGACGATTTTTACGATTTTGTATTTGAATTTTTTCGATAATATCAATGAGGAAAAAATTATATTTTTCTAATTGGTGATCTGCTGATAAGTTCAAGTTTTCAGAAAATAATTTATTTAATTTCGTGTAATGTAAGAAATTTTCTTCTTCGCTCGCAAAATTTTTAAAAACATTTTTTACACTTTCCTGTCGTTTTAAATCATATTCTTGAATTTGGTCGATGATATTTCTCTTTAGTGCCAGGTTGGACTCTAATTGCTCTGTCACCCCTGAGAGCAAAAATTCGTATTCTTGATTGGTGACTTCAAATAACTGGGTGTGTAAAATACAAAGCTCTCGCCAGATGAGGGTCAACTCATGATAATAATCTAGCAGCGAATATTTTGATTCATTCGCAACCATAGTTTTTAATACTCACTTTCAAGCATTTTATTTGCAACACCGTCATAATCAATCTCATATTGCCCACTGGCTATCTTGGATTTTAGCTCAGCAATTTTTTTGGAATTATCGATGGGCCCACTCTGATCAACGGCCCTTTTAATTTGCGAAAAATCTTTGATCGACTCTGGAATTTCAACTCGAGCATCATTGTTCTTAACTCCCCCGATGTTCGATCGTTGCGCACCATTGGTGTCTTGTGCTTGCTCTAAATTTTCAAACGCTTTTCTCTTGGCCTCTTTAGCAGTGGGAGAGTTGGGGAAAAAATTTGGTCTCGTTTTTGAAACGTCTGTCATCACTACTCCGTTGGTTTTGGCCTATTATCGTTTTTATTCGTTAGGCCCATTTTTGTTTTTAGTTGATCCAAAATTCCTAGATCTATTTGCGCTGCAAGTTTATCTGCATACTCTCTATCCATGAGACCTTCATAAAAGGATTGCGCTCCACTCACCTCTTCTCTGGGAATTGTTTTTCGCATTTCCTTTACCATGAGATCCGTAAAATTGGATTCCATTTGATTGGCCAAGGATTCAATTTTTTCTTCCGTCGTATCTCGCTCTTTAACTTGCGTTTTTTTTGCGATTTGGGATGCAGGAAAATTTGAATTAACTTTGCCAACTTCAGGCATAAATACACGTCTCCTTATTTTAGTTTAGCATGTTGGGCGAGAATTCTTGAGGGGGAAGCAAAATTTTCCCAATGGCGTAGCAAAATTGATGGTGTCAAATAGTCTCTATTTCTGCATTAAGAGAACCATTTCGTTGAAGGGATTGGAAAATGGAAATCATATCCTCGGCATCAGCACCCATGGCATTGAGAATTTTTACTAGGTCTTCAAGGGAATTAGTGGTGGGCGCAAGGTGAACTTTTTGTTCTGATCCTTCGCTTTCTCCCTTAAGTGTGATCGTCATTCCTCGGTGAGCAATGGCCGTCTTTTTTAGGTGGACTTCCCCACTAATCGTTACGGTGCCAGTTCGCTCATTGATGACAACTTTCGCCTTTTGATCAGGAACGATGCGAAAATTTTCTACGATCCCGATAAGTTCAACCACTCTTCTTTCATAAAAGGAGGGAATAATAAGATCGATGGTCGCAGAATCTTTAGCAATCGCAAAAACGCCGCCCAATTCTTGATTAATTGTTTTTGTAATTCTTGAAACGTTTGTAAAATCTGGATTATTTAAGGCAAGTCTCACGGCAGTTTTATTATCAAATTCCATCTCTAATTCTTTTTCAATCGTTCCACCCTGGGGAATAATTCCAGAAGTTGCAAACTTAGCGCCTTTTTCTAGGCCCCCCAAACTTATATTTCCTGAAGCTACGGCATAAATTTTTCCATCGCCACTTTTAAGCGGGGTTACGACGAGGGTTCCACCCGAGAGCGAGCTCGCTTCTCCAATGGAAGAAATTTGGACGTCAATTTTTTGCCCCACTCTTGGAAAGGGAGGAAGTTTTGCTGTCACCACTACGGACGCCACATTTTTAGAAGCAATTTCTGACTTGGGATTTAATCCTAGTGATTGTAATAATTTTTTCATGGCCGATGAAGAAATCTCTCCTCCTCCATCTCCTGTTCCTTTTAGTCCAATGACTAATCCGTATCCAAGTACGGGATTTTCTCTTACACCTTTAATGGAAACTAAATCTTTAATTCTCACTTGGGCATGGGAAAAATTGTGAGTAAGGTTCAAAAATAAGAAAATAAAAAAATAATTAATGATGTTCATTTTTGTTTTCATTTTAAGACCGTAATCCTTGATTCAATAATTTTATCTGATTTAATTTTTCCACCGTCTTCAATATCAGTGGCCTTTGCCATGGCATTAATTTCAACATATCTTTTTTTATTTCTAAAAATGACTTCTTTTTTTCCTTTAATGATAACGTGATCCCCTGAAATTTTTTCAACGACGCGAGCTGAAATTTTATCGTAAACAATTTCCGCCACTTCTTTATCCGCGTCTTCCTTGGCCCCTCCTTCTTTTGCTATCGGGCCAGTCAAGGGATTTACGCCTCCTGCAGTCGTTTCATTGCTTTTAACTGCCGCACTAGAAGTCGAGTTCGCCGCATCTTGTTGCATCGACTGAGTTTGTGCTGCCGTAAAAATATTTCCAGGGCCATAGGGGGGATAAGCTTTTCTTAATTCTCTGGTTATGCTTTTTTTGAATTCTTCTAGTACTTCTAGGACGACAATGTCGCCTTCATGAATGGTAGTCGCGTTTGTAAAAAAGGAGGTAGAATTATCATAATTGCTCCACAAACTTCCCCCGTTTCCTTGGTCAGTGAAATCGTTTCTCGTTTTTCGCTGTCCCATTAAATTTTTATCACGCTTTTTTTCATCTTCTCCGTAGGCCGTATAGGTTAAAGGATCAGCTATTTTTCTTTCATCATTTTTGGACGTCTTTTGTTTGCCGGCCATGGAAGTAATACTTTCTCGCTGCTGTTCTTGCATTTTTTGTCGCTTGATATCTGATTGCACTTTTTCAACAAAATTTGCGCAGCTGGAAAGAATAATTAACAAAGAAAAGAAAGCTAAAAAATTTTGTTTCATAATTGTAATTTCACTGTGTTAAAATCGATAACTTCGGCCGAATATTTTCGCTTAGATTTTTGATTTTCAATCGTAATCGTTTGTCCGATAAAACCTGGGCCCATAGCTCTTCCTTCCGCTCTTACTTCGACGCCCTGGGAATCTCCCAGTACCTTAATCATTTTTCCGGTTTCAATTAAATTCATAGGACTAAGTGAATTGGTAAAAAGAGTCTCCCCTTTTTTGATGAGACCATTAGTTCGGTAGTAGCTAATTTTATTTATTTCCATGAAAGGTGTTGAGTATCTGTTGCTATTGTTAATATTGCCTTGATCGTGATCGTGATCTTGAGATTGGATTTCGATTAATTCAAAATCCTCTGCCTTGAGATTTTCATTTAAAGCAGAGATATCTTTTTTTGCCTTGTAAACCAAGTTTTTGGTATTTGTTTCAATGTTGAAGCTAATCTTGTGAGCGATTTCATTTTTATCCATCAGGTTTACTTCAACTGCGTGTTCATCTTTCCCCCAGGTCCAAGTGATTTCTTTAAGTGACTTAAGTCCTATGACTTGGTTGCTGCCATCAAGTTTGAAATACTTATTATTTTCGTTGCCTTTGGATTTTGAATTCAAAATTTGATTTTTAAGGTGAGCACTTAAATCTAGCACTTCTATAAATTTAGATTGGGTTTTAACTTTAGTCGCATAAATTCCTAGGAGATGTTCGGTTGGAATTTTTCCATTGGTGTTGAGTACATTTTCTTCCACAAGATTCACAATTTCAGGTGAGCAGTTGCTTTTAGTGAATATCTGGGAAAAATAACTTTGATAAAAGCTATCACCCACTTTTACCACTACTGGACTTAAATCCATTTCACAAAGTTCCGTTTTTGAATCATTTGCCAACGAAGGAACTGCACTCGTCCATGAACAAAAAAATACGAGAAACAAAATTTCCATGAAAACAAAATTTTTCTTCATTCATCCACCACCTAATCACTAACTCATTCAATTAATTAATTAATTAATCACCTAATATTGTTTACAGTCTGTAGCATTTGATCGGCCGCACCCATTACCTTAGAATTCATTTCATAAGCTCGTTGCGCTTTAATTAAGTTGGTCATTTCTTGCATTACGTTGACGTTGGATAATTCAATGGCACCTTGTTGAATTTGCCCTGCTCCATTAGTTGCGGCCACTGTTTGCGCAGGAACTCCACTTCCGACCGTAGCTTGATATTTATTTCCACCAATGGATTTTAGGCCTTCGGGATTTTGAAATTGAAAAACCGGAATTTGGCCTAACTTCATAGGTTCTGTTTGGCCCTCAATGAAGGCCTCAATTCCGCCCGATGAATCAACATTGACGTGACTAGTTTTGGGCGGGATCGTAAATCCTGGAAAAACTTTTTCCCCATTTTTGGTTACTAGGCTCCCCGTTGCATCAACAGTAAAAGAGCCGTCTCTCGTGAAGGCCACTTGTCCATCGCCCCCAATCAAGCCAAAAAATCCTTCTCCATTAACCATCAAGTCGTAAGGATTATTGGTGACATTGGGGAGGCCTTGTTGAAATTGTTTTTTTACGGCGCTGATTTTTGATCCTGAACCAATTTGAGTTCCTACGGAATAACTTGTATCAGGAGATGACTTTGCTCCTGCCTCTTGAACGGTTTCATATAGCAAATCTTCAAACTCTGCTCTTCCCGCTTTAAAGGCATTCGTATTCACGTTGGCAATATTGTTGGCAATCGTGCTTACGTTTGCATCTTGAGACGCCATTCCTGTTGCTGCGGTATTAAGTGCTCGTATCAAAATTAACTCCTTTGCCTTTGACTTGGCCTTTGCCCTATTAATTAAAATTTAACAATCTCATTCACTGATTTATTACCAATGCTATCGTAGGCCTGGATTGCTTTTTGCATGCTCTCAAATTGTCGGTGGGCCTTGATTAATTCCGTCATCTCTAAAATGGGATTCACATTAGACTGCTCTAGGTGTCCTTGCATACAAACGGATTTAGTTGATTCGACGGGCGCCATGTCTTGAGGTGCTGTAAATAAACCTGATGCTTCTTTTTTGAGAGCATGTAAATCTGCAAAATGAACCATCGCTAACTTACCTGCCGCCTTTCCATCCTGAGAAATATTTCCACTCCCATCTACTTGCACCGCGCCTTTGCCCTTCAATTGCAAATACGTATTGGGGCTTTCGGGTGTCGGAATATTTCCCAGTACTGAGTAACCCTTATCAGTAACGAGAGTCCCTTCGGCATTGATATTAAAATTTCCTTTACGTGTGTAACGAACCCCTTGAGGCGTTTCAATAACGAAAAATCCTTCGCCATTAATCGCAAAATCCATGGGCCCATTGGTTGGTATCACTTCACCTTGGGTAAAATCAGAATAGGATCCGGCGGATTGCACTTTTGCTTGTTGTAACTCGCGCGTTCTGTGCATATCGGCAGTGGAAAAATCTTTTCTAGGAATGTCGATGTCGAAGGAAGGATTTTCATACTCGGTGAGATGTTCTTTAAAAGCAGTGTCATCACGCTTGAACCCCACCGAGTTACTGTTGGCGACGTTATTGGCGAGCACTTCAATTTTTCTTTCCTGAGCAATCTGCCCAGAAACAGGTACCCATATCCCACTCACTCGATGATTCTCCTTTGAGCAGCTACCAAGATTAAGTATAATGGTAGTAATTTTTATTGAGTACTCAGGCAAAAACTACTCCAGTTTACTTGGGTGGTATTAATTGTTAGTTGAGCAATTCAATTTTTTTTAAAAGTTATTTAATAATTGAGAGATAATTATGGAAGAAAATACCTCCTTCGAACAAAATCTTTTACAGTTAGAGCAAATCGTAAAATCGTTGGAAAAAGGTCAATTAGGTTTAGAAACCAGCATTGCCTCATTTGAGAAGGGAATTGAGCTATACAAAAAATGTAGAACTTTTTTAGATGTTTCAGAAAAAAAAATAAAAGTACTTACTGATGAATTGAAAGAAGAGGACTTTAAACTATAATGAAACATAATTTTTCTCCCCTATTTTTTTTGTTGATCGTGGTTTCTATCCTTATTTCTTCTTGCGCAGACTTAAGCACAAAAGCGAAAAAATCTACCAATCATAGTGTTGAGCTTCACAAAAATGAAGCGGGGGTCACAGGAGATCAAACAAACACTGTAAATCAAACTCCGACCGATAATCTTGATTCTCATTCTTCGTCCTCGTCTTCCTCTAACTCTGGTTCAAGATACGATGACCAACTCAACCCAACGGCCACTCAAGACCCTTATGACCACACCAAGATAAATGCTCGCACCATTACCCAAATCAATCCTAAGACCTTTGTCCTCAATTTTGCTGATCAAAATGAAAAAGCTCTCATCCTTGTAGGAATGCTTAAGTATTGGGAGTCGCGAGGAAAAAAATCTTTCTATGTAATGGTCAATGATGAAACTTCAAAATTTTTAATTCAGCTGCTAAAAGTCTATCAAAAGAAGGGAAGTGCCAATCTAGTTGAATGGGTAATTTTTCAAAAATTAAAAAAATTCTTTCCTCGCAAGTCAGGCGAAACAGAATCAGAGCTGTCACAGCAATTTGAAGATTATGCAGGCAAACTAGAAGACGATTTTAATTTGAATCTCGAGCCAGATCCTATTTTTGGCAATTGCGAACGATTGATGGATCTTCTAGAAAAAGATCGAAAGGCGGTTTGTTTTTCCTCTAGGCCGCAAGCCGCTCTGATTTCTAAAAACATGATCCTTTACCAGCTTAAATTACCGGAAAATTATTTAACTCAATTTACCTTGGCAGATTATCTTTCCTACGGACAAAAAATTGCCAAAGAGTTACTGGGGAAATTGAAATGACAAATAATCAATCACAACCCGGGCAATCACCTGGGCAAAACGGAAAAAAAGTTAATAAATTTTTGAAGTACGGAATTTTTTCTGTCCTCTCCCTCATTGGCTTGGGAGTTTTTTGTCTCTGTGTCGTGCTCGTTTATATTTGGCATTTAACTCAAACTCTACCTAGTGTCACAAAGTTACGAGAATATAATCCAGCCGTTCCTTCTTATATTTATGATCGGGAAGGAAAAATACTACTAAGACTTGGAATCGAAAATCGAGATTTAGTCGAGCTAAAAAATACACCAAAAATAATTGTTGATGCGGTTTTGAGCGCGGAAGATGGACGTTTTTTTGAACATCAAGGAATCGACTTTACCGGAATTTTTCGTGCCATGCTTATGAACATAAAAGCTGGGAGAGTAGTGCAGGGGGGAAGTACCTTTACCCAGCAGGTGGCGAAATCGCTACTTCTTTCAAGTGAAAAAACCATTGAACGAAAAATCAAAGATTTTTTATTGGCCATTTCCATTGAACAAAAATTTACGAAAGAAGAAATTCTATTTTTTTATTTAAATCAAGTTTACCTCGGAAGAGGGTGCTATGGATTTAAGGCCGCGGCCAAAGGCTACTTTGATAAAGAATTTCAAGATTTAAATTTGGCAGAGGCCGCCATGTTGGCGGGACTTCTTGTGGCCCCCACCAAGTATTCGCCTTTTAATAATCCCGATCATGCAAAATCTCGTCAGTCTTATGTCTTGTCACGCATGTTTGAAGAAGGACGAATAAGTAAAAAAGAATATGAAACAGCACTAACTACTAAATTGAAACTTAGACGAAATCAAGAGGGTAGTGGAGTAGTTGCAGGATATTTTACCGAGTGGATAAGACAACGATTAATCGATAAAATCGGCGAAGAGGAGCTCTTATCAGGGGGCTACCAAGTCCATACTACTTTAGATTTGGAACTTCAAAATGTGGCCGAGCAAGAAGTAAAAAAAGGTTCTCGGGAAATTGATCGAAGACAAGGCTATAAGGGCGCTCTCGGCCACATAGAAAATTCGAACTACGTAAATCAAGAAATTGAATTAAGACAAAGACTACTCAAGGACTCTTCCACTTATACCTATTTGCTCACCACTGGAGATCTTCAAGATGAATTTGAAATTTCAAAAGAAGATTTAGTCATCTTGCAAGAGCAATTAAGTAAAAATTTCGAAAAATCAAAATCTGAAAGCATTAGTCATAAAATGTCTTTATGGATGTCGCAAGAATTAAACAATGAAATTCTCTTAAGTAAACTGGATCCCAAAGTTCTTCATGACGCCATGGTGGTGGGAGTGAATGATGAATGGAAAGTTGTTTTTGTTACTTTGGGCGGGTTGTATGGGGTCATACCGCTCGAGGGATTTCAGTGGGCAAAGAAAAGAAGTTTCAGTGCTGAAACGGTTTTGGGGGGACTTGTTGATCATCCCACTAAAATTTTAAAAATGGGCGATATTGTAAAAGTTTCTGTGGCCGAGGGTGGCCTAAAGCCACTCAATACTTTTATAGCTCACAATAATGTCATCAACAATAAATTAAAAGATAGTTTTTTCAGTGACTATGTGAAGAATACTAAGTTTATTAAGTGCCTTTTAGAGCAAGAACCAGAGGTACAAAGCGCGCTCTTGTCTCTAGATGTAAATAGTGGGGAAGTGCTGGCACTCGTGGGCGGCAATGATTTTTCTTTTACAAAATTTAACCGAGTGATCCAAGCGAAACGTCAGGCCGGATCAGCAGTTAAGCCCATCGTCTACGCCGCGGCCCTAGAATTGGGTTATACTCCAAATTCAACTCTTCTTGATTCTCCTCAATCACTCTCTAGTACCGATGCGATTCTTTCATGGAAACCCAAAAACTATGATGGGGAGTTTAAAGGCCTCATTACACTCAGGAAATCGTTAGAGGAAAGTCGAAATGTATCAACAGTCAATTTGCTTCAGCAGATAGGGATAAAAAAAGTTTCCGAATTTATGAGTCGTTTCAATAAAGACATACAAATTCCGGCCGACTTAAGTATTGCCCTAGGTTCTTTTGGAATAAGCCTATTAGATCTTACGTCCATTTATCAGGTGTTTCCAAACTATGGGAAACGAACCCCCATTTCTATGGTTACCATGATAAAAGATAAACACCAAAGACCTTTGGATGTAAAAACATTTTCATTTCTTCCCACAAAAAAAGAAAATAACTTAAGCGAAAATAATTCAAAAGATACAGAAGTGAAACTCGCTGAGGAAAATTCCAAAGATCTCACGAAAGATTTAGACTCTAAAGAAGAAATCGAAGAAGCAGAAACGGATGCATCAGTAGAAGCAGAAGTCGGCGATAAAAAAAGCAATAGTGAACGCGGAAAAATAAATTCTACCGAGCAAGAATTTATGGAAAATCTTGCCAACGATCAAATCTACGATCCACGCCTCGCCTACATTATGACGAATTTATTAAAAGGCGTTATTCAAAACGGAACTGCCACCAATGCTCGCGATCTTGGAGATAACATCGCAGGTAAAACAGGCACCACATCTGAGTATGTCGATGCTTGGTTCGTTGGCTATACATCAAATACTGTGACAGGAGTTTGGAGTGGTTTTGACACTAACTCCACGATGGGGTTTGGGGAAACTGGTAACCAAGCGGCCCTACCAACATGGAAAAATTTCATGGCAAAAGCGATTGCAAAACGCGGAAATAAACCCTTTTTAATTCCGAGTGGAGTGATTTCAAAACCAGTTAGTCGAGTTTCCGGCCTTATTTCTAGTCCCAAAGATCCTACAGCGTACTCTGAGTACTTTGTAGAAGGATATCTAGGGGATTCCCGATTAAATATGTTGCAAGCTTCGCCTGGTGAAAACACTTTAATTGATCGAGATAACTATTTTGATCAACAATAATTTGCGTATTTTCTTATGAGAAAAAAAATCCCAATGCGATGCGCTTAGGTTGAATTGATAAAATCCCTTATAATTTAAAGAGAAGCTTCCGAAAATCCTATGGAATGAGGATTACATGCAACTTCAATTTAAAAAACGTCCATGCCTATTTTTATCTTTATCTCTTTTTCTTCACGCGGTGATCGTTTTTGCTTTGCTCTTTTATCAGGTTGGAAAAATTAAATCACACAAAAATTTATCGGCCACAAATTTAAAAAAACCAAAAGATTTTGAAGTAACTTACCTAACAGAATCCAAGGTCGATACAAGCAATATTAAGCAAATCGTGAATAGTGAAGTCGCTAACAAAATTAAAACCGATGCTCCCAAATATTTGTCTCAGTTTGACAACAAAACAGATCGAGAAACTATTGCAAAAAATGTTGATGTATTCTACCGTGGCGATAAGGCCCAATCGACTAATGTTTCAAAAAAGACTCAAAAAAATAAAGA
This sequence comes from Bacteriovoracaceae bacterium, assembly GCA_029865945.1. Classification (GTDB taxonomy): domain Bacteria; phylum Bdellovibrionota; class Bacteriovoracia; order Bacteriovoracales; family Bacteriovoracaceae; genus JARXAH01. Next base: position 240 of record JARXAH010000048.1, on the reverse strand, counting down.
TTCACCTAAAGAGAAAAAAGAAAAAATAAACCTCGCTAATTTGGGCCTAGGAGTAGAGCAGCTGGCGAGGATTGAAATTGCAAAAAATATCATAAAGAATTCCGAATCTGAGGGAGGAGACGTGAAGCGCGCTTCCTCTAATAATGACTACATAAAAAATGCTCAATTAGGCGACATAACTAATTTGAATACAGCGGAATATAAATTTTATGGATTTTATGCACGCATTAGAGGACAACT